>NZ_BOMS01000056.1 GCF_016862315.1 Actinoplanes palleronii | reverse complement strand
TTTCAGGGTGCGGCGTTTCAGGGTGCGGCGTTTCAGGGTGCGGCGTTTCAGGGTGCGGCGTTTCAGGGTGCGGCGTTTCAGGGTGCGGCCTTTTAGAGCCCGGCGACCCACTCGGCCGAGGTCACCACGTCGGCCTGCATCGGGAAGACCTTCTCGGTCAGCACCCGGTGCACCTCCGCATCGCTGTCCAGGCAGCCGTCGGCGAGCACGGTGAGCCCGAAGTCCAGGTCGGCGGCCTGCCGCAGGGTCGACAGCACCACGCCACTGGTCGCGATGCCGGCGAGCACCAGGTGCTCGAAACCGCCGGCCCGCAGCACCATCTCCAGGTCGCTGCCGGCGAACCCGCTGACCCGGCGTTTGACCACGACGATGTCGCCAGGCTCGGGCGCGACGTCCGGGTGGACCTGCATCCCCTCCTCGGCGGCGGGGTGGGCGGGCGCGCCGGCGAGCCGGCCGAACATCCGGTTACGCGGGCTGATCTCCGGGCCACCGGGGCGGAACCCGACGCTCACGTAGATCACCGGGACACCGGCGCCACGGGCGGCGTCGATCGTGGAGCGCAGGCGCGGGAGGTAGTCCGGGTCGGGGTAGCGGGCGACGACGGCGCGCTGCACGTCCATGACGAGAAGAGCACTTGCGGACATGGTGATGCCTCTCAGAAGACCGGTCCTTTCACGAGACCGGGAAGGTGACGACTCAGGCGGCCGGGAAGGTGACGACGACTTTGTCCGCCGCGCCGGGCGTCGCGGCCAGTTCCAGAGCCCGCCCCACCTCCGCGAACGGCACCGGGTCGCTGACGATCAGCGCGTAGCGCTCCCAGTGCGCCACGAGATCCTCGGTGACCTCGAAGATCTCGGTCGGATAGCCCATCGCGAACGCGATGGTCAGCTCGCTGGTCAGCAGCGCGCCGAAGTCCACGCTGATCGGTTTCTTGTGCACAGCGACGACGCTGAGCCGCGCACCGTGCTTCGCCGTGGCCAGCACCGTCTCGATCACCGCCGGCACCCCGGCCGCGTCCAGGTACAGATCGGTGCCGGGCTTGCCGCCGCGGCTGAAGTGCCGGGGCGCCTCGCCGTGCAGCTCGCGCAGCCGCTCGGCGACGTCCTCCTCGGCCGAGTTGATCACCGCGTCCGCGCCGACCCGCAGCGCCTTGGCCAGCCGGTTCGCGACCACGTCCACGACCACCACGTGGGCGACACCGCGCAGTTTGAGGCCGATCGTCGCGCCCAGCCCGATCGGGCCCGCGCCGAAGACGACAGCGGTCTGCCCGGCCTGCGGTTCGAGCCGGTTCACCGCGTGCGAGGCGACCGCCATCGGCTCGTTGAGCGCGGCCACCTCGAACGGGATGTGCTTCGGCACGGTGACCAGGTGCCGGCCCACCTCGGCGTCCCTGATCAGCACGAAGTCGGAGAGCCCGCCCTGCGCGCCGCCGCTGCCGATGATGCCGTCGGAGGAGGCCATCGGGTTGAGCACCACGTGGTCACCGACCGCGATCCCGGTCACCGCCGCGCCGACCTGCGCGACCTCACCGGCCGGCTCGTGGCCGAGCGGGGTGGCGCCCTGCCGGGGCGGGATACCGCCGACCGCGATGTAGAGGCCGTCGGAGCCGCAGATGCCGCAGGCGCGGATCCGGACCAGCACGTCGGCCGGGCCGACGGCGGGTTCCGGGACGTCCACCACGGCGGTCTGCCCCGGCGCGGTCACCATTACTGTTTTCATCGCTACCTCGCTTTCCGGGGGCATCGTAAGTCACGTGACTTACACTTTCCAGGGAGAGTACCAAGGAGAACGGATGAACCCCGCCGAACCCGCCCGGACCGCCCTGCTCGACGCGGCGGAACGGCTCTTCGCGCTGGCCGGCATCGCGCAGGTCTCCGACCGCCGGGTCGCCGACGAGGCCGGCAACACCAACCACTCCGCGGTGCGCTACTACTTCGGCGGCCGTGACGGGCTGCTGCGCGCGCTGCTGCTGCGGCACACCACCGAGTTGGACGCGCCGCGCGCCGCGATGTTCGCGTACTCCGACTCGGTGCTCGGCGACATCCGCAGCCTGGTCATGCCGACCATGACCGTTCTCGATCAGCTGCCCCGGCCGTCCTGGCGCGCCCGGTTCCTCAGCCAGGCCCTGAACGACCCCGGCATCCGCGCGCTGGTGGCCGAGACCACCGACGCGGCATCAGCCACCGGGCTGATCCGGCAGTCGCTCTGCGCCCGCCTCGAGCACCTGGACCGTGCCGTGGTGACCGCCCGGGCCAGCCTGATCACCCGGATCATGGTGACCGCCGCGGCCGAGGTGGAGACCCGCGCCGAGCGCGACGGGCAGGACCCGCGCTGGGCCTCGGTCGGCGACTTCCTCTGCGACGCCATCGCCGGCATGCTGCTCGCCCCGATCACCCGTCCCGGCGACCCGAACCCGCTCACCGCCGTCGCGACATGATCAGTATCTGACAACCACTCAGGAGGCGGCCTTGCTCGCGGATCTGCCCACGCCCTACGCCACCGTCGACGCCGACGTGCTCGATCGCAACCTGCGCGCGATGGCCGGTCACGCCGCCACGCTCGGGCTCACGCTGCGCCCGCACGCCAAGACGCACAAGTGCGAACAGATCGCCCGCCGGCAGGTCGAACTCGGCGCGGGTGGATTGACCGTGGCCACCGTGCGGGAGGCCGAGATCTTCGCCGACGCGGGACTGACCGACCTGTTCATCGCGTACCCCATCTGGCCCTCGGCCCAGCTCACCGCGCGCCTGCGGGATCTCGCGAGCCGAGCGGACCTGAAGGTCGGCGTCGATTCCGCGACGAGCGCGGAAGCCCTGGCCCGCGCGGTCCCCGGGCTGCAGGTGCTGGTAGAGGTCGACAGCGGACATCATCGCAGCGGCGTGGCACCCGAGGCCGCCGCCGACCTCGCGGTCGCTGCCGACAAGACCGGTTTACTCGTACGCGGGGTCTTCACGTTCCCGGGTCACGCCTACGGCCCGGGTCGCCAGCAGCGCGCCGCGGATGACGAGGCGACCGCGCTGACCACCGCGGCCGCCGTGGTCAGCGCCGCCGGCCTGGACGCGGGCGTCCGCAGTGGCGGCTCCACCCCGACCGCCGCCCTGACCACCGCGGGCCCACTCACCGAGCTGCGCCCCGGCGTGTATGTCTTCGGTGACGCCCAGCAGGCCGAACTCGGCTCGTGCGGCTGGGATGCGGTGGCCCTGACCGTCACGTCCACAGTCGTCAGCCGAAATGGTCCGCGGATCATCCTGGACGCGGGCAGCAAGGTCCTCGGCGCCGACCAACAGTCCTGGGCGACCGGCGGCGGCCGCCTGCTGGACCATCGGGACGCGCGGATCGTGGCTCTCTCCGAGCACCACGCCACAGTCGTCT
The DNA here is from genome assembly GCF_016862315.1 of Actinoplanes palleronii. Classification (GTDB taxonomy): domain Bacteria; phylum Actinomycetota; class Actinomycetes; order Mycobacteriales; family Micromonosporaceae; genus Actinoplanes; species Actinoplanes palleronii. Next base: position 18,472 of record NZ_BOMS01000056.1, on the reverse strand, counting down.
TCCCTGATGGCGCGCCCCTCCCCCACCTCGGCGACACCGTGCGGGTGGTCCCGAACCACGTCTGCGCCACCGTCAACCTGGCCGACGAGTTGATCGTGGTGTCAGCAGGCGAACTTGCCGACCGCTGGCCGGTGGCCGCCCGCGGCGCCAACACGTAACCCAGGATCACGTGTGCCTGGGTCCACCGCACGCCGCCGCGGTGGGAGGTCGATTCTGGCGCCGTCTCAGCCGCGGTGAACTGAGCGACGCCAGTGTGCCGGCCAACGAACGAAGCATCGATCCGGCTGGGCGAGCACGCACGGGGCGGCGGCCGGGACGGCAACGCGTGATGCCCCGCGCTCGGGGGAGCGGCGGGGCATCGGTGCGAGGATCAGTAACCGAAGTCCTGGGTGTAGTACGGGGCGCCGTTCGCGGCGTAGACCGCGCCGACGCCGACGGTGGTGGACTTGCAGTTGAGGATGTTGGCGCGGTGTCCGGGGCTGCGCATCCAGGCGCTGACGACCTCGGTGGCGCTGCGATAGCCCCAGGCGATGTTCTCGGCGGACGGCTTGGCATACCCGGCGGTCTTGGCGCGGGCCACGAAGTTGGAGCCGCTGCGGCCGGTGTGCGAGAACGCGCCGGTGGTGCCCATCCACGTGCTGTGACCGCGGGCGGCCTGGGTGAGGGCGGCGTTGCCGGTCAGGGCGGGGCAGCCGTGGCTGCTGCGCTCGACGTTGGTCAGGCGCACGATGTCGGCCTGCAGGCTCTGCTCGGCGCTCTTGGCCTTCGCCGGCGCCGCTTCGGCCGGCGACGCGGTCATCATGACACCGGCCGCGGCCGGGACGATGAGGGCGGCCAGAGCGAAACGACGCAGCAGAGAGCGCAAGAGGAAAACCCTTTCGACGTACGGTGCCGGCGGGTTCGCCGGGCTCACCGTTCTCTTCGTCGGCCTTGCGTTCACGGTGATCGCAGATCGGGGGCGCTCCGGTCACCGTCCGGTTGCCGGGGCCGGAGGATGTCAGTGCCTGACGCGGGCCGGGCTCAAGCCCCCGCATCCGCCGGCACGGGCAGGCATTCGGCGAGCAGGGCGAGGACGTCGCGCCAGGCCCGCTGGGCGTGCTGGGGGTGGTAGCCGACGCCGGGAACCGTGGGGTGGCCGACCGGCGGGTGATGGAAGGCGTGCAAGGCGCCGCCGTAGACGGTGAGGCGCCAGTCGACGCCCGCGGCCTGCATCTCGGCGGTGAACGCGTCCCGTTGCGCGGGCGGCATGATCGGGTCTTCCGACCCGACCCCGGCCCACACGGGGCAGCGAATCCGCGCCGCCTCGCCCGGTCGGCCCGTGGTCAGTGCGTTGACCGTCCCGATCGCGCGCAGGTCGACGCCGTCGCGCCCGAGTTCCAGCCCGATGGCGCCCCCGGTGCCGTAGCCGATGGCGGCGATCCGGTCGGGGTCGGTCCGCGGTTCGCTGCGCAACACGTCGAGTGCCGCATGACCGATCCCCCGCATGCGGCCGGGATCAGCGAGCAGTGGCAGGCACCGCGCCAGCATCTCCTCGGGGTCGCCCAGATAGCGTCCGCCGTGCAGGTCGAAGGCCAGCGCTACATATCCCAGCTCAGCGAGGGCATCGGCTCGGCGGTGCTCGACATCGCTGGGCCCCACGCCCTCGGGTCCGAGCAGCACCGCGGGCCGGCGGCCGATGCCGGCCGGGACCGCGAGGTGCCCGATCATCGTCAAACCGTCCGCCGGGTAGGCGACCGCGCGCGTCGTCATCGTCATGACTCAATGTAGTTGTCGTCGGGTCCGGTCCGGCCGCTGTTCTGCAGCCGGCAGAACAGCGGAAGGACGCAGGTCGGCGCTTCCTTGCGTACCCATGAAGGGTCTGTCTTGTCGTTGTGGCAGCGGCCTCGCGCGGGACCGCGAACAGTGACCCGTCAGGATGGGTAGTCGAAGAAGCCGCCTCCGGTTTTGCGGCCCAGCCGGCCGGCGGCGACCATCTCGCGCAGCAGCGCCGGGGGTGCGTAGAGCGGCTCGGCGAACTCGGCGTGCAGGGCCACGGCTACCGACTCGATGACGTCCAGGCCGATCAGGTCGGTCAGTTCCAGCGGGCCGAGCGGGTGGGAGCAGCCCAGCTTCATGCCGCGGTCGATGTCGGCGGCGACGGCATGGCCGCTCTGCACCATCCGGACCGCCGCGAGCAGGTACGGCACCAGCAGCGCGTTGACCACGAAGCCACAGCGGTCGGCGGAGCGGATCACCTGTTTGCCGAGTACGCCGGCGGCGAACGCCTCGGCGGTGGCGGCGGCGCGCGGGTCGGTGTCCGGTGCCGAGACCACCTCGGCGAGCGGGAGCACCTGCACCGGGTTGAAGAAGTGCAGGCCCACGACGCGGCCGGGGCGTTCGGTGTGGTCGGCGAGGGTGGCGATGCGCATCGAGGAGGTGTTCGAGGCCAGCACCGCGTGCGGGTCGGTGACCGCGGCGTCGAGGGCCGCGAAGATCGTACGCTTGAGTTTTTCGTCCTCGGGCACGGATTCGAGCACCAGTTGCCGGTCCGCGAGGTCGTCGAGCGCGGTGGTGAACGCGATCGTGGTGAGCGCGTGCTCGCGGTCCTCGGCGGTGAGCTTGCCACGCGTCACGGCGCGGTCGAGCGAGCGAGCGATCCGGACGCGGCCGGCGTCCGCGGAGGCCGTGGACGACACCGCGATCCGCACGTCGAGGCCGGCGCGGGCGCACAGCTCGGCGAGTCCGGCGCCCATCGTGCCGCAGCCGACGACGCCGACCCGGGTGATGCCTGCGGTCAAGAGCGGTGTGGTGGTCATCGGGTGCCCGTCCAGCGCAGCAGCGCGGCGCCCAGCGACATGCCGCCGCCGAAGCCGGCTAGCAGCACCAGGTCGCCGTCGGTCAGGTGTCCCCCGCTGTCGGCGGCCTCCAGGGCGAGCGCGGTGGACGCGCTGCCGGTGTTGCCGTAGGCCTCCAGCGTCCGGTGGGTCTGTGCGTGGTCGAGCCCGGAGCGGGTCACCAGTTCGCTGAGCAGCACCCCGTTGGCCTGGTGCGGGACGAAGTGGCCGACGTCGGCGAGCCGGTGGCCGGTGCGCTCGACCAGGGTGCGCACCGCGCCGGGGACATTGTCCATGACGAAGTCGCGGACGCCGCGGCCGTTCATCCGGAACAGGTGGTCGCCGTTGTCGACGGTGTCGTGGGTGGCGGGCATCCGGCTGCCGCCGGCGTCCACCCGGATCAGGCCGCGGGCAGAACCGTGGCTGGTCAGCTCGAAGTCGAGGAAGCCGCCGGTGGCCACCGGGCCGACGAGCGCCGCGCCGGCGCCGTCGCCGAGCAGCACGACGGTCTTGCGGTCGGTGACGTCCAGGATCCGCGAGTAGACGTCGGCGGCGACGACCAGCGCGTGCGCGCCGGGTTCCTGGGCGACCAGGGCGCGGGCCAGGGCGAGGCCGTAGACGAAGCCGCTGCAGACGACGTTGATGTCGAAGCACGCGGCGCCGGTCGCGCCGATCAGGTCCTGCACCAGGTAGGAGGTGGGTGGCTGCGGTGAGTCCGGCGTGGACGTCGAGACGATCAGGTAGCGCAGCGCGGTGGCCGGCAGCCCGGCCCGGTCCAGGGCCTGCTCGGCGGCGTGGGCCGCCAGGTCGGAGGTCGCCTCGTCGGGGGCGGCGTAGCGGCGGGTGACGATCTGCGTCTTGCGTTCGATCCACTCCGGGGTGACGCCGGCCGGGCCGGCCACGTCCGCGCCGGTCACGATCTGTTTCGGTACGTAGGCCCCGGTGGCCAGGATGCCGGTGGCGGACATCGTCACACCCTCGCCGTCGTCGCGTAGCGGCGCCACGAGGTGAGCCGGTCGACGCCGATCCGCTCGCGGGCCTCGGTGTCGGTCACGCCCAGGCCCTCGGTGGGTGCCAGGCAGAGCACGCCGACCTTACCGACGTGCCGGTTGTTCTGCACGAGCCGCAGCGCCTCGCCGGTCTGCTCGAGCGGGTGCACGTCGGTCAGGATCGGCACCAGCCCGCCCTGGCGGAACAGCCGGGCGGTGTCCCACTGCTCCTGCAGGTTGGCGATGTGGCTGCCGATCACCCGCTTGAGGTTCATCCACAGGTACCGGTTGTCGTACTGGTGCTGGTAGCCGGTGCTCGACCCGCAGGTGACGACCGTGCCGCCGCGGCGGACCACGTGCACCGACGTGCCGAAGGTGGCCCGGCCGACGTAGTCGAACGCGATGTGCGGGTCCTCGCCCAGCTCGGCGCGGATCCGGCGGCCGAGCCGCTTGCCGTATTCGACGGCGTCCGCCGGGGTGTCGGCGCCCTCGCCCATGCCCAGCTCGCTGCGGTTGATGATCACGTCGCAGCCCTGCTCGCGCAGGATCTGCGCCTTGTGCTCGGAGCTGACCACGCCGACCGCGACGCCGCCGCCGTTCTTGACCATCTGCACGGCGAAGCCGCCCAGGCCGCCGGTGGCGCCCCAGATCAGCGCGATGTCGCCCTGCTTCATCCGGGCGCCGTTGGCGCCGATCAGCATCCGGTAGGCGGTCCCGGCGCACAGCGTGACCGAGGCCGCTTCCTCCCACGTCAGGTGCGGCGGCTTCGGGACGAGCTGGCTGGCCCGCACCACGGTGTAGTGCGCGAGGCCGCCGAAGTTGGTCTCGTAGCCCCAGGCGCGGCCCTCGGGTCCCATCATCGCGTCGGCGTGCGAGCCCGGGTCCTGGTCGTCGACGTAGGCCGGGCTGACCATCACGTGGTCGCCGACCGTCCAGTGCCGTACGCCGTCGCCGACCCGGACGACCACGCCGGCCGCGTCCGAGCCGACGACCTGGTGCGGCAGGTCGTGGCGGGCCGCGTAGCCGCCCTGGCGCGCAAAGCGGCGCACCGCGGTGAACGTCGAGATCGGCTCGAACATCGCCGACCACACCGTGTTGTAGTTGATCGAGCTGGCGAGCACCGCGACGACCACCTCGTCGGGGGCGAGCGCCGGCATCGGCACCGGCCCGACGTGCATCGACCGCCGGACGTCGCGGTCCGCCTCGCCGTCGAACATGCCCGCGTCCTCTTCGCGCAGGTGCGCGGCGAGGTACGACGAGGGCAGCGGGATCCGGGCGAGTTCGTCCGGTGGGGCTCCGGCGAGTACCGCTTCGGCCAACGTGTCCATGGGTGAGTGTCCTCGCGATCTTGGGGGTGCCGTCAGCCGATGACGTCGTAGGCGCCGACGCTCGCGGCCACGGCCACCGGGGACAGGAAGGTGACCGCGGGGAACTGCGGCCAGAAGACGCCACTGTGCGGGAACACCAGCAGGTTCCCCGCGGGTCCGAAGGCGATCAGGTCGGCGAGCGCGTCGCCGGTGAGGTCCGCGGCGGCGACCACGAGAGCGCCGTCCCAGTCGGAGCCCAGGTCGTGCCGGGCGCCGCCGGTCTCGATGGCGCTGATCGCGCCACCGGGCAGGCGGACCAGCAGTTCGGGGCCGGTGCCGGTGACGTCCGCGGTGCCCAGCAGCACGGCGCCGGGGGTGATCGTGGCGACCGCGTCACCGGGGTCGGTGGCGGTGCCGAGCCGGACCGTGCCGTCGGCGGCGGACCGCAGCACCCGGTCGGGGCCGGCGGACCGTGCGACGACGGCCTGCACCGCCGTTCCGGGCCGGTGCGATGCCGTGCTCAGGTCGCCGATGTCGAACGACGCGGCCGGGGGCAGCAGCGCCTCGCGGCCGTCGGGGAGCAGGCAGAGCAGCTGCCGCGCACCGTCGCCGGTGAAGTCGCCGGCCACCAGGTGTGGCACCCGGCCGAGGTGAAAGCCGGTGCCGATCCGGACCGGGGCGTCGAAGCTGCCGGCCCGGTAGCCGAACTGCAGCAGGTCGCCGGTGGTGCGGTCGCGCACGACCAGGTCCGTGCCGGCACCGGGCCGCGGCAGCGACGGGGCGCTCCTGCGCTGCGTGTCCATCCGGCCCTCCGAGCGGTCGTGTCCAGCTGTCACGGGTGATCCTGGGGTGCGGCCGGTGCCGCGCCACACCCCAGGAGCACCCCTAGGCCGGGACGGCGATCGCGGTGATGAGCAGGCCGTCGCGGCACAGCCAGCGGCCGGTGAACCCGGCCGGTTCGCCGGCGTGGGCGGTCAACACGGTCGCGATGAACGTGCCGGCCGGGTCCAGCTCGACGTGGGCCTCGCTGAACTCGAGGAACCGGTGGGTGAGCGGGAACCAGGCCTTGTAGACCGATTCCTTCGCGCTGAACAGCAGCCGGTCCCACGGCACGCCGGGGTCCGCGGTCAGCACGGCGTCGCGTTCGGCGGGCAGCGCGATCGCCTCCAGCACACCGTCCGGCAGCGGGTCGGCCGGTTCGGCGTCGAGACCGATCGTGCGCAGGTCACCGGCGTGCGCCACGGCGCAGCCACGGAACCCCGCGCAGTGGGTCATGCTGCCGACCACGCCCGGCGGCCAGATCGGTGCGCCGCGCAGGCCGGGCAGGATCGGCGCGGGTGGCACCCCGAGCCCGGCCAGGGCGGTCCGCGCGCAGTGCCGCACGGTGGTGAACTCCCGGCGGCGTTTGTCCACCGACCGCGCGATCACCGCTTCCTCGGCGGGGAACAGCGCCGGGCCGGGCGGGTCGGTACGGGTCTCGGCGGTCACCACCGGCGCCGCGAACAGCGCCGCCAGCAGGCCGGTCACAGCGGCACGTGCAGCAGCACGCCGGCCGCCGCCGCGAGCACCGCGTCGACGGCCGTCCCCGGTGCGCAGGACCGGCGCAGGGCGGCGCGCAGCCGGGTGTCCAGCCGGGACGAGGCCCCGCGCCGGTCCCGGTCGACCAGCCCGGCCGCCGCGGTCAGCCAGGACCGGTTCGCCGGTACGCCGAGGAAGCCGGCCAGCCGGGACAGCTGACCGCGCGGGTCGGCGACCACGTGCTCGTACGCGAGCATCGTCCACCTGTCGCCGGGCAGCCGCAGCAACTCGTCGGCGCCTTCGCGGGTCATCTCCGACCACAGCGCGCCGAACGCGGTGACCGGCACGTCCCGGGCCATCAGCCGGGGCAGCTCGGCCGGGTCGGCCAGCATCCGGCCGACCTCCGGTGGCAGCAGCGGCATCTGGGCCGGGCCGAGCTGTTCCGGGCCGCTGACCCCGGTGACGCGGGCGGCGGCCCGGCCCATCAGCATCAGCCGGAACCCGGCATGCCGGCTCATCGACAGCGCCGAGTCCACGCCGTCGCGGGTCAGGTAGACGAACCGGGCGTCGGGGAACGCGTCGCGCAGCCGGGGCAGCAGGCTCAGCGAGCCGCCGGAGCGCTCCACCACGACCGGCCGCCCGCACCGGCCGGCCAGGAAGGTGAACAGCTGACGGTAGTGCTCGGCGATCGGCCGGACCGGCCACAACGGCACCTCGGCGGCGAGCTCGTCGTAGAGCGCGTCCGGGTCGTCGGTGAGCATCGGCAGCGTCATGTGGCAGATCAACGGGACGCCGCGCGCCGGGTCGAACCGGCCGGTGGCGTACGGGTAGATCAGCTCGGAGACGGTGAGCCCCGCGGTGACCATGGTGTCCACGGCGGGGTCGGGCTCGCTGAGCATCCGCCAGAACCCGGCGCCGTCCGGGGACCCGTCGAACGGGTGCCGGGCGCGTACGGTGCTGAACAGCTCGCTGAGGCTGAGCACCTCGGGGTGCAGGCGCAGCATCCGGGAGAGCATGGTCGATCCGCACCGGCCGGTGCTGATCACGAAGGTCGGTGCCACGGCCATCCTCAGGGGGTCAGGGAGAGCAGCTGGTCGCTGATCAGGTTGATCACCGCGCGCTGGTGCTGGGCGAGGTAGAAGTGGCCGCCGGGGAAGGTTCGCAGCTCGAAGCCGCCGGTGGTGTGCTCACCCCAGGCCTCGGCCTCGTCCAGGCTCACCTTCGGGTCGGTGTCGCCGACCAGCGCCACGATCGGGCAGGCCAGCGGCGGGCCCGGCTGCCAGCGGTACGTCTCGGCGGCCGTGTAGTCGCTGCGGATCGCCGGCAGGATCATCCGCAGCAGCTCCAGGTCGCCGAGGATGCGGGTGTCGGTGCCGCTGAGCGTCTTCAGCTCGGTGACGATGCCCTCGTCGTCGCGCTGGTGCACGGTCTCGACCCGGTGCCGCGACGGCGCCCGCCTGCCGGAGGCGAACAGGGTGACCGGGCCGCTGCCCAGCCCGGTGCGCATCCGCGCCGCGACCTCGTACGCCAGGGTGGCGCCCATGCTGTGCCCGAAGAACGCCAGCGGCCGGTCCATCAGCGGCCGCAGCGCCGCGAACGACGCGTCGGCCAGCTCGCCGATGGTGGTCAGCGGCTGCTCCTGCCGGCGGTCCTGCCGGCCCGGGTACTGCAGCGCGACGACCTGCACGGCGGACTGCAGGGCGTCCGAGACCGGGTAGTAGAAGCTGGCCGAGCCGCCGGCGTGCGGGAAGCAGACCAGGGTGACGCGGCTGTTCGGCTCGGAGTGGAACCGGCGGATCCACAGGTTCTCGGCGGGGTTGCTCACGTGGCTGCCTTCGGGTCGAGATCGGTCGGGAGCAGCTCGGACAGCCAGGTGTCGACGGTCCGGGCGGTCGTGGTGGCGTGGTCCTCCATGACGGAGAAGTGGTTGCCGGGGGTGTCCAGGGTGCGGTGCGGCAGCGGCCACGACGAGCGCCAGTCGCCGTCGCGGGACCAGCCGAACATCGGCTCGCCGGCGCGCACCAGCAGCGTCGGCGCGGCGATCGGGCCGGGCTGCCAGCCATGGAAGAGCCTGACATAGCCGCCCATCGCGGTGAGCCGGGTGTCGTCCATCGGCACGTAGCCGTCCTCGCGTTCGAGCATGCCGGCGCTGAGCACCGGCTGGATGCCGGCGAGCGCCTCGACGTCGTGCGAGTAGATGTCGATCAGCACGAGCGCGGCCACGGCGGCGCCGCGGCGTTCCAACTCGGCGGCGACGCCGTGCGCGAGCATGCCGCCGGACGAGTGCCCGACCAGCACCGCCGGCCGCCCGGCGAGGTGCGCCGCGACCGCGTCGGCCTGCGCGGAGATCACCGCTGCGACGCTGGCGGGCAGCAGCTCGCCGTGGTGGAAGCCGGGTGCGGCGACCGCGGCCACGCTGCGCCGCCCGCGCAGGGCGCCGGCGAACCGGACGTACTGGTGCGGGCCGGAGATGGCCAGGATCGAGGGCAGGCAGACCAGTGTCGCGCTGTCGGTGCCGGTGGCGAGACGGACCACGTCGACCGGGCGGGGAAGCTCGGCGGCGGTGCGGAACACCGGGCGGAACGCCGCCGCCGCGGTCAGCACCGCGAAGAACTCGCCGCTGCGCCCGGTGGCCGAGGCTTCCCGGAACAGTGTGCCGAGGGTGCCGGCCTGCTGCGGTGCCGCCTCGTCCGGGCGGGCCAGCCGCCCGGCCAGGTGGGTGACCAGGGCGTCCGGGGTGGGGTGGTCGAACAGCAGCGTGGTCGGCAGCGTGAGCCCGGTGGCGGCGCCGAGCCGGTTGCGCAGTTCCACCGAGGTCAGTGAGTCGAAGCCGGCCTCCAGGAACGGCCGGTGCGCGTCGACGTCGTCCGGTGCGGTGTGCCCGAGCACCACTGCGGCCTGCCGGGCGACCAGGTCGGCGAGGGCGGCCCGCAGGTCGTCGGCGGGCAGCTGGGTGAGCCGGCGCTGGAAGGCGGCGAGTGCCCGCTGGTCCGGGCCGCCCGCGCCGGCGCCGGCCGGGACGAGACCGGCGAGGACGGCGGGCAGTGCTCCGGCGGACGCGGCGGCGTGCAGGCCGGCCGGGTCGAGCGCGATCGGCACCAGCAGGGGCCGGGTGGTGGTCAGGGCGGCGTCGAACGCGGCGAGGCCCTGCGCGGCGGTGAGCGGGAGGATGCCGCCGCGGCGCAGTCGCCGCTGCCCGGCTTCGCCGAGCGCGTCGGCCATGCCGGCGTCCCACGGACCCCAGGCGAGCGAGGTGGCGGGGACACCGTCGGCGCGCAGCTGGATCGCGTACGCGTCGAGGAAGGCGTTCGCGGCCGCGTAGTTGCCCTGTCCCGGGTTGCCGAGCACACCGGCCGCCGAGGAGTAGAGCACGAACGCGGCCAGGGGCTGGTCCCGGGTCGCGGCCGCCAGCGTGCGGGCGGCGTCCACCTTGGCGCGGAACACCGTGGCGAGCCGGTCCGGCGTGAGGTCGGCGAGCAGCGCGTCGTCGAGGACTCCCGCGGCGTGCACCACCGCGGTGATCCGTTCGCCGTGCAGGGCCCGGGCGACCGCCTGCGGGTCGGCGACGTCGCAGGCCAGTGAGCGGACGACCGCGCCGGGCACGTCCACGCCGGTGCCGGAGCGGGACAGCAGCAGCAGGTCGCGGACGCCGTGCGCCTGCGCCAGGTGGTGCACGAGCAGGCTGCCGAGCGTACCGGCGGCGCCGGTGACCAGCACCGTGCCGGCGCCGAACGTCACCGGTGCCGCCTCGGTGGTGTCCGGGCGCAGCCGGGCGAGCCGTGGCACCAGCGGGACGCCGTCACGGATCGCGGCCTGCGGCAGCGGGTAGCTGACGTCGTCCGGTCCGTCGAGCAGGCGCAGCCGGTCCGGGTGTTCGGCCTGCGCCGAGCGGACCAGGCCCCACAGGGCGGCGCCATCGGGATCGGTGACGTGGTCGCCGACCGCTCCGTGGGTGCGCACCACCAGCTGCGAGGACGCCCACGCCGGGTCGACGAGCCAGTCCTGCAGCAGGGTGAGCAGGGCGGCGGTCCGGGTTCCGGCGGGGCCCGGCGCGGTCGCATCCACCAGCAGGGTCGCCACCGGGGACGGCAGCGCGGCGCCGAGCGGCACAACGGCGTCCGGTGCCGTGGCGGTCGCCTGCTGCGGCACCCAGGCGACCTCGTGCAGCAGCCGGTCGGCCGCGGCGCCGGCGAACCGGTCGGTGGCGACCGGGCGCAGCGTGATCCGCTCGAAGGTGGCCACCGGCAGGCCGGTGTCGTCGGCCAGGTCCAGCCGGACCGTGTCGGTGCCGTCCGCGACGGTCAGCCGGGCTCGCAGGGCGGCGCCGGCCGGGCCGAACCGGTGCACGCCGGCGACCGCGAACGGCAGCCGCAGGCCGTCGCCGGGCAGCAGCGCGGCCGGGCCGATCGCGTGCAGCACCGCGTCGGCCAGTGCCGGGTGCAGGCCGTACCCGTCGGTGGCCGCGTCAGTGCGGACCTCGGCGAACACCTCGCCGCCGCGGCGCCACAGCCGGCGCAGGCCGCGGAACGCCGGGCCGTAGCCGAGGCCGGCATCGGCGAACGCCTCGTAGAGCCCGGTCAGCGGCAGCTCCTCGGCGCTGTCCGGCGGCCAGCTCACCAGGTCGGCGTCGACGTCCGCAGGGTCGGCGGCGGACAGCGTGCCTGTGGCGTGGGTGACCCAGGGTTCGCCGTCGGCGGCCCGGGACCGGACGGTGACCGTGGAGACCCGATCGGTTTCGGTCACGGTGACCCGGATCGCGGCGGCACCCCGCTCGGGCAGGGTGAGCGGCGCCTGGAAGACCAGCTCGTCCAGGGCGGGTACGCCGGCGCGGGCACCGGCGGCCAGGGCCAACTCGGCGAGGGCGGTGCCGGGCAGCACGGCCCGGCCCCGCACGGTGTGCTCGGTGAGCCAGGGCTGGCCGGCCGGTTCCAGGGTGCCGGTGAGCACCAGGGTCGCGGTGTCCGGCAGCTCGACGGCGGCGCCGAGCAGCGGGTGCCCGCCGGGGTCGAGGCCGAGGCCGGCGGCGTCACCGCGCCCGCCGGGGCCGGGCCGGGGCCACAGCCGGCGGTGGGTGAACGGGTAGGTGGGCAGGTCGGTGTGCCCGCCGTCGCCGGTGACCGCGGGCCAGTCCACGGCGGTGCCGACGGTGAACAGCGTGGCGATCGCGCTGAGCAGGGTTGCGGGTTCGCTGCGCTCGCGGCGCAGCGCGGCCACGGCGTCAGGTATCAGCGTGGCCAGGACGGTGTCCGGGCCGATCTCCAGGACCCGGGTCGCGTCGAGGCGGGCCACGGCGTCGGCGAACCGCACCGGTTCGCGGACCTGCCGCACCCAGTACTCCGGATCGGTCCAGTCCCCGCCGTCCGCCACGGTCGAGACCACGGCCAGGCGCGGCTCGCTGAACGTCAGCGCCTTCACCACGACGCGGAAGTCGTCGAGCATCGGCTCCATCAGCCGCGAGTGGAACGCGTGGCTCGTGCGCAGCCGCGTCGTCTTCCAGCCGTGCGCCTCGACGGGCTGAATATCTTCTTCCCGAGCGGACACCACGACCGCGCGCGGGCCGTTGACCGCCGCGATGTCGACGTCCGGGAACGCCGCGCGGACCTCGTCCTCGGACGCCTGCACCGCCAGCATCGACCCGCCAGCGGGCAACGCCTGCATCAGACGGCCCCGCGCGGACACCAGCGTGGCCGCGTCGGCCAGGGTCAGCACCCCGGCCGCATACGCTGCGGCGATCTCGCCGATCGAGTGCCCGGCGACCACATCCGGGTGGATGCCCCACGAGCGCACCAAGGCAAGCAGAGCGACTTCAAGGGCAAAAATCGCCGGCTGGGCCCAGCCGGTCTGCTCCACCTGCGGTTCCGGCAACTCCAGGAGAGCCACAACCTCGTCGTACGCGGCGGCAAACACCGGGAACGCGTCGTAGAGACCGCGACCCATGTCGAGACGCTGCGAACCCTGGCCGGTGAAGACGACCGCGAGCCGGCCGGGCTGCCCGGCAACACCGCGGACGGTGCCGCCCGCGGCCAGCGCGGCCGCCAGCGCGGTCCGGTCACGGCCGAGCGCCACGGCGCGGTACGGCAGGCGGGCGCGCCCGGCGAGCGTGGCGGCCACCGCGGGCAGCGACACACCGGGATGGCCGGCCAGGTGGGCGGCGACCCGGGCGAGCTGCGCGTCCAGGGCCTGCTCATCGGCGGCGGCGAACACCAGCGGAGTGACCGGCAGTGCAGCCGGCGCCGCCGGAACCTCGTCGGGAACGGCTTCGAGGATGACGTGCGCGTTGGTGCCGCTGATCCCGAACGACGACACCGCGGCCCGGCGCGGACGGTCCACCGCCGGCCAGTCCCGCGCCGAGGTCAGCAGTTCCACCGCGCCTGCCGTCCAGTCCACCTGGGTCGACGGGGTGGCGGCGTGCAGGGTGGCCGGCAGCGTGCCGTGCCGCATGGCCTCGACCATCTTGATGATCCCGGCGACGCCGGCGGCGGCCTGGGTGTGCCCGAGGTTCGACTTGACCGAGCCCAGCCAGAGCGGCTCGGTGCGGCGCTGGCCGTACGTGGCCAGCAGCGCCTGCGCCTCGATCGGGTCACCGAGCGGGGTGCCGGTGCCGTGCGCCTCGACGGCGTCCACGTCGCCGGGTTCGAGCTGGGCGGCGGCCAGCGCGGCCAGGATGACCCGCTGCTGCGACGGCCCGTTCGGCGCGGTCAGCCCGTTGGACGCGCCGTCGGAGTTGACCGCGCTCCCCCGCACCACCGCGAGGACCGGATGCCCGAGGCGCCGTGCGTCGGACAACCGCTCGACCAGCAGCATCCCGACGCCCTCACCCCAGCCGGTGCCGTCGGCGTCGTCGGCGAACGACTTGCACCGGCCGTCCGGCGCCAGCCCGCGCTGCCGGGAGAAGCCGACGAACGTGTTCGGGGTGGCCATCACCGTGACTCCACCGGCGAGGGCCATCTCGCACTCGCGGTTGCGCAGCGCCTGCACGGCCAGGTGCAGCGCCACCAGCGACGAGGAGCAGGCGGTGTCGACGGTGACGGTCGGGCCCTCGAGTCCGAACGTGTAGGCGACCCGGCCGGAGGCGATGCTGCCGCCGGTGCCCATGAACCCCTCGGCGGCGTCCGAGGACCCGCTGACCACCAGGGCGTAGTCGTTGTACATCACACCGGCGAACACCCCGGTCCGGGAGCCGCGCAGCGCCGCGGGCTCCAGCCCGGCGCGCTCGATCGCCTCCCAGGACGTCTCCAGCAGCAGCCGGTGCTGCGGGTCCATGGCCAGGGCCTCGCGCGGTGAGATGCCGAACAGGCCGGGGTCGAAGTCGGCCGCGCCGGGCAGGAAACCACCCTGATTCGAGTACGTCGTACCGGGGTGGTCCGGGTCCGGGTGGTAGAGGGTGTCGACGTCCCAGCCACGGTTGTCCGGGAACGGCCCGATGGCGTCGCGCCCGGCCGCCACCAGGTCCCAGAGGTCCTGCGGTGAGCCGACGCCGCCGGGGAACCGGCAGGCCATGCCGACGATCGCGATCGGCTCGACGGCGGACTGCTCGGCGCCGCGCAGCCGTTCGCGGGTGTCGTGCAGCTCGGCGGTGACCCGCTTGAGGAAGTACCGCAGCCGGTCCTCCGGGACCTGTCCTGGCTCGCTCATGTGTGTGCCCTTCGTGTGCCGCGGCGGCGGGTCAGGAGATGCCGAATTCCTTGCCGAGCAGGTCGAACATCTGGTCGTCGCTGGCGGTTTCCAGCTCCTCGGCCAGCGCGGTGCCGGCGCCCGGTGTGCCGTCCGCGCCCTGCCAGGCGGCGAGCAGCCCATGCAGCCGCGCGGTGACCCGGGTCCGGTCGGGTTCGCCGGCGGCGGCCGCGCGCAGGCCCTGTTCGAGCTGGTCGAGCTCGGCGAGCAGCGCCACGGTCGGTGAGATCACCTCGGGCCGCAGCCGGCCGGTGAGGTATGCGGCCAGCGCGCCGGCGGTCGGGTAGTCGAAGACCAGGGTCGACGGCAGCCGCAGCCCGGTGGCCAGGCCCAGCCGGTTGCGCAGTTCGACGGCGGTCAGCGAGTCGAAACCGAGCTCAGTGAAAGCCCGGTCGGCCGGCACGGCCGCGCCGGAGTCGTGGCCGAGCACGGCGGCGACCTGCGCCTGGACCACGTCGAGCACGAGGCGGTCCTGGTTGTCGGCGCTCAGCCCGGCCAGGCGCTGCTCGAGCGCCTGGCCGGCCGGTGCCGCCGCGGACGGCCGCGGGGTGCGGACCAGTCCGGCGAGCAGCGGGGGCAGCATGCCGGCCGCGGCAGCATGGCCGAGCGCCGCCGGGTCGAGGGCGAGCGGGGCGACCACGGCTGCGCCGGCGCCGAGTGCGGCGTCGAACGCGGCCAGGCCCTGCTCGGCGGTGAGCGGCAGGACACCGCCGCGGCGCATCCGCACCTGGTCGGCCTGCTCCCCCATGCCGGCGCTCCACAGACCCCAGGCGAGCGAGGTGGCGGGGACGCCTGCGGCACGCAACTGGCGGGCGTACGCGTCCAGGTAGGCGTTCGCGGCCGCGTAGTTGGCCTGTCCCGCGGTACCGAACAGGCCGGCCGCCGAGGAATAGAGCACGAACGCGGCCAGCGGCTGGTCCGCCGTGGCGGCGGCCAGGTTGCGGGCGGCGTCGACCTTGGCCCGGAACACGGTGTCCAGCCGCTGCGGGGTGAGCGAGGCCAGGGCGCCGTCGTCCAGGACGCCAGCCGCGTGCACCACGGCGGTGAGGTGTTCGCCACGCAGGGTGCGGGTCACCGCGGCGGCGTCGGCGACGTCGCAGGCCAGGGCGCGGACCCGGGGGTCGCCGGCGATCGGGTTGCGCCCGGACCGGGAGAGCAGCAGCAGGTCGCGCACGGCGTACCGGTCCAGCAGGTGCCGGGCGATCAGCTCGCCGAGGGTGCCGGTGGCGCCGGTGACCACGACCGTGCCGTCGCCCAGGTCCACCGGTTCGCCGCCGCGCAGGCGGGTCAGCTGCGGCACCCGCACGACGCGGTCGCGCACCGACGCCTCGGGCACCGGATAGTAGGTGTCGTCCGGGCCGTCGAGCAGGTGGAACCGGTCGGGGTGTTCGGACTGTGCGGAGCGGATCAGGCCCCACAGCGCGGCGCCGTCCGGGTCGGTGACGTCGGCGCCGGTCACGCCGGTGGTGCGGACCACGAGCCGGGAGTCGGCCCAGCCGGGGTCGGCGAGCCAGGTCTGTACCAGCGTGAGCAGGGTGGCCGTCCGGTCGCGGGCCGTGCCGGGTGCCGTCGCGTCGACGACCAGGATCGGCGCCGGTGCGGGCAACGCGGCGCCCAGGGTCATCACCACCGGCAGCTCAGCGGCAGGGGTCAGCGGTGCCGGGGTCCAGTCCAGGCCGTAGAGCAACCGGTCGGCCAGGCCACCGAACTGGGCGGGGGCGACCGGCCGCAGCGCCAGGGCGGCGACCGTGACCACCGGAGTACCGGCCGGGTCGGTCAGCGTGAGCCGGACCGTGTCGGTGCCCGGCGCGGGGCTGATCTCGGCGCGGACGGCGGTGCCGGCCCGGGCGCTGACCCGGACGCCGGTGAAGCCGAACGGCAGCCGCACACCGCCCTCGGCGGCGAGCGCCCCGCCGGCGCCGATGGCGTGCAGGACCGCGTCGAACAGTGCCGGGTGGATGGCGTAGCCACGGCCCGCGTCGTCGATGCCGGCCTCGGCGTAGACGGTGTCTCCGCGTCGCCAGACCCGGCGCAGACCCTGGAAGGTGGGTCCGTAGTCGAGGCCGCCGACAGCCGCGGTGGCGTAGAAGCCGCTGATGTCGAGCTCCTGCGCCCCGGCAGGCGGCCAGGTCGTCCCGGCGGTGGCGGCCGGGACGGGCTCGGTGTCCGCGGTCAGCACGCCGGTCGCGTGCAGGGTCCACGGTTCGTCGGCGCCGAGCCGGGAGTGGATGGTCACCGCGCCGCGGTCGCCGTCGGGGGCGGCCAGGGTGACCCGAACGGCGGCCGCTTCGCTGTCGTTGAGCGTCATCGGCGTCTGCAGCAGCAGCTCGTCGAGGACCGGCAGGCCGGCCTGGTCGCCGGCGGCGAGGGCCATCTCGGCGAGCGCGGTGCCGGGCACGACGGTCCGGCCGGCGACCGTGTGGTCGCGCAGCCACGGGTGGGTGTGCACGGAGAGCGTGCCGGTCAGCACGCCGTCGCCGGAGGGCAGCGCGACAGCGGCGCCGACCAGAGGGTGGCCGGTGCCGGCCAGGCCGAGTCCGGCGGCGTCGCCGGTCGGGCCGGTCCGCGGCCTCGGCCAGTACCGCCGGTGCTGGAAGGCGTAGGTGGGCAGGTCGGCGCGGGGGCCGGCGCCGAGCACGGCGGTCCAGTCGACGTCCTGACCGTCGGTGTAGAGCGCGGCGACGGCGGTGAGCAGCGTGGTGGGCTCGTCGCGGTCGCGGCGCAGGGCGGCGACGGCGTCGGGCAGGAGAGTGGCGAGGACGGTGTCCGGGCCGATCTCCAGGACCCGGCCGGCGTCCAGGCGGGTGACCGCGTCGGCGAATCGGACCGGTTCGCGGACCTGGCGCACCCAGTACTCCGGATCGGTCCAGTCGCCGGCCGGGTCGACCGTGGAGACGGTCGGCAGGTGCGGCTCGCTGAACGTCAGCGTCTTCACGACGGCGCGGAAGTCGTCGAGCATCGGTTCCATCAGCCGCGAGTGGAACGCGTGGCTGGTGCGCAGCCGGGTCGTCTTCCAACCGTGGCCCTCAAGGGGTGAAATGTCCGTGTCGACCCCCGACACCACGACCGCGTTCGGCCCGTTGACCGCCGCGATGTCAACCTCCGGGAACGCGGCCCGGACCTCGTCCTCGGACGCCTGTACCGCCAGCATCGCCCCGCCAGCGGGCAGCGCCTGCATCAGACGGCCCCGCGCGCAGACCAGGGTGGCAGCGTCGGCCAGGGTCAGGACACCGGCCGCATAGGCCGCCGCGATCTCACCGATCGAATGGCCCGCGACCACGTCCGGGTGGATGCCCCACGAGCGCACCAAGGCAAGCAGCGCGACCTCGAGGGCGAAGATCGCCGGCTGGGCCCAGCCGGTCTGCTCCACCTCCGGCTCCGTCGGCAGGTCCAGCAGCGCCGCGACCTCGTCGTAGGCGGCGGCATAGACCGGGAACGCCTGGTAGAGACCGCGTCCCATGTCGAGACGCTGCGAACCCTGGCCGGTGAAGACGACCGCCAGGGAGGCACGGCGAGCCTCGCCACGCAGCAGCGGGAGCCGGTCGAGGTCAGCACGATCGGCGGCAAGAACCACCGACCGGTGACGCAGCGGCGCGCGGCGCGACAGCGCGCGGGCGATGTCGCCGAGGGAACCTGCCGAGTTCCGGATCCGGTCGGCCTGGGCGCGCAGCGCGTTCTCGTCGGCGCCGCTGAGCACGATCGGCGTGACCGGCAGCTCGGCAGCGGCCGGCGGTTCGGCGACGTCGGCCGCCGCTTCCAGGATGACGTGCGCGTTGGTGCCGCTGATCCCGAACGACGACACCGCCGCCCGGCGCGGCCGATCCACTGCGGGCCACTCCCGGGCCGAGGTCAGCAGTTCGACCGCACCGGCCGACCAGTCGACCTGGGTCGACGGGACGGCAGCGTGCAAGGTGGCCGGGAGCGTGCCGTGCCGCATCGCCTGAACCATCTTGATGATCCCGGCGACACCGGCGGCGGCCTGGGTGTGGCCGAGGTTGGACTTCACCGACCCGAGCTGCAGTGGCGTTGACCGGTTCTGACCATAAGTGGCGAGCAGTGCCTGCGCTTCGATCGGGTCGCCGAGAGAGGTGCCCGTTCCGTGTGCCTCGACCGCGTCCACGTCAGCGGTCGTCAGTCCGGCCGCCTGCAGCGCGGCGCGGATGACGCGTTG
>NZ_BOMS01000055.1 GCF_016862315.1 Actinoplanes palleronii | reverse complement strand
CTCGTCCTCACCAGGCGGGCCAGTCCGTCGGACAGCAGGTCGCGGGCGGCGGCCCGGGAGAACGCCGGGTCGCCGAGCACCACCGGCAGGGCCAGCCCGTCGATCAGCGCGAGCACCTGCCGGGCGGTGTCGATCGGGGCCGCGCCGGCGCCGAACCCGCCGGCCGCGATCTCGGCGGCCAGCAGCTCGTGCCAGCGCCGGTAGTCGCCGAGCACGTCGGCGCGCACCCCGGGATCGCGCAGCGCCCAGCGCCAGGACTCGACCCAGAGCCGCCAGGACGCCTCGTCGCCGA
Source organism: Actinoplanes palleronii (assembly GCF_016862315.1). Taxonomy (GTDB): domain Bacteria; phylum Actinomycetota; class Actinomycetes; order Mycobacteriales; family Micromonosporaceae; genus Actinoplanes; species Actinoplanes palleronii. The sequence continues at coordinate 6,920 of NZ_BOMS01000055.1, read as the reverse complement.
CCGCGCCGGTCAGGTGCTCGGCCACCGTCAGCAGCCGCTCCCACGGGCCGGTCACCCGCGCCAGGCGCGCCGTCACCGCGTCGAACTCCTGCTGGGCGGCGTGCCGGAAGACCGCGATGAGCATGTCCTCGCGGGTGCCGAAGTAGTACTGCAGGGTGGAGACGCCGACACCGGTCGCCGCGGTCACGTCGGTGAACCGGGTGCCGTCCGCGCCGCGCGCCGCGACCACCTCACCGGCGGCGGCGAGCACCTCCACACGCTTGGCGGCTGACCGTCTCACGGCGCATGTCTACCACGCAGGTCAGCCTACGAAGTCCTGGGTCATCCAGGTGATGCCCTTGTCGTCGCGGACCACGCTCAGGCCGATCTTCTTGAAGCTCTTACTGAGCAGGTTCTTGCGGTGGCCGTCGTTCGGCGGCACCTCGGCGAGCATCGAGTCGGTCAGGCCGTTCGCCGCCTTGACCATGTCGGCCGCGCTGCTGCCGCTGGAGCCGTACCCGATGTTCTCGCCGGCCGAGCTCCACGAGACGCCCTGCGCGCTGAACCGGTCGCCGATGTCGGACTCGCCGTCGCAGACGTGTGCCAGCCCGCAGCCGTCGATCATCAGCTGGTTGTGGATGGCCGACGCCTTGGAGAGCTTGGTGTCCAGGGTCAGCTCGGACAGGCCCTCGTCGACCCGGGCCGCGTTGATGTGCGCCAGCACCAGGTCGAGGACGGTGTCCGCGGTGGCCGGGGCGGTGCTCCCGCCACCCCCGGCGGCGGTCGCGGTCTTGGTGGTCTTCTTGGTCGCGGGCGCCGTGGTGGTCTTCCGGACCGTCGGCGTGGCCGTCGGCTTCTTGCTGGCCGAGGCCCGCGGGGTCGGCGAGCTGCTCGCGCTGGGCGCGGCGCTGGCCGGGAACGCGTCCTCGTCGGTCAGCAGACCGGCGTCGGTGCTGGGGCCGGCCGCAGCCGCGGCGAACGGTACGTCGGCCGACCGGGGGCTGGGGTCGGCCGACGACCGTTGCATCAGGCCTGCCACGGTGAACCCACTGCCGATGACCACGGCTGTCGTACCCGCCACCAGGGTGTACCGGAAACGGGCGGCAGCGGAGAGCGACACGGATATTCACCTTAGGTAGGTCGGGCAGGGGGCGACGCCCCACGACTATGCGCGACCGGCCGGAGGAGATCAGTCCGGGAAAGGAACCCTTAAGGTACGGCTCACAGACAGATAAGGATCAACGGACGCCGGGGTCGAACTCACCGGCCCGCACCCCGTCGAGGAACGCGACCCACTCCGCGTGGGAGAAGACCAGCGGCGCGCCGGCCGGGTCCTTGCTGTCGCGCAGCGCCACGATGCCGGGCAGGTTACCGGCCACCTCGACGCAGTCGCCCCCGTTGCCCCCGCTCCGAGTGCTCTTGTGCCAGACGGCACCGGTCAGGTCAACCATCGCTCTCCTTGATGATCGTGCCGATGAGGTCATCGGAATCGGGCTGACTGAGCGCTATCGCGTCGAGCCGGTTCCAGATGTGCTCATACGTCTCGACCTCGCCGAGCTTATCCAGGTAGAGCGCACCGGTGAGGTTCTCGCAGTAGATGGTGGTCGGCTCCGGCGAGGTGGTGCCGACCGCCGGGAACTCCAGCACGGTGAACTGCCCGGAGCTGGACGCCTGGTGCGGGCCGGCCGCGAACGGGATGACCCGGATGCTGATGTTCGGCCGGATGGCGACGTTGACCAGGTGGGCAAGCTGCTTCTGCATGCCCAGGGTGTCCGGGATGGCCCGGCGCAGCACACCCTCGTCGATGATCACTTCCAGCCGGGGTGCCTGGGGACGTGCCCGGCGCAGCAGCGACTGGCGCTCCAGCCGGACGGCCACCGCGTTCTCCACCGCGGCCGCGTCGTCCTCCATCCACCGGCCGAAGACGAACTCCGCGTACTCCCGGGTCTGCAGCAGGCCGGGGATGGCGCTCGGGGCGTACTGCCGCAGGCGGGAGGCGGCCTGCTCCATGCCGACGTAGAGCTCGAACCAGGCCGGGACCACGTCGCCGTACGCGTGCCACCAGCCCTTGGCCTTGGACTCCTGCGCCAGGCCGATCAGCACCTCGGTCATGTGGCCGGGCGCGCCGTACACCCCGCACATCGCGATCACGTCGTGCTTGCGGACCGGGACCTCGCCGTTCTCGATCCGGTACATCCGGGCGCGGGAGAACTCCAGCTCCTGCGCCGCCGCCATCAGGGAGATCCCGCCCTGTTCCCGCAACTGCCGCAGCAGCCGGCCGACCTGCCGTCTCGGTACCGTCGAACCCGTCTCGGACACCCGGCGACTCCCTCCCCGTCACAACCACCGAGGCCGCACGGCGTCCGGGTGTCTCGAACGAGACGATCCGAACGGCTGCATCGAGACGCCGGGAATCCATTTCCGGGATTCTCGCCGCTGCGGCTTGAGCCCGAGCCTAAGGCAAGCGAGGCTCCATTGTGTAGTCGCAAGATCGCAGAAGGTAATTATCACGGGGAGTCGCCATGCTGGTGCCGCGGACCGAACACGTCGGGGAGCGCCCCTCGTGGGAGTGCCGGGTCTGTGGCCGGTCGTGGCCGTGCGCCGTCGCGAAGGTCGAGCTGGCCGAGCAGTACCAGAAGTTCCCGCACGGCCTGGCCGTCTACCTCGGCTCGTGCCTGATCGAGGCGATCGACGACTGTGCGGCGGGCTCCGGCGGCCCGCCCGCCGACCTCTACGAACGCTTCTTGGGCTGGACCGACACCGAGGCCCCCTGAATCACCGGCTTGCGCAGCACCCGGAACAACTGGTCGTCGGTGACCTGGGAGTACACCGTGCGATCGGAACCGGTCATCACCACCCACGGGCAGGCCTTGTCGGCGCCCTCTAGGGTGGCCTCGGCGACCTTCCGGCGGGTGGCCGCCTCGTACACGGTCAGCTTGTAGCGGCCGACCATCAGCGGCAGGACCGGCTTCTTGGCCTCGTCCGACTTGCAGTCCTTGAGCTTGGCGCCGCCACCGATCAGGTCCAGGCACGCGACGAGCTGCACCCGGGTGACGGCCGGCGCCCAGGCCCGCCGGGCCACCGCCGAGCCACCGAGCGCGACCCGGGCCAGTGTGCGGCTCGACCGCTGGTCCATGTCGAGACGGCCCCGGGCACTGATCGCGATCGGGTGCACGGCCTTGCCGGCGAACTTGGGCGCGGTCGGGTAGTAGGTGCTCCCGCAGACCAGCTCCAGGTCGTCGGCACTGCGTACCGGATGGGTCGCGGCCTGCGGGACGACCTCGCCCGGCGGCGAGACCGACGGGGCCGGGACCACCGAGACGTCCTCGGCCACGGCGCGCACGGCGGGACCCTGATCGCCGCCGTCGCCACCGACCGCCGCCCAGACCAGCAGGACCGCCACGACCGCCGCGACGCCGCCGGTGGTCATTCGGGTGCGGCGCGACAAGGTCCGCCATCTTTTTTTGGTACGCAGGAGAAGCGAGCCGCCGGCCGCTCCCCCGGGCTGCGGTGCCGGGTCCTGCGGTGTCGCGTCGCTCGGGGGCACGTCGTGCGGGGTCGCGCGGTCCGCCACTGCGAGATCCCGTTTCGCAGTGGCGGCGCGCAGCACTTCGATCACCTCGGGGCTGAGCTCGCCCTTTCCGGACGAGCCCGCAGCGGGCACCGCCGGACCGGAGGCGCCCGAAACGCCGGCCCTGTCCGGAGTCGGTTCCCCGGCCTCCTCGTCACCGCTTCGCGGCTGCCCTACCTGCGCCATCGTTCGCTCCCCAGCCGGCCTCAAGGCGGCGAACTATACCGATCGGTAACACGTACGTCACCGGGTGCGCGCGCCCGTCTGCAGTGGAGCTTTTCCCCCTAAATCAGAACGAATACGGGCCGAAGCGACCCCACGCCACCACCGCGGCCAGCACCAGCAGCACCGCACTCGGGGCGATCGCCTGGTTCTCGTGGCGGCGGACGTGCACCACGACCGCACCGATCATCGTGATCACCAGACCGGTGGCGGCGATCGGGACGAGCACCGGGGCGATGTCCAGCAGCGCCGGCAGGATCAGGCCGATCGCGCCGAGCACCTCGACCACGCCGATCAGCTTGACCTGCACGTCGCTGAGGTCGGCGGCCCAGCCCATCCCGGACGCGACGAGCTTCTCCTTGGGCTGCAGCGCCTTCATCGCGCCGGCGGCCAGGAAGGCAGCCGCGAGCAGGCCCGCAATGATCCACAAGACAACGTTCACGATTCCTCAATTCACTTAAACAGTTGAGCGAAAGCTAGTCCCCATGACTTAAACATGCAAGCGCTGGTGAGTTAAATGCTTGAGCTATGCTCGGGGCATGGAGACACCCGAGCCACAGTGGCTGAGCAGCGAGGAACGGGAAGCCTGGTTCGCCCTGATGGGCCTCTTCATGCGGCTTCCGGCGGCGCTCGACGCCCAGTTGCACCGCGACGCCGAGCTCAGCCATTTTGAGTACGGGATTCTCGCCGGCCTCTCCGAGACCCCCAGCCGGACCCTGCGGATGAGCGTGCTCGCGGTCCTCGCCGAGGGCTCACTGGCCCGGCTCTCCCAGGCCGTCGGCCGGCTGGAGAAGCGTGGCTGGGTCCGCCGCACCACCGACCCGGACGACGGGCGCTACACCCTCGCGGTGCTCACCGACGACGGCTGGGACAAGGTGACCGCGACCGCGCCCGGGCACGTCGCCGAGGTCCGGAGCCTGGTGTTCGACCAGCTCACCAAGGCGCAGACCCGCCAGCTGCGCGACATCGGCCGCCGGATCATGCGGGCCGTCGACCCGGACGACCCGTGTGGTGCCACCCGTTCCTGACTCGCTTGGAGTGCACTGTGAGTTCCCTGTTCAACCCGGCGGTGCCGGCTGGTGCGTACGATGAATTCCTGCTGGAAGCCCTGCCCCGGGCGCGCTCGCAGCGGACCTGGGACCCGGCCGACGGACCTCTGCCGGCCCTGTATCTCAGCCACGGCGCGCCGCCGCTCTTCGACGACGGGCCCTGGCTGCGCGAGCTGTTCGGGTGGGCGCAGTCGATGCCGAAACCGACGAGCATCCTGATCGTCTCCGCGCACTGGGAGAGCGCCCCGTTGTCACTCTCCGCGACCGGCGCGAGCACCCCGCTGGTCTACGACTTCGGCGGCTTCCACCCGCGGTATTACACGATGGCGTACGCCACGCCGGACGCGAGTGCGCTGGCCCGCCGGGTGGCCGGGGCGATGCCCGATTCCGATCCGGTCCACCAGCACCCGCGGCGCGGGCTGGACCACGGCGCGTGGGTGCCGCTGATGGCCATGTACCCGCTCGCCGACATCCCGGTGCTGCAGCTCAGCATGCCTACGCAGGACCCGGTCAAGCTGCTCGCGATCGGTGCGCGGCTGCGGGAGCTGCGGGCCGAGGGGGTGCTGGTGATCGGCTCCGGGTTCATGGTGCACGGGCTGCCGTTCGTCACCCGGGAGATGCTCTTCTCCGGGGCGGTGCCGGCGTGGTCGTCCGATTTCGACGGTTGGGCCGCGGAGGCGTTGGGGCGCGGTGACGTGGACGAGCTGGCGGGGTATCAGCAGCACGCGCCCGGTATGCCGTTCGCGCATCCGACGCCGGAGCATTTCACGCCGTTGTTCGTGACGCTGGGTGCTGCGGACCGGCCGGACGGCCCGGTGCGGAGCGCTATCGAGGGCTACATGATGGGCTTCTCGAAGAGGTCCTTCCAGACGCTGTGACCGGTTGTGCCTTCAGCTTGTTCCGTCGGCTTGCTCCCGGCGGCTTGCTCCTTCCGCCGCGGTGACCGGTTGTGCCTTCAGCCGCAGTGACCGGTTGTGATGGAGTGGGCTGGTGACTTACCGGTGGATGGAGCTGCCCGCTGAGGCCGTCGACGCGGCGGCGCGGGAGTTGCTCGGGTGGCGGCTGACCGCCAACGGCGTGACGGTCCGGCTGACCGAGGTCGAGGCATACAGCGGCCTCGGCGCGGACCCGGCCAGCCACGCCCACCGCGGCGTCACCAACCGCAACGCGGTGATGTTCGGCCCGGCCGGCCGGCTCTACGTCTACCAGATCTACGGCATGTACTTCTGCGCCAACATCGTCTGCGGCGAGGAAGGCCGGGCAGCCGCGGTCCTGATCCGGGCCGGCGAGGTGGTGTCGGGGCTGGAGACCGCCCGCGCCCGCCGGCCGGCGGCCCGCCGGGACGCCGATCTGGCCGCCGGGCCGGGCAAGCTGATGCAGGTCCTGGACCTGAACCGGGCCGCCAACGACACCTCATTGATCGACGGCGAGGGTCCGGCGGTGCTGGCCCCACCGGCGGCCGCGGTGGGCGCGATCGAGGCCGGCCCGCGGGTGGGGGTCACGTCGGCGCACGACGTGCCGTGGCGCTTCTGGCTGCCCGGCGACCCGACGGTGAGCGCCTATCGACGCCACACCCCGAAACGCCGGGCCCGCACATGACCGCCCACCCGCTGGGTGCCCGGCCCGCTGGATGCCCGGCCCGCTGGATGCCCGGCCCGCTGGATGCCCGGCCCGCTGGATGCCCGGCGGTCGGGTGCCCGGCCGCTGGGGCTGGCGCTCACCAGCCAGCTGTCTCGGTTGGGGATGCTGGGGCTGGGTAGCCAGGCGGGGTGGCGGTGGGTCGCGGTTCGCCACGCCGCTCGCGAACGAGGGCGCACCGACATCACCCGGAGCGCCCGCAAGCGGCATCGGCGAGCACCCACTGTCGCTACCCGGGCCGGCAAACCACCATCAGCGCTCGCCCCACCGCAGCGGCGAGCCACGGTCGTTGTTAACCACCATGGGCGCTCGCCAGGACCAGCCGGGCGTTCGGCTGGTCCTGGCGACCCGGAAAGACCGGTGAATAACGGCCGCCGCGACCAGCTCGGGACGTTCGGCTGGCGCTGAGGGCCGGAGAGACGAGCGGATAACGGCCGCTGCGACCAGCTCGAGGTGCTCCC
>NZ_BOMS01000054.1 GCF_016862315.1 Actinoplanes palleronii | reverse complement strand
TAGCCGCACGCGATCTGGCATCGCGGACTCGCACCGCCCTGCCCAGCAGTGACAGACACATCCGAGCGGGCATGTGCACCCTCGCCGGCCACAGGGTGATCGAGGGGCGACCAGACGGCGATCATCGTGCTCGACGCTCCCCGGGCAGACACCGTGTTCACCCCCGGCCGGGGCCGGTTACACCCCGGCCGCGAGCGCACGGCCCGTGTACTCGCCGGGAGCCGGCCACCCGCGCCACCGCCCGGGCCGGGATGCCCTCGCGGGCCAGACGGTTCCCCATCTGCTGGGACCAGCGCCCACCTCGCGGGACGGCCGGGCGCGAGCGCGGGCGCGAGTGGGGCAGCGGGCCGTTGCCGGCCGCTGCCCCGCCTGGCCAGCCCTCAGCCGTCCGCCCACCGCCGCTGGCGCAGCGGGCCCTGACGCCCGAGCCACGCCACTGCCCGACGCGCCAGCCAGCTGGTGGTCAGCTGGGGAGCAGGGTGAAGACGCCGAGGCGTTGGGTGGGGCGGGTCAGGGCGACGTACAGATCGTTGGCGCCGCGCGGGGAGTCGGTCCGGATGCGGTCCGGGTCGACGACCACGACGGTGTCGAACTCCAGGCCTTTGGCCTGGGCGACGGTGAGCAGCACGGCCCGGGCCTCCAGGTCCGGCAACAGACCGGTGGTCAGTTCGGGCCGGGCCTCCAGGTCCGGCAACAGGCCGGTGGTCAGTTCGGGCCGGGCCTCCAGGTCCGGCGACAGGCCGGTGGTCAGTTCGGGCCGGGCCTCCAGGTCCGGAGGCAGGCCCGCGGTCAGCTCGGGCAGGGCCGCGGACAGGGCGGTGCGGTGGCCGGCGGGGGCGATCACCGCGAGGCGGCCGTCGCTCACCGAGCCTATTTCGTACGACACCCGCGCGACCAGGTCGGCCATCGTGCCGGTCGCCTCCCACGGGTCCACTCCCGTCGACCGGACCGGGCGGGGCGGGGTGATCGCCGGGTCGGCAGTGGCCAGGACCCGCCGGGTGTACTCCATGATCTCGGCCGGGGTGCGGTAGCTGACCGTGAGCTCGGCCAGTCGCCAGCGGTCGGCGACGTAGTCGGTGAGCACATCCGACCAGCTCTTCGGCGCGCCCAGGGCACCGGACTGGGCGAGGTCGCCGACGACCGTCATCGAGCGGCTCGGGCAACGACGCATCAGCAGGCGCCAGGCCATCGGGGAGAGTTCCTGCGCCTCGTCGACGATCACGTGGCCGAAGACCCAGTCCCGGTCGGCGGCGGCGCGCTCGGCGGTGGACCGGAACTCGCGCTCCTCCAGGCGTTCGGCGAGCATGTCGGCCTCCATGACGTCGGCGATGTTCGGGATCGCGGCTTCGTCGTCGTCCTCCAGTTCGTAGGACTTCGAACCGGCCGTGATGTCCAGGACGCCCTGCGCGTAGGCGAGGCGTCGCGCCAGGTCACGGGCGGCGGCGACGCGGGCCACGCGGTCGTCCTCGCCGAGGAGTTCGGCGGCCTCGTCGAGCAGTGGCACGTCGGCGGGCGACCAGCCACCACCGGGGTCACGGTGGAGCAGGCGGCACTCGGCGGGAGTGAGCAGCGGCTGCGCGGGCGCCTGGCTCACCGGGGTGGGCGGGTCGGTGCTGAGGGCCGGGGGCGCGGCGGCGCGGGCCAGGGCGCCGGGTGAGGCGTACAGATCAGTCAGCAGTTGGAAGGGGGTGAGCAGGGGCCACAGGGAGTGGAGGGCGGCCTGGACCGACGGGTTGGCGGCGAGGTCGGAGCGGATGTCGGCCAGGTCGGTGGCGTCGAGGAGGTTCGGAGAGGTGAGCGCGTCGGCCTCGCCGAGCGGGTCGTCCCAGAACGGGTCGGCGCCGATCCGGTCGGCGACCTGGGCGGCGAGCGCGTCGAGGACGCCGGCCGTGAAGATCGGGCGGGCCAGGTTGTGGCGGAGACCGGAGGCGCGGGCGCGTTGCCGGGCCGGTTCGCAGTTCGCCGCGGTCAGGTGCAGGACGTGCCGGTCGACCTCGATCTCCCGCGGGTGGCCGGGGACCCGCTGGCGGTCGCGGACGGCGGCGGCCAGGAACGCGGTCATCACGGACCGGCCCTTGATCTCCGCGACGTCCGGGGGTTCCGGCCGGCGCGCGGTGATCCCCGGGAAGAGGTCGCCCGGGGTGGCCAGCAGGACGCCGGTTTCGGCGAGCGACGGGAGGACCTGGGAGATGTAGCGCAGGAAGGTGGCGTTCGGACCGACGATCAGGACGCCACGGGCGGCGAGCTGCTCCCGGTACGTGTAGAGCAGGTACGCGGCGCGGTGCAGCGCGACCGCGGTCTTGCCGGTGCCCGGGCCACCCTGGACGACCAGCACACCACCGGGCTCGGAACGGATCACCCCGTCCTGTTCGGCCTGGATGGTCTCGACGATGTCGCGCATCCGGCCGGTGCGGTTCGCGGCCAGCGCGGCGAGCAGGGCCGCCTCGCCGACCAGGGAACGGTCGGTGGCGGCGGCCAGGTCGAGGATCTCGTCGTCGAGTTCCACGACGGTGCGGTCCCGGGTGCGGATGTGGCGGCGCCGCGTGACGTCGTGCGGGGTGATCGCGGTCGCCACGTAGAACGGGCGGGCGGCCGGGGCCCGCCAGTCGACGAGCAGCGGGTGGTCGCTGTCGTGGATGCCGATCCGGCCGATCCGCAGGCGGTCGCCGTCGCGCAGGTCGAGGCGGCCGAAGCAGAGGCCCTGTTCGACGGCCTCGTACTGGGCGAGACGCTCGGCGTACCGGTAGGAGGCGGCGTCGCGCTGGGAGCGGGCCTCGGGGGTGCCACCGGCGTGGTGCTGCGTCTCGGCGAGACGGGCGCGGAGCTGGGCGCGGAGTTCGTCGAGGCGGCGGTAGATCACGCTGAGCTGGGATTGTTCCTCGGCGAGACTTGACAGACTTGACACCCGGGCCTCCAGGGTTTAATCTGATTATGGGTTTTTCGGCCTTACTGCCCTTGAGGCAGTGACAATTGCCTAGCGTATCAGCGCGTGGGTGGTTGAGCCATGCCCTTTCAGCGCGCCGGTCAGCCGGCGCGCTTTTCGCTTTCTCCGCCGGAGCGCCGGGACCGGGACAGCTGGGTGGGTGCGCGGGAAAGTGGCCCGCGGGCGGTGGGCGGGCACTAGCGTTTTCGGGGATGAGGTCTAATCGGGGGCTGCTCTGGTACAGCGCGCTGTGCGGGGCCGGGGTGTTGTGGTCGGGTGGGCTGGTGGTGGCGCTCGCCCTGGGGCATCGGCCGGTTCACTCGGTGGTGGCGGTGGGGATCGCGGCGCTGATGACCGTGCCCGGGTTCGCCGCCGGGATCCTGGCGAACCGGCGCGCCTACCGGACACAGCAGCCGCGACGGCTGTGGAGTCTGGCGTCCTGGGTGCCGCCGCACGTGCCGGTCTGGGCGGCGATCGCGGCCGGGCTGGTCTTCTTCGGGTTCTGGCTGTCGATCGTGCTGGCGTTCGTCGCGCTCGAGGGCAACCCGGAGATGACCGCGGACGGGCAGTACGCCCTCAACGACCATGACCGGGTCGTCCTGGTCACGCCGGAGGTCTACCAGCGGCAGGTCGACCACCAGCAGCAGATCTCGCTGTCGGTGCTGGGCGCGTTCGCGGTCGGCGGCGCCTTCCTCTGCGCCGCCCGCGCCACCGACCACGAGGACGACCCGCACCTGGTCCACGACTGAACCGGTCAGGTGCGGCTGGCGCCGGCTTCGGGGCCGGCGAGGCGCTGGGCCAGCCAGACCGGGACCACCGAGAGCACGATCAGCACCGCGGCGACCACGTTCACCACCGGCGCCTGGTTCGGGCGGAACAGGTTGTTGAAAATCCAGATGGGTAGCGTCGTCACGCCCGGGCCTGCGGTGAACGTGGTCACGATGATCTCGTCGAAACTCAGGGCGAACGCCAGCAGCCCGCCGGCCAGCAACGCCGACCGGATCAGCGGGAAAGTGACGTACCGGAATGTCTGAAACCCGGACGCGCCGAGATCGGCCGAAGCGTCCTCGAGGTTGGTTCCGGTGCGGCGCAGCCGCGCCAGCACGTTGTTGTACACCGTGACCACGCAGAACGTCGCGTGCCCGACCACCACCGAGAACAGCCCCTTGCCGATCCCGAGGTCACCCATCACCGACCGCCAGGCGCTGTCCAGCGCGATGCCGGTGACGATCCCGGGCAGCGCGATCGGCAGCACGATCAGCAACGACAGCGTGTCCCGGCCGAAGAACGCGAACCGCTGCACCGCGAACGCCACCAGGGTGCCGAGCACCAGCGCGATCGCGGTCGCGGCGAGGCCGGCCTGCACCGAGGTGAGCAGGGCCTGACGGGCACCCTCGTTCTCCCACGCCGCCGACCACCAGCGGGTGGTCAGGTCGCGCGGCGGCCACGCGAACGTCCGGTCGCCGTTGAACGAGTTCACCAGCACCAGCAGCAGCGGCACGTAGATGAAGGTCAGCCCGACCGCCATGAACAGGCGCAGCGCCCAGCGCGCCGATCCGGACAGCGTCACAACTCCTCCAGAGCGCCGGAGCGGCGGACCGCGACCAGATAGATCACCATGATGAGCACCGGGACGGTGGCGATCGCGGCGGCGAACGGCAGGTTGTTGGCCGCGCCGATGTTCGCGTAGACCAGGTTGCCGATCAGCTGCGACTTGCCGCCGACGATCTGCACGGTGATGTAGTCACCCAGTGACAACGAGAACGTGAAGATCGAGCCGGCGAACACCGACGGGATCAGCATCGGCAGCACCACCGACCGGAACGTCCGACCGGCGCGGGCGCCGAGGTCACCGGACGCCTCCAGCAGCGAGTCCGGGAGGCGTTCCAGCCCGGCGTAGATCGGCAGGATCATGTACGGCAGCCACAGGTAGGACAGCACCAGGATCGTCGCGAACAGCCCGTAGCCCGGGGTCGCGCCGAACACCGACTCGATCGGTCCCCCGTTGGCCAGCAGCACCCGCCAGGCGTACGCCTTGACCAGGTAGGACGCCCAGAGCGGGGTGAGGATCGCGATCACCAGCCAGTGCCGGGACCGTGGCCGGGCGACCTTGGCCATGAAGAACGCCATCGGTACCGCCAGCAGCACGCAGATGACCGTGACCGAGGCCGCCACCCCCAGGCTGCGCAGGGTGACGTTGCGGTACACCTGTTCGGTGAGGATGGTCCGGAAGTTCGCCAGGGAGAACGTCCGGACCATCTCGCCGGTGAAGCCGTTCACCGTCCAGAAGGCCGACACCAGCAGCACCGCGAGCGCGCCGAGATACGCGACGACCAGCCACAGCAGGGGTGCGGAGAGCAGGGCCGCAAGGCGCAGGCGGGGATGCCGGTGCAGGAAACTCATCTCAGCCCTTGATCGTCGTCCAGGCCTGGGTCCAGGCCGAGTAGTCCTTGCAGGTCACGTCGGTCCGCCCGTCGACGCACTGCGCGAGCGGGGTGGTCCAGTACCAGACCTGGTCGAAGTAGGACTCGTCGTCGGCGTGGAACGTCGTGCAGTGCTGCTTGTCGGTGGTCTGCTCACACGCGAGCTTGTTCGACGGCGCCTCACCGAACCACTCGGCGACCTGGGCGTTCGCCTTCGGCGAGACGATGTAGTCCATCCACTGGTAGCCGCAGTTGGGGTGCTTGGCCTTCGACGAGATCATCCAGGTGTCCGACCAGCCGGTCGCGCCCTCGCTGGGTAGCACCGACTCGACCGGGGCCTTGTCGGCCTTCGCCAGGTTCGCGATGACCTGCCAGGACGTACCGATCACCGAGTTGCCGGACTTGAAGGCCTGCACCTCTTTGGTGTAGTCCGACCAGTACTCGCCGATGTTCTTGTTCTGCTCCTTGAGCAGCGCCACGGACGCCTCGAACTGCTTGTCGTCCAGGGCGTACGGGTTCTTGATCCCCAGGTCGGGCTGGGTCTTCATCAGGTAGAGCGCGGCGTCGGCGATGTAGATCGGCGAGTCGTACGCGGTGATCTTGCCCTTGTACGGCGAGTTCGCGTCGAACACCGCACCCCACGAGGTGGGCGCCGGGGTGACCGTGTCGGTGCGGTACATCAGCACGTTCGCGCCCCGGCCGTGCGGCACGCCGTAGGCGGCCCCGTCGACCGAGTTCCACTGCTTGTTCTTCAGCCCGTCGAAGATGTCCTTGTAGTTGGTGATCAGGTCGGTGTTCACCGGCGCCACGTCACCGCCGTAGATCAGCCGCAGCGACGCGTCGCCGGAGGCCGAGACCACGTCGTAGTCGCCGGTCTTCATCAGCGTGACCATCTCGTCCGAGGTGGCCGCGACCTTGTTGTTGACCTGGCAGCCGGTGTCCTTCTCGAACGGCGTCACCCAGTCGACGGTCTTGCCGGTAGTGCCGTCCTCGACGTACCCGGCCCACGAGACGATGTTGACCGAGCCCTCGCCGGCGCCGAGCGCGGCCAGCTTGTCGATCTTCGGGACGGCGAGCCCGCCCGGGCCGGAACCGCTGCCCTGGTCGGAACCGCCGCCGCACGCGGCCAGGGTGAGCACACCCGCGGCCAGTACCGCCGTCATCCACCTGCCGTTATGCCCCATCTGAGGGTTCCTTTCGCTCCGGGATCTCGATCACGTGCTCGTCGTGCCAGCTGAGCCGGACCCGCTGCCCCCGCAGCCCGGTGCCCGGGGAACCGTGGCGGTTCTGCTCGACCACGACCACCCGGGCACCGGCTTCCAGGTCCACCACGTAGCGGGTCACCGCACCCGCGTAGATCACCTCGGCGACCACACCGGGTGCGCCGGCGTCACCGTCGAACGCGATCTTCTCCGGTCGTACCGAAAAAGTGCCCGCGCGGTCGAAGAGCGCCTTGGCCACCTCGCCGGTGAAGACGTTGGAGGTGCCGACGAAGCCGGCCACGAACGCGCTCGCCGGTCGCTCGTAGACCTCCTCCGGGCTGCCGACCTGCACGATCTTCCCGCCGTCGAAGACCGCGACCCGGTCGCTCATGGTCAGCGCCTCGTCCTGGTCGTGCGTCACGAACACGAACGTGATGCCGACCTCGCGCTGGATCGCCTTCAGCTCGACCTGCATCTGCTCGCGCAGCTTGAGGTCGAGCGCGCCGAGCGGCTCGTCGAGCAGCAGCACCTTGGGCCGGTTGACCAGCGCCCGGGCCAGCGCCACCCGCTGCCGCTGGCCACCGGACATGGCTGCCGGGCGGCGCCTGCCGAAATCGGTCAGCCGGACCGACGCGAGGGCCTGCTCGGCGCGCTCCCGGCGTTCCTTGCGCGGCACCTTGCGGACCTTGAGGCCGTACTCGACGTTCTCCTGCACGCTCAGGTGCGGGAACAGCGCGTAGTCCTGGAAGACCGTGTTCACGTCCCGCTCGAACGGCGCCAGCCGGGTGACGTCGCGGCCGCCGAGCTCGACCGTGCCGGCGGTGGGCAGCTCGAAGCCGGCGATCATCCGGAGCACGGTGGTCTTGCCGGAACCGGACGGGCCCAGCATCGAGAAGAACTCGCCGTCGGCGATCTCCAGATCGACGCCGGCCACCGCCTCGACGGTGCCGAACGACTTGCGCAGCCCGGTCAGCTTGATCGCGTTCACGCATTCACACTCACGAATCTCGATGCGGTCAGGTCGGAGACGTCCGGCTGCCGGTCGGCGCGGAACGCCGGCACGTCGTTGATCAGCACGCCGTCGAAGCGCAGGTCGTTCGCCGCGCGCAGGGCCGCGGCCAGGTCCGGGGTGAAGATCCCGGCCTGCAGGCGGTGGTCACTGTCGTTGGCCAGCGCGATGCCGTCGTCGATTTTCGCGTACGGCGTGACCGTCACGACCGGCCCGAACACCTCGCGGCGGTACACGTCCAGTTCCCGGGGCGGGTCGGTGACCACCGCCGGGGTGAGCAGCGCGTCGCGCCGTTCGCCGCCGTGCACGTCCGCGCCGGCCTCGCGGGCCGCGGCCAGCCAGTCGGCGACCCGGCCGGTGGCGGCCCCCGAGATCAACGGGCCCACCTCGGTGCACTCGTCGAGCGGGTCACCGAGCCGCAGCGTCGACACCGCGTCCCGGAGCAGCGCGAGCACCTCGGGGTAGACCGCGCGGTGGGCCAGCACCCGCTGGGTGGAGACGCAGACCTGACCGGCGTACGCGAAACCGCCGCGCCGGATCGCGGCGACCGCGCGCGCCAGGTCGGCGCCCGGCTCGATCAGCACCGGGGCGTTCGAGCCGAGCTCCAGCAGCACCCGCTTGCCGGCCGCGACCCGCTGGATCCGGCGGCCCACCGGCACGCTGCCGGTGAACGACACCACGGCCGGGACCGGGTGCTCGACGAGTGGCATCCCGGTCGCCGGGCCGGTGCCGGTGACCACCGAGATCCAGTCACCCGGCAGGCCCGCCTCGACCAGCAGATCGACCAGCCGGATCGCCGAGATCGGGGTGAGCTCGGCCGGCTTGAGCACCACCGGGCAGCCGGCCGCGACCGCCGGGCCGAGCCGGTGCGCGACCAGGTTCAGCGGGAAGGCGACCGGGGTGATCGCGGCGACCACACCGGCCGGGTGCCGGACCGTCAGGCCGAGCCGGCCCGGGCCGCTCCGCGACGCGTCCATCGGGACCATCTCGCCGGTCAGCGTGCGCGCCTCGGCCGCGGCGAACCGGAAGGTGTCCGCGCACCGGGCCGCCTCGGCGCGGGCGTCCACGATCGGCGTGCCCGCCTCCCGGGCGACGGTGACCGCGAACTCCTCGGCCCGCTCGGCGAGCATCTCGGCGGCGCGCTCGAGCACCTCGGCCCGGGCGTACTGCGGGAAGTCACGGCGGGCCAGGACCGCGGCGGCGGCCGCGCAGGCCTCGTCGACGTGCGCGGCGGTCAGTGCGGGCACCCGGCCGACCGGGGCGCCGTCGTACGGGCTGCGCACCTCGATCCACTCGGCGGCGCTCACCGGGCGCCCGCCGATCCGTGCCGGAACCTGTAACACCTGTGAACCTCCCGCTACGTTCCGGTCACCGTAGGGGCAGACATGGGCGGTGGTAAATGGACGCCGGTCCAGTCCTTACGCGACGGCGTTGTGCAGCCGTACAGTCCCGGGATGACGCTGCGTCTGGCCGATGTGCTCGCCGACCCCGACCTGAGCTTGCGGCTGGTCGACGGCGCGCTCGCGGCGCTGAACCGGCCGGTCCGATGGGTGGCGGTGACCGAGCTGGCCGACCCCCGGCCGTTCCTGTCCGGCGGTGAGCTGGTGCTGACCACCGGGCTGAGCCAGCGGACGGTGCGGGCCCAGCGCGAGTTCGTCGCCCGGGTCGCCGAGGGCCGGGCCGCCGGGCTGGGCTTCGGCATCGGGCTGAGCCACGACCGGATCCCGGGCGGGACGCTCGCCGAGGCGCGGGTGCACGGGCTGCCGGTGCTGGAGATCCCGTACGAGACGCCGTTCATCGCGGTCGACCGGTTCGTCGCCGACCGGATCCTCGAAGCGCAGTACGGCCGGTTTGCCGACCTGCTCGACGAGCACGACACCCTGGCCAAGTCGCTGCTGTCCGGACGCGGGCTGGGCGCGCTGATCGAGTCGCTGCACCAGATCCTCGGCGCGCCCGCGATGGTCCTCGACGTCTACGGCGGGATGCTCGCCACCGCACCGTCGAGCGCGGCGTGGCCGGTGGAGCAGATCCTCTTCGCGGCGCGCAGCCCTGCCGCCGGCCGGCGGGATCAGACGTCGATCCTGCCGATCACGGTCGAGGACACCGTGGAGGCGTACCTCTGCTGCCGGCGGCCGCGACGATCGGCGGACGTCCTGCCGTACGCGGTCTCGCTCGTCGGTCTGGAACTGGCCCGCCGCCGGGCCGAACTCGCCGGCAAACGCCGCCTCGCCGGACAGGTCCTGGAAGACCTGGTCCGTGGCCTGATCGGCGGGCCGGAAGCGGAACGGCGGCTGGCGCCGTTCGGTATCCGCGCCACCGACGAGCACGCGCTGCTGGTGGCGAGCGTGGCCGCGGCCGACGGGCGGCGGCTGCTCGGCGCTCCCCCGCTGACCGGCGCGACCACCGCTGTCGTCGAGGACTGCCTGATCGCGGTGCTCGAACCGGGACAGCCGGCCCGGGACGTGGCGATGCTGCTGCACGCCCACCTGAGCCGGCACGGCGACCCGGCCCGGGTCGGCGTCGGCGGCTGGTACACCGGGATGACCGGGCTGCGGTGGAGCTACTACGAGGCGCACGAGGCGATGACCCGCGGGGCCGGGATCAACGAACGCGAGCAGATGAGCCTGTCCGGGCTGCTGCTGGCCAGTGAGGACGTGCCGCTGCGGGACCTGGCCCGGGACGTGCTGCGGCCGCTGCGGCTCTTCGACGCCGAGCACGGCGGGTCGCTGGTCGAGACGCTGCGGGCCTATCTGGACACGAACGGGTCGGTGGCCGCGGTCGCGGAACGGCTGATCGTGCACCGCAACACGGTCCGGTACCGGATGGAACAGATCGAGAAACTGACCGGGCGCTCGCTGGCCGGCACCGCCGACCGGGTCCAGCTGTGGCTGGCCCTGGCCGCCACCCGTCTCGACACCGACTGACCACCCGGACCGCCCGCGAGACCGCAACCCCTCCGGACCGCGGCGCGGGCAAGACCCGGGCTGGTCCTCAGGGGTGTCTCCGCGGCGCGGAGACACCCCTGAGGACCAGCCAAAGCCCGGAGGCGCGCT
>NZ_BOMS01000053.1 GCF_016862315.1 Actinoplanes palleronii | reverse complement strand
GCGGTCCGGGGCGGAGCGGGGGTCGCGCGAGGCTGCCACGGGACGTGGCTTGTAGCCTACGGGCGGGACTCCCGTTTCGTACCAAATGGGGGTTTAACTGAGGTCGGCCAGGAGTTGCTCGATCGTGTCGGTGGCGGCCGGGGTGTAGAGGTGCTCGTCGGTGCGCGGGCAGAGGCCGGTGGCCTGCAAGGCCTGGTGGACGTGGCCGGTGGCGTTTACCACTTCGTAGCCGTGGCCGCTGCGCATCGCGCGGGTGTAGCCGACCAGCAGCACCTCGAGGCACTCGCTGCCGATCAGGTCCACGCCGGCCATGTCGACGACGACCCGGGAGTTGCGGGCCCGGTCGAAGGCCTGCCGCAGCTCACGGCGCAGCTCGGCACCGGATTCCCGGTCGAAGTCGCCGTCCAGGTGCAGCACGACGGTCGACCCGGTCTTGCCCGGGTCACGGTGGATCACACAGCGCACATCGCCCATGTCCCCGGTCTACTCGCGCCAGGTGTCCGGGGGCCGAACAGCACGAAAAGAGGACATCCTCCGGAATGAGGGCTACGTCACGGGACGGACCGGGCGGGACCCGGCCGTCTACCGTGTGGCGGTGGAGATCGAACTCTGGGCGATGGTCGGCGAGCCCGAGGCGCTCGCCCTGGCCGGGCCGGGAGCGACGCTGCTGACCGGGGCCGGCGCCGCCTACGCGGTCGGCTCGGACACCCTCGTGGTGATCGGCGGCGGGGTCTCCGGTGAGGCGCACGCCGCCGCCGAGGAGATGATCCTGCCGGGGCCGTTCCCGGAGCTGATCGAGGAACGGCTGGCCGGGATGCTGCGGCCGGTGGTGCACGCGTTCGCCCGGATGCCGGACGGCTGCCTGGCGCTCGGCGCGGCGCAGGCGACCGAGCTGAGCTACCGCCGCGGCGCGCTGCACGACATCCGGCTGCGGTTCGAGGCGCCGGTCCCGTCCGACCTGCTCGGCCGGGTTCCGCCCGGGATGGACTGGCTGGACCTCGCGGTCGACGACCCGGTCGGCGCGATGGAACGGTTCATCGCCTCCTGGTACGCCGAGATCCCGGAGCGGCGGGAGACACCCGCCGCGGCCGGGCTGCCCACCGCGCTCCGGGCCTTCCACCGGGCCGCCGCCGGCCGGCCCGAGGTGTACGGAATGACCTCCCGGATCTACCCGGAGCCGTTCGCCGGCCACCCGGAGGAGCTGATCACCTTCGGTCAGGACGGCGACGGGGTGGTCACCGTGCTGATGGAGCCGGACGGTGACGACCCGCGGGTCTACTACGACGGGCTCAGCGACCGGCTGCTCCCGGAACGCGAACGGCTGAGCCGCTACCTGCTGCACGCCACCCTGGCCCGGGCCGCGATGGACTCCCCGCTCGGCGGGATGGCGTTCGTCGACCGGCCGCAGGCCCGGCGGGTGATCGCCCCGCTGCGCCGGGTGCCGCTGCAACCGATGCGCTGGCCGTCGCTGTTCTCCCGGTGTTACGCCGGGCCGGGCACTGTCGTGCTGATCGGCGAGGACGACGCGGACTGGTTCGAGATGTACGTCGGGGTCCGCCGCCCCGGCCTGCTGCGCCGGCTGCGCAAGCTCGGCCTGGACTGGGAGTCGTTCACCGACTCCGCCGAGCCCGAGTAGAGCACCTCACTTTCGCTTCAGCCCCCGGCTCAATCGTCCGATGAATGGGCCATGTCCGCTCCGAACCGCGTCCTGCGCCGGGTACACGGCACCACCGCCGTGGCGCTGGGCCTGCTCGCCTTCGTCCTGGGCTGGTTCGCGATCGGCCTGGTGCACGTCTGGTCGCATCCGATCGTCGGCTGGGTGCCGCTGCCGGTGCTGCCCCTGCTGTTCGCGTACGAGTGCCGGCGGATCGCCCGGACCCCGGAGCTGGACCGGGACACCCGCCGGTTCTGGGGCAACCTGGGCCTGTCCAGCGTGGTGCTGGTGATCAGCGTGCTCAGCAACATGGCCGACGCGCTCGGCGGACCGTCGCCGTCGCAGGCCTTCAGCGTCCGGACCGAGCTGATCTTCGGGGTGATCCTGGCGATCATCATGTGGTCGCTGCTGCGCCTGCCGGCCTGGCAGCGCTCGCGCAGCGACTGGCTGCGGTTCGGCCTGGACACCACCGTCGTCCTGCTCACCGGCAGCGTGCTGACCTGGCACTTCTGGCTGAGCCGGGTCGACTTCGGCGACTCGCCGACGGCCGCGCCGGCCTCGATCCTGCTGATCGTGGTGGTGGCCATCGTCTCGCTGGTCACGTTCATCAAGGTGGCCTTCGCCGGGGCCGGGCAGCTGGACCGCCGGTCGCTGCACCTGCTCTCACTCGCGGTGGCCCTGTCCGCGGGCACCGCCGGCGTCGCACCGGTGCTGGCCGGCCGGCCCTACCTCAGCACCGCCATGCTCGCCATCTCGGCGTCGCAGTTCGTCGGCGTGCTGGCCGCGCGCCGGCAGTGGCGCATGCGCGACGCGCCGGCCGCGCCCCGGCCCCGGTCACGGCGGTTCAGCGTGCTGCCGTACATCGCGGTGGCCGCGCTGTACCTGACCGTGCTCGCCATGGAACTGCCGCAGGGCGGGCACGAGGCGGTGATCGCGATGGCCGCGACCGCGCTGACCGTGCTGGTCGTACTGCGGCAGATCAGCACGCTGCGGGACAACGCGCAGCTGCTGGACACCGTCGACACCAGCCTGCGGCAGCTCACCGCGTACCAGAAGGAGCTGGACCACCAGGTCGCCCACGACCCGCTGACCGGCATCAGCAACCGCCCGGCGTACGCCGAACGCCTCTCCGCCCAGCTCGCCGGCGGTGAACCGTTCGTCGTGGTGCTGCTCGACCTGGACGACTTCAAGGTGGTCAACGACCGGCACGGGCACGAGACCGGCGACGCCCTGCTGCAGGCGCTGAGCCACCGGCTGCGTAACAGCCTGCGCACCCGGGACACCGTGGCCCGGCTCGGCGGCGACGAGTTCACCCTGCTGCTGCCCGGTATCGACACCGACGACACCGAGCTGCTGCTGCGCCGGCTGATGGACGCCGTGCAGGAGCCGATGGTGCTGGGCGGCCGGGAGATGGCCCCGCGGATCAGCGCCGGGGTGACCCGCAGCGCGGCCGGCGACTCGCCCGAGGAGCTGCTGCGCCGCGCGGACGTGGCGATGTACGCCGCCAAGAACGCCGGTGGCGGCCGCTGGACCTGGTTCGACCCGATCATGGACTCCCGCGCGGACACCGACGCCCGGCTCGGCGCCGACCTGCGTCAGGCGATCGCCCGGGACGAGCTGTTCCTGCTCTACCAGCCGATCGTCGAGCTGCCGACCGGCCGCCTGGCCGGGCTGGAGGCGCTGGTCCGCTGGCGGCACCCGGAGCACGGCCTGGTCTCGCCGGCCGACTTCATCCCACTCGCCGAGCGCAACGGGCAGATCATCGAGGTCGGCCGGTGGATCCTGGCGCAGGCGATGCGCCAGATCGCCGCCTGGCACCACGAGTACGGCCCGGCCGCGCCGGAGAAGGTCTCGGTGAACGTCTCGGCCCGCCAGCTGAACGAGCCGGGCTTCCCGGACGAGGTCGCCGCCCTGCTCGCCTCGACCGGCCTGGACCCGGACCGGCTGGTGATCGAGGTGACCGAGACCGCGGTGCTCGGCACCGGCGCCGCCCTGGAGTCGGTCCGCCGCCTCGACGCGCTGGGCCTCAAGATCGCGCTGGACGACTTCGGCACCGGCCAGTCGTCGCTGAGCCTGCTCGTCGACACCCCGGTGAGCTGGCTGAAGGTGGACAAGTCGTTCGTCGACGGGGTGACCGTCGACAGCCCGGAGGCGGTGATCGTGGACGGCCTGATCGGGATCACCCGCGGGCTGCGCATCCAGGCGATCGCCGAGGGGGTGGAGACCGCCGAGCAGGCCGCCCGCCTGCACCAGGCCGGTTACCGGTTCGCACAGGGCTTCCACTTCGCCCGCCCGATGCCGGACAGCGACGTGGCGCTGCTGCTGGACCGTCTCAGCCATCGAGAATCTCGACAAATTCAACTGATTTAGTAGACAAGGTGGGGGATGCTCGGGAAAACTCCCGGCCATGGATTGGACCATGGCGCTCGCCGGTCTCGGCGTCGGCATCATCGTCGGCCTGACCGGCATGGGTGGCGGCGCCTTGATGACGCCGATTCTGGTGCTGCTCTTCCACGTGAACCCGGTCGCCGCGATCTCCAGCGACTTGGCGGCCAGCGCCGTGATGAAGCCGTTCGGCGGCGCGGTGCACGCCCGGCGCGGCACGGTGAACTGGAGGCTGGTCGGCTGGCTCTGCGCCGGCAGCGTCCCCAGCGCCTTCCTCGGGGTGCTGCTGCTGCGCCTGCTCGGCGACGACGAGAGCGTGCAGCACACCCTCAAGATCGCCCTGGGCGCCGCGCTGCTGCTGGCCGCCGCCGGCATGCTCCTCAAGGCGTGGACCGCCCGGCGCACCGGAGACGGCCCGCCCGCCGAGATCGTCGTCAGGCCGGTGCCGACCCTGCTGATCGGCATCGCGGGTGGCCTGGTGGTCGGCCTGACCTCGGTCGGCTCCGGCTCGCTGATCATCGTGGCGCTGCTCGCGCTCTACCCCCGGCTCCGGGCCAACGATCTGGTCGGCACGGATCTGGTGCAGGCCGTCCCGCTGGTCACCGCGGCCGCCCTGGGACACGCGTTCTTCGGCGACCTGCACCTGGACATCGCCGGCGCGGTGGTGCTCGGCTCCATCCCGGGCGTGCTGATCGGGTCCCGGATCTCCTCGCGCGCCCCGGGCGGACTGGTCCGATCCGCCCTGATCATCGTGCTGCTGGCCAGCTCGCTCAAGCTGTTCGACCTGTCCACCCTGGTGGTCGGCGCGGTGGCCGGCGGCGCGGCGCTGATCGCGATCGGGCTCGGCCTGAGCCGGCGGTACCGCAAGCCCGCCCCGGCACTCGCACCGGACCGCGAGACGATCTCCGCCTGACGGCTTATCCCTCATCTCCCGGCCGCCCGTGCCGATCTGTGACAGGTTGACGGGGGAAAGGGTCCGATGAACGTACGGCAGAAGCTGCTCGCCGGTTACCTGGTGGTGGCGCTCCTGGTGGTGGCCACCGCGCTGACCGCATGGCTCACCGACACGGCGTCGGCACGCCGGGCGGCCGCGCTCGAGGCGGCCCAGGTGGCCCGTGGCATCGGCAAGGACATCGCGCTCGGGCTGCCGGTCGACACCCCCGGCGAGGTGATCACCCCGCTGTACAACCACCGGGCGGCGCTCACCAACTACATCAACCGGCTGCACGACAACCAGCGCCGGGACGTCGTCGTGGTGGACACCACGAAGTACATCCTGGGCGACGCGGTGATCGAGAACATCGGCTCGGTCTTCGACCACGACACCGGCAACGAGGTCGGCAGGACCATCGCCGACGGCCGGTCCCGGGTCTTCGTCGAGCAGAGCGTCGACTATCCGCAGGGCATCAAGCAGGTCGTGGTGCAGATGACCCGGGCCAGCGGCGTGGTGGTCGGCGCGGTCATCCTGGAGTACACCCCGCTCTACGAGCAGATGCTGGCCGGCACCCGGCAGGCGCAGATCGTCATCCTGTGCACCGGGTCGGTCGCCTTCCTGTCCGTACTCGTGATCGGTTTTCTGCTGGCGACCTCGCTGACCCGGCGGATCACCGCGCTGACCACCGCGGTCCGCGTGATCCGCACCGGGGACTACTCGCACCGGGTGCCGGTGACCGGCGGCCGCGACGAGATCGGGCGGCTGGCCGGCGCGTTCAACGCGATGGCCGGCGAGCTGGAACGCTCGGCCCGGGAGATCCTGGCCAAGGAGTACACCGACAGCATCCTGGCCAACGCCGGCGAGGGCATCTGCGGCCTGGACACCACCGGCCGGATCGCGTTCGCCAACGCCGCGGCCGGCCGGATCACCGGGCTCGGCGTGGCCGGCCTGCTCGAGCGCGACGCCGCGGAGGTGCTGCCGGAGACGGCCGGGCTGACCGCCGCCACCCGGGAGGGCCGGCTGCAGCGCGCCGACGGCACGAGCGTGACCGTGGAGTACACGGTCAACGCGATCGAGAAGGACGGCCGGGCGATCGGCGCGGTCATCCTGCTGCGCGACGTCACCCGGCAGCACGCCCTCGAGTACGACCTGCGCCACCAGGCCCTGCACGACGGGCTGACCGGCCTGCCCAACCGCAAGCTGCTGCTGGACCGCCTGGAGCACGCGCTCACCCGCTCCCGGGCCGCGTCGGAGCCGCTCGCCGTGCTCTACCTGGACCTGGACGGGTTCAAGCGGGTCAACGACAGCCTCGGGCACAACGCCGGTGACCTGCTGTTGCGTACCGCGGCGGAGCGGCTCACCGGTGTGCTGCGGGCCCAGGACACGGTGGCCCGGCTGGGTGGCGACGAGTTCGCGGTGCTGCTGGAGAACGCCGCGCCGGAAGCCGTCGAACTCCTCGCGCAGGAGTGCCTGGACGCGCTGGCCCGGCCGTTCCTGATCCACAACCGCGAGGTGCTGGTCACGGTCAGCGTCGGCGTGGTGCCGGACGCGGCCCGCTACACCAGCGCCGACGAGGTGCTGCGCAACGCCGACGTGGCCATGTACGCGGCCAAGGACCAGGGCAAGAACCGCTTCCTGACGTTCGAGAACCGGATGCACGAGCAGCTGCTGAGCAGGCTGGACCAGGAGTCCCGGCTGCGCGACGCGGTGCACCGGGGCGAGCTGCGGATGCACCTGCAGCCGGTGGTCTCGGTGCCGGACGGGCAGATGGTCGGCGCCGAGGCACTGGTGCGCTGGCAGGACCCCCAGCACGGGCTGCGGCAGCCGGGATCGTTCATCCCGCTCGCCGAGGAGACCGGCATGATCGTGGAGATCGACCGGTGGGTGCTGATGGAGGCCTGCCGGACGATCAAGCAGTGGCAGGACGACGACCCGGCCACCGCGCCGGCCTGGGTCAGCGTCAACCTCTCGGCCGCGCACCTGGAGGTGCCGGACCTGACCGACCGGATCGCGTACGCCCTGTCCACCAGCGGGCTGCCGGCCCGCTGCCTGGTGCTGGAGCTGACCGAGACGATTCTGATGCGCGACATCGCGGTGACCGCGGCCCGGCTCGAGGAACTGCGCGAGCTGGGCGTGAAGATCGCCATCGACGACTTCGGCACCGGGTACTCGTCGCTGGGTTACCTGCGCGACATCCCGGTGGACGTCCTCAAGATCGACCGCTCGTTCATCACCGGGATGACCGGCAACGGGCGCCAGCAGGAACTGGTGAACGCGGTGATCCAACTCGGTCACATGCTCGGCCTGCGGGTGGTGGTCGAGGGCATCGAGGAGGCCGACCAGCTGGCCCTGCTCAGCGTGATGGGCTGCAAGTTCGTCCAGGGCTACCACCTGGGCCGGCCGGTGCCGGCCGACGAGCTCCGAGTGCTCCGGGCAGCGCCCGCCGTGCACGCCTGAGACCCCTCACCGGGACAGGCCCAGGTGGGTGCCCACCGTTTCGCGCTTGCCACCTCGGGGTTAGCAATCCGGCACCGGTCTAGGGTGGTAGCGCCGCGCCGACGGAAGGGGCCCCACTTGGCATCGCTGCGCGATCGGGCGTACCAGGAACTGCGTCGGCGGATCCTGACCACCGAGCTGGCGCCGGGCGAACGGCTGGTGGAGCGTGACCTGGCGGCGGACCTGGACGTGTCGCGGATCCCGCTGCGGGAGGCGTTGCGCCTGCTGGAAGCGGACGGCCTCGTGCTGCAGGTGCCGCACCGGGGCGCACTCGTCGCGCCGTTCACCCCGGCCGACGTCCGCGACCTGTTCGACGTCCGGGAGTCCCTGGAGGCGCTCGCCGCCCGGCTGACCGCGGAGCGCCGGGACGACGCCGGGCTGGCCCGGCTCCGCGAGCGGCTGAGTGCGGCCCGCACCGCCACCGCGGCCGGCGACGAGGCCGGGATAGCGGCAGCGAACGCCGGCTTCCACGCGGACATCGTCGAGATGGCGGCGAACCCGCTGCTCACCGGCCTGATGCGGCCGCTCGAGGCGCGGACCCACTGGCTGTTCCGGCTGACCGCGCAGCGCGACCCGGCGCGGCAGTGCGCGGAGCATGAGGAGCTCTACGAGGCGATCGAGGCGGGCGCGGCGGAGAAGGCGGCCGCGCTGGCGCACGAGCACGTGGCCAGTGGGCGGGAGACCAGCCTGCGCCTGGCCGAGCGGTGGGCACACCCGGAGGTCGACCCGGCCGCTGTCGCGGCCAAACGCCGGCGCCGCCGAGCGTGAGAAAAGCGGCCGCCTTGAGAAAAGCGGCCATGAGGAAAGCGGCCGCAAGCAGTGCGGGCCTCGAGAAAGCCGGGCGCCAGGAGTGCCGGCTGGTTCTCAGGGGTGCCTCCGGGGGCCGGAGGCACCCCTGAGAACCAGCCAGGAACGGTGAGCGAGCCGGCCCCGCCCTCCCGGGCTGATCGGGTGAGCGGGGCCGGTGTATCGGGGTGCGTCAGCTCTGGACGAACACCGAGACAGTACGCGCCGGTGCTGTGAACGTGCCGGTCGCCGGGGCGAACGATCCGGTCCGGACCAGCGGGTCGGCGGAGGACCGCTGCACCGGGTGCAGCGCGACGCTCTTGCCGGCCAGAGCCGGGACCGTCTGGGTGGCGGCCGCCGCGGTGGAGTTGAAGACCACCGTGATCGACTTCCACTGACCGCCGAGGCCCCGGGCGTCCAGGGTCATGGTGATCACGCCGGGCGTCTCGCCGGCGCCGGAGAGCGGGAACGCCAGCCGGTCCTGCACCTGCTTCGCGGTGGCCAGGCCGAACACCGGCGAGGACTTCCGGATCTTCAGCAGCTCCTGGTAGCGGTTGTCGGCCAGGGCGATCGCCGCGCAGTCCGCCTTCAGGGCCGGGTCGGCGAGCAACGGCTTGGCGTACGGCCACTTCGACTGGTTGTCGGCCGCCGGCGGCAGGCCCTTGCCGAAGCCGTTGCCCTTCGTGCAGTCCCACTCGACGGCGTTGAACCAGTCCCCCGAGTTGAACGAGTTCCGGTCGAGGGACTTCGAGCGGAGCCGTTCACTGCCGGCCGCCACGAAGCCGACGCCCTGACCGAGCACGGTGGTGGCGAGCGCCACCGACTGTGACCGGGCCCGGTCGGCCGCCGAGGTGGCCTGCGGGAGTTTGTAGGCGAGTGCGTCGTAGAGGATCTCGTTGTCGTGCGCGTCGACGTAGGTGATCGCCTCGTCCGGCGCGGCGGTGTATCCCGCGGGTGCGCCGTTGTAGTCGATCTGCGCCCCGGTGACCGTCGACCCCGACGAACCGGTGAACGAGTAGCCAGCGAGATTGCCGGTCAGACCGACTTTGATCAGGTCCTGGTAGTGCAGCAGCCGCTCCCGTTGCGAGGCTGCCGTGCCGTTCACCGGGTCGCCGTTCGGCTGGTCCGCGAGACCCGAGGCGAAGCCCTGCACTCGCGGGTTCTCGTCGAACGGGCCACCGCCACGGACCGCGTCCCGGAGCCGGTCGTTGAACGTGCCGATCCCGGTGCCGGCCATCTCGGTCTGGCTCGCCTGCACGAAGCGGGCGTTGTCGGCCACCTCGCCGAAGTTCCAGCCCTCGCCGTAGACGTAGATGCTCTTCCCGTCCACGCCGTCACGCGCGAGGGTGAGCCGGTCCAGCGCCTTGCGTACCGCGAGGATGTTCGCCTTCGGGTGGTGACCCATCAGGTCGAACCGGAAACCGTCCACCTTGTACTGCTTGGCCCAGGTGACGATCGAGTCGACGACCAGCTTGCCCATCATCGCGTTCTCCGGCGCGGTGTTGGCGCAGCACGTCGAGGTGGCCACCGAGCCGTCGGCGAGCAGCCGCTGATAGTAGCCCGGCACGATCTGGTCGAGCACCGACTTGTCGTCGACACCGGCCGCCGAGGTGTGGTTGTAGACGACGTCCATCACCACGCGCAGGCCGGCGTGGTTGATCCCGGCGACCATGGAGCGGAACTCCTTGGTGCGCTGGGTGGGGTCGACGGCGTAGCCGCCCTCCGGGACCGTGTAGTGCAGCGGGTCGTAGCCCCAGTTGTAGCCGTCCGTGCCGGCCACTGCCGCGAGGCAGGCCTGCTGCTGATCAGAATCGGGCGGCAGGGTGGCCAGGTCACAGGCGGGCTGCGCCTGGTCGGCCCGGTTCTCCGGAATGGTGGCGAAGTCGAACACCGGGAGCAGGTGCAGGTGGGTGACGCCCGCGGTGGCGAGTGCCGCGAGGTGTTTCGTCGCCGCGGTCTTCTGCGTGAACGCCGCATAGGTGCCGCGCTCGTTCGCCGGAACGGAACTGTCCGAGATGGAGAAGTCCCGTACCGAAAGCTCCTGGATCTGGATCTTCGCGGGTGTGACAGCGGCCGGCTTCTTCAGCGACTTCCAACCGGCCGGCGCGAGGGCCGGATCACCGAGATCCAGGAACCGGCTCTGCTGGGAGTCGGTGGAGAGCGCCACCGAGTACGGGTCGGTCACCGACGCGGTGACGACCTTCTGCGCGGCCGGCTGCCACGCGGTGACCCGGAACTTGTAGTACTTGCCGTACCAGCTCTTCTCGCCCTTGATCGACCAGATGCCGGTGCGGTCGTCGCGGGTCATCGGCTTGACCGCGTCGCCGAGCTCCAGCTCGACCTTGCTCGCGGTCGGCGCCCAGACCGAGACCGACGGTTTGCCGGCGGCGAACACCGGACCGAGATCCGCACTCGCGGCGGAAGCGTAGACATCGTCAAGGACACCCGCCGTCTGCACTCCCGTCGCGGCAAGCAGCTTGCCGGCCGCATCCCGCTCCGTGACGACGACCTGTCCGCGCAGAATGTCGGCAATGTGCCGCGCGTTCACCGCGAACGCTCCGTACTGCCACAGGTGCGGGAACGCCGCCCGCTGCGCCTCGGTCAACCCGTTGCGCCGCGAGTTGAGCCGCGTGCTCTGATAGGAACCGGTCAGTTCACCGTCGGCCACCCCGATCCCGCCGGTCGCCGACCAGACCAGGTCGTAGACCTTGCCGTCGGTGCCCGCGCCGACCTCCTGCAGCGTGGTGCCGGTGCTCGTCTGCCAGGCGATCGTCGAGCGGTCCATCCAGACCGCCGACTCCTTGGACAGATCCGTCGATCCGCCACCGCCCGCGGTCTTGACCAGCGGCAGCAGCCGCTTCTCCTGACCGCCGAGCAGCCACACCTCGTGGCCCGCCTCCGCGAAGGTCAGACGCTGGTCGGTCGGCAGGTCCTTGGCGTCGCCGTTGTGGATGATGTAGCTCAGCCCGGCCGCGCCGTCGGCGAGCGGCACCTGGAAGACCGCGCCGAACGCGTCGAACCGGGCCGGCTTCAGCGGGCTGCCCCAGTCGGTGCCGGTCGCCGCGCCGTCCCAGACGTGCAGGCCCCAGCCGTCGTAGTCGCCGTCCGCCTTGCGCCAGTGGATGACCGCCGTCGACGTGTCCTGCGCCGGGTCGGGCTGACCGGTGGCGGCCTGCCTCGACGGGTAGACCGCGGTGTCGCCCTGCTTGATCCACACTTCCGGTGTCGTGCTCGGATCGAGCGTCCGGTCCGCGTCGGTGTCCTTCACCCCGTCCTTGCTGACCGCGATGAACCCGACGCTCTTGGCGTTCGGCGCGAGCTTGACGTAGGCGAACCGCCCGAACGAGTCCTCGCCGGCGAACGGCTGCCCGGCGGGCCACGTGGTGGACATCGACGGGTCGACGTCGCCCCAGGTGTAGAGGCCGTAGTCGTCGTAGCCGCCGGCCGGGCGCTGGTAGTGCACGATCGCGTAGTCCACGGTGGACGCCGCGGCCGGGGTGCCGACGGTGATGCTGGTCGAGGACGACGCGAGCCGCCCCAAGCTGTCCCGCACCACCGCTTTGTACTTCACCGTGGTGCCGCCGGCCAGCCCGTCCAGGTCGTGGTAGATCCGGTACGGCGCCTTGTCGGCGGTGCCGAGCAGCTCCCACGCGCCGGTGCCGACCTGCGCGGCGAAGGTGACCGTGGCGAGCGGGTCGCCGGTGGTCGCGGCCACCAACTCGGTCCGGGTCGCCACCCGGTCGCCCGCCTTCGGCGTGCTGATCGTGACGGTGGGCGCGGCAGTCGGCACGGGCACTGTCACACCCGATTTGAGTACGACGGTGGACAGCGCCGGCACGGTCACCGTGATCTTGCCGGTACCGTCCGCGGTGACCGGGGCCGCCCCGCCGTACAGGCCGGTGAAGGTGGCGCCGGGTGACGAGGTGGCGAAGCTGACCGTCTGGGTGGTGGTGGCGCTGTTCGCGGCGACCACGTACTCGGACCGCTTGGCGCGGTCCAGCCGGGACACCGCGAAGACGCCCTGGCCCTCGGCCGCGTACCGGGTCAGCTGCACGCCGTTCACCAGCGCCGGGTGTGCCCTGCGGAGCTTCGCGAGCGCGGCGATGGCCTGGTAGAGCGGGTGCGTGGTGGTGTAGTTGTCGACCGCGTGGGTGCTGTCGGTGCCGATCAGGTCGTCGTCCAGGTAGTCCGCGCTCTTGCTGGCGAACATGTCCTGGCGGGCGTCCTTGTCACCACCCGGGCCGGTGAAGCCCTGCTCGTCGCCGGAGTAGACGACCGGCTGGCCACGGGTCAGGAACATCAGCTCGTGGGCGAGCTGATCCCGCTTGAGCTGGGTGTCGGCGGTCGAGGCGGCCGCGATGAACGAGCCGATCCGGCCCATGTCGTGGTTGCCCAGGAACGTCGGCAGCCGTTCGGCGCTGGTGCTCTGCGTGGTGTAGAGGTCGTCCTTGGCGTAGACGTCGGCGAGCCCGGTCGCGGCGCCGGCTCCGGTGACGAACGCCTGCGCGGCGGCCTGGAACGAGAAGTCCAGCGTGGCCGGGAGCTCACCCTGGCGTACATAAGAGGATTCGATTTCTTGATCGGCGCTGTAGACCTCGCCGAACATGAAGAAGTCCTTCTTGCCCGCCCTGTCGGCGGCCTTGGTGATCCCGGCGGCGAACTGCGGCCAGAAGTCCATGTCGGTGTGCTTGACGGTGTCCAGGCGGTAGCCGTCGATGCCGGTGCTGGTGATCCAGTCGGCGTAGATCTTCGTCATGCCCTTGACCACCTCGGGACGCTCGGTCCACAGGTCGTCGAGGCCGAAGAAGTCGCCGTATTCGCTGTTCTCGCCGGAGAACGTCGAGTCACCGCGGTTGTGGTAGATGTTCACGTCGTTGAGCCAGGCCGGGGTCTTGGCCCTCTTGTCCTTGGCGTCGACGACCGGCGTGTAGGGGTAGGACGTCGCGTCGACCGGCGGGAACCCGTTCTTGCCGGTCGCGTAGTTGCGGTCCTCGAACGGCTGGCCCTCGGTGTCGGTGTACGGCGACGCCGTCTTGTCGACGTACGTATAGGTGTTCTCGGCGTACTTGATCACGTCAGCGGTGTGGTTGACGATGATGTCCAGGTAGATCTTCATGCCCCGCCGGTGTGCGAGCGTGACCAGCTTCTTCAGGTCCGCGTTCGTACCGAAATGCGGGTCGACCTGAGTGAAGTCGGTGATCCAGTACCCGTGGTAGCCGGCCGAGACGTCGGTGCCGCTGCCCTGGACCGGACGGTTCTTGAAGACCGGGGCGAGCCAGATCGAGGTGGTGCCGAGCCCCTGGATGTAGTCCAGTTTCTCGATCACGCCCTTGAGGTCGCCGCCGTGGTAGAAGCCCTTGTCGGCCGGGTCGTATCCGGTGGACAACCGGTCACCGGTGAGACCGCCCTTGTCGTTGGACACGTCACCGTTGGCGAACCGGTCCGGCAGGACGAAGTAGTACTGCTCGTTGGTCGCGGGCCGGTCGGAGCCCCAGTTCGCGACGACGGACGCGCTCGGCTCGGCCGGGGCGGCGGACGCCTCGGCGGCCGGGACCGCGATCAGCGGGAGGAGAAGGCTGAGCAGCGCGGCCCCCAGCCGCGTTTTACTCGATGCCACGGGTGCACCTTCCGATTCGGTGGATATCAGATGTGGCGCACGGACCACACCTGGAAGGTAGGCCCATCACCAGATATTTCAATACATCCATCGGCGGCGACCTTCAGTTCGCCGGCGCCGCCGTAGAGGTTCTCGCCGCTGACGCCGGTCGGCAGCCCGGCCAGGCGCAGCGGTTCGCCCGCCGCCCGCCGGGCCACCACCAGCACCGCGTCGTCGCGCGTCTCGCGCAGGAAGGCCAGGGTGTCGCCGGACGCGTGCGCCCAGCGCAGGCCGCCGGCACGCAGCGCGGGCTGCGCCCGGCGCACCGCGAGGAGCGCACGGTAGGCGGCGAGGGTGCCGCGGTCCCAGGTCTCCGGGCGGTGCCAGGGCATCGGCGTACGGGAGTGCTCGCCGTTGATCCCGGTCAGCCCCAGCTCGTCCCCCGCGAAGATCATCGGGGTGCCGGGCAGCGTGCAGAGCAGACCCACGGCCACCTCGTGGCGAGCCGCGTCGCCGACCACCGAGCGGATCCGCGGGGTGTCGTGCGAGCTGAGGATCTGCCACGAACTGGCCCACGAACGCCAGGACATCTGCGCCGCGAACGCGCTCATCGTCGCCACCAGCGCGCCGGCGTCCCGGTCCGGGATCTCGCCGGGCACACCCAGGAAGTCGTCGAACGGCAGCACCGCGGCGCGCAGCCAGCTCCACACCGGACGGGTGAAGCCGGCGTAGTTCATCGTGCCCTGCCAGCCGTTGCGGTCCAGGTCGGCGGTGGCGTCGTGCGCGTGCTCGCCGATCAGCAGCGCGTCCGGGCGGACCTGCTGGACGGCGCGGCGCAACAACACCGCCGCCTCCCGCGACCAGTCCTCGGCGCCGCGGCGACCGGTCATGTTCGCCACGTCGATCCGCCAGCCGTCCAGGGCGTACGGGTAGGTCAGCCAGTGCTGGGCGATCCGCGCGAACCGGCGGCGCAGCTCGGGACTGCCCCAGTTGAGCTTGGGCAGACTCGGCGCGCCGAGCCAGGACTCGTAGCCGCCGTCCGGGGTGAAGTAGTAGAGGTCCCGCTCGGCCGGGAACCACGGATGGGCGGCGCCGGTGTGGTTCGTGGTCAGGTCACCGATCAGGCGCATCCCCCGCGCGTGGGTCGCCTCGGCCAGCCGGACCAGCGCGGTGTCGCCACCGAGCAGCGGGTCCACCTGGTCGAACGAGCTGCTGTCGTAGCGGTGGTTGGAGCGGGACGGGAAGAACGGGGTGAGGTAGAGCGTGTTCGCGCCGAGGGCGGCGACGTGGTCCAGGTGGTCGGTGACGCCGTCCAGGTCACCGCCGTACCACTGGGTGCCTTTGAGCGGACCTTGGGCCGCAACCGGTTCGTCCCAACCGCAACGGACCGCCCAGTCCGGGGTCTGCCGGGAGTCCGCCGCGGCGGACTTCCCGAAGCGGTCCGGGAAGATCTGATAGACCACCGCGTCGCGGGCCCAGGCGGGTGCCGGGGCGTAGGAGACCAGCCGGAAGTCGGTCGAGTCCGGCACGTCGTGCGAGGTCAGGCCGCAGCCGGTCAGCCAGCGCACCGCACCACCCGCGGTGCGGAGCAGGAACCGGTACGGCGTGACCGGGTTCCGCACCTGCAGCTCGGCCCGCCACCACTGTCCGCCGGCGTCGCGCCGGTCCAGCACCGCCGAGGTGAAGACCGGCTCGCCGTCGCGGACCCAGCGCATGTGCACCCGCGACACCCGGCTCCCGGCCGGCGCCCGGACGAAGACGTTGACCGTCTCGCCCAGGGCCGGCGCGGGGTTCGAGACGTACCCCTCGGAGCCGTCGTGGTGCGGCCGGAGCAGCCCGGTCATCCCTTCACCGCACCCGCGCTGAGACCCTCCACGATGTAGCGCTGCAGGTACATGAACACACCCACGGTCGGGATCGCGGTGAGCAGCGTGCCGGCGCAGAACATCCCGAAGTTGGTGTTCCGCTCCGAGCCCTGCACCAGGCCGTACAGGCCGACCGAGAGCGTCTTGGCGGCGCCGTCGCGCAGGAACACGTTGGCGATCAGGAACTCGTTGATGGTGCCGATGAACGCGAGCAGTCCGCTGACCGCGAGGATCGGCGACACCAGCGGCAGCAGGATCTTGAAGAAGATCTGTACGTGGGAGGCGCCGTCCACGTGCGCCGACTCGTCCAGCTCCTTCGGGACCGTGTCGAAGAAGCCCTTCATCAGCCAGGTGTTCACGCCCAGCGCGCCGCCCAGGTAGATCAGGACCATGCCCCACCAGGTGTTGAAGCCGATCGGTGGCCACAGGTCGGTGACCGTCGAGAAGATCAGGAACAGCGCGACGATCGCCAGGAACTGCGGGAACATCTGGATCAGCAGCAGCGCCAGCAGACCGGTGCGCCGGCCCCGGAACCGCCGCCGGCTGAACGCGAACGCCGCCAGCGCGGAGAGGAACACCGACAGGAAACTGGCCAGGGCGGCGATCACGACCGAGTTGACGAACCAGTGCCCGAAGTCGGTGTCGCTCCACAGCCGCGAGAAGTTGTCCGGTGACACTCCGCTCGGCACCAAGGAACTCGACGAGAGTGTTCCCAGCGGGTTGACCGCCGCGGAGAGCACGAAGGCGATCGGCCCGAGCGAGAAGAGCACGGCCAGGATCGCGACCAGGTGACGCCACCCGACCTGCTTGATCCACTTTGCTGTCGCCGTCATGAGTAGACCTCTTCCTGTGCGCGGGTGCGCCGGAAGCTCACCGCGGAGACCACGGCCACGATCATGAAGATGAAGATCGAGACGGCCGCGGCGAAGCCGTACTGGGCGCCGGATCCGCCGAAGGCCAGGCGATACGTGTACGTGATCAGCAGGTCGGTCGCCCCGCTGTTCGGATTGTCGGCCGGGAACGGGCCGCCCTCGGTGGTCAGGAAGATCGCGTTGAAGTTGTTGAAGTTGAACGCGAACGACGAGATCAGCAGCGGGGTCAGCGCGATGAGCAGCAGCGGCAGCTTGACCCGGCGGAACGACTGGAACGGCCCAGCACCGTCCACCTTGGTCGCGTCGGTCAGCTCCCCCGGTATCGCCTGCAGCGCACCGGTGGTCACCAGGAACATGTACGGATACCCGAGCCACAGCTGGACCAGCAGCACCGCGAACTGTGCGGTGATCGGAGTGCCGAGCCAGTCCACGTGGATGCCGAGCACGTTGTTGATCAGGCCGAAGTCGGTGTTGAACATGTCCCGCCAGACCAGCAGCATCGCGAACGACGGCATGGCGTACGGCAGGACCATCAGGATCCGGTAGAGCCCGCGGAACCGCATCCGGGTCGACTGGAGCGCGATCGCGCAGAACATGCCGAACACGAACGTGCCGCCGGTGGAGCCGATCGCGAAGACGAAGTCCCAGATCAGCGTGCCGAGGAAGGCGCTCGCGACGTCGTCGTCGGTGAACGCCCGGGTGAAGTTGGCGAACCCGACGTTGACCTTCCAGCCCTGGGCCAGGCGCTCGCCGTCGGCCGCCACGAACGCGCCGGCCGACTCGTCCGCCGGCCACACCTTGCCGGTGACGGTGTCCTTGATGGCGTCGGCCACGGCGTCGTACGCCCGGACCGCCTTGCCCTCGTACGCCCGGGACAGTCCGGCCGAGCGGATCGCGCCCGCCGCGGTCGGCACCGCGAAGTCGGTGATCTCCGCGCTCCGCGTGCTGGCCTGCCCCGCGGTGAGCACGGTGTACCCGGCCGGCGGGTTCCCGTCGGCCGGCCGCAGCCCGCCGGCGTCACCGATCTGCACCTGCCCGGTGGCCGGATCGGTGATCAGGAAGACCAGCGCGCCGGTGGCCGGGTCGCCCTGGGTGGCGATCCGCAGCCGGTACTCGGTGGAGCCCGGCACCCGGGTGACCGAGCCGGTCTGAATCGCGGTGACCGCGTCCGCCTTGCTCCCCCGGTGACCGTCGCCGAAGTTGGTGAACGCCGTGCTCGCCGTGTAGAGCACCGGGAAGATCTGGAAGATGATCAGGAAGATGGTGCCCGGGACCAGGTACTTCGCCGGGACGTGCCGCGGCGTGAGGTACAGGTAGAGCAGTCCGGCGGTCGTCGTGACCAGGACGCCCAGGCCGACCCAGTGGTCGCCGGCGATCAGCGGGAACGCCGCCCAGACGGCGACCGCGACGAGCAGCCCGAGCAGCAGCACCTTGGTGATCAGCCCGGCCGCGGTGACGGACCGCTCCGCCGGGGGCTCCGTGACGGGGAGGACCCGCTGGGTGGCGGGCCCTCCGAGCTGCGTCGTCATTACTTGATCTGAGCCGAGATCGTCTTGGCTGCCGCGGCGACGGTGGTCTTGGCGTCGGCGCCGCCGATCACGGCCGCCTCGGCCTTGCCGAACGGCTCCCAGATCGCGGCCATCTCCGGGATCGCCGGCAGCGGGATGGCGTTCTTGCCGGCCTCGGCCCACTTGGCCAGGTCCGGGTCCTGCGCCTTGACCTGCTCCAGGGCCGCGGTCAGCGCCGGCGGGCGGGGCTCGGCGTCGTAGAGCGCGACGGCCAGCTCCGGGGTGGTCACGTAGTTGGTGACGAACTCCTGGGCGAGGGCCTTGTTCTTGCCCTTCGACGCGACGTAGAAGGTCTGCACACCGAGGAACGGGGTGGCCTCCTTGCCGCCCTTGAACCCGGGGACGGCGGAGATGTCGTACTTGAGGCCGGCCTTCTTCACGTCCGCGGTCGCCCACGGGCCGGAGACCAGGAACGCGCACTTCTTGCCGGTGAACGTCGCGATCGCGTTGTCCGGGCTGATCGACCGCTTCAGGGCGCCGTCACCCTTCTCGCCGAGGGCGCGCAGCTTCTCGAACGCCGCGATCGAACCCTCCTTGCCGACACCGAGGTCCTTGGCGTCGTAGCCACCGTCCGCGGCCGTGCCGAACAGGTAACCGCCGGCCGAGGCGTACAGCGGGTAGGCGTGGTAGGCGTCGCCGTTCTGGCCGGACTGCAGGCAGAGGATCTCGGAGACCTTCTTGTCGGCCTTCAGCTTCTTGCCCGTGGCGACCAGGTCCTCGATGGTGGCCGGTGCGGCCGGGGCCAGCTCGGTGTTGCGGATCAGGCCGAGGTTCTCGGTGGCGTACGGGACGCCGTACGTCTGGCTGTTGAAGGTGACCGCCTTCAGCGCGCCGGGCTGGATGCCGCTCTTCTGCTCGTCGGAGAGCTGGACCGGGTCGACCGCCCCGTTCTGCACGAGGTTGCCGATCCAGTCGTGCGCGCCGACCATCACGTCCGGGCCGCTGCCCTGCTGGGAGGCGGTCAGGAAGGTGGTCTGCTGGTCCTTGGAGATCGCCTGGATCTTGACGGTGACGCCGTTCTCCTGGCCGAACTTGTCGGCGAACGGCTTGAGCGCGGCGGAGCGCTTGTCGTCGGCCCAGATCACCAGCTCGCCGGTGGCGGCGGACGCCTTCGGCCCGGCGGCCTTGTCGTCCTTGCCGTCGCCACAAGCCGCGGCGCCGACCAGGCAGAGCATGCTCGCCGCAAACACTCCTGCGGTGCGAATGCGCATGGAAATACTCCCGTTCTTAAACGGATTTAGCACGAGAAAAGGGGTGTCCTGAGCGCAGGCATGACACGGCGCTCACAAGATCGGTAAGGTGTCGTCCTTGTTGCCGGGACGTTAGCAAGCTCTTGCAGTCAATGGAAGGGCTTGCAAGACGATGGCCGGTAACAGCTCGGCACTACAGTGGCAACATGCGTGCACGGATGGCGGACATCGCCCGTCAAGCCCAGGTCAGCGAGGCGACGGTCTCTCGCGTCATCAACGACCGCCCGGGCGTCTCCCCGGAAACCCGGCAGGCGGTCCTCACCGCCCTCGACGTGCTCGGCTACGAGCGCCCCGAGCGACTCCGCAAACGCAGCGCCGGCCTGGTCGGCCTGGTCGTGCCCGAGCTGGACAACCCGATCTTCCCGGCGTTCGCCCAGGTCATCGAGTCGACCCTGGCCCAGTCCGGGTACACCCCGGTGCTCTGCACCCAGTCACCGGGCGGCGTCACCGAGGACGAGTACGTGGAGATGCTGCTCGACCGGCAGGTCTCCGGCATCGTCTTCGTCTCCGGCCTGCACGCGGACACCACCGCCGACGTCGAGCGGTACCGCCGGCTGCTGGCCCGGCCGCTGCCGATCGTGCTGGTCAACGGGCACACCAACGGCATCAACGCGCCGTTCGTCTCGTGCGACGAGCAGCTCGCCGGCGACCTGGCGGTGGGGCACCTGGCCTCGCTCGGCCACCGCCGGATCGGGATGATCTCCGGCCCGCACCGGTTCAGCCCGGTGCAGCGCAAGCTGGCCGGCTACCGGGTGGCGATCCAGCGCGAGCTGGGTGTGCCGGCCGCCGAGGTGGACGACCTGGTGGAGCTGACCCTGTTCGGCGTCGAGGGCGGCGAGGTGGCCGCGGAACGCCTGCTGAACAAGGGCGTCACCGGCATCATCTGCGGTTCCGACCTGATGGCGCTGGGCGCGATCCGGGCCGCGCGACGCCGCGGGATGACGGTGCCGACCGAGGTGTCGATCATCGGGTTCGACGACTCGCCGCTGATGGCGTTCACCGACCCGCCGCTGACCACGCTGCGCCAGCCGGTCTCCTCGATGGCGGTGGCCGCGGTCCGCTCCCTGGTGGACGAGATCAACGGGCACGGTTCGGACAGGTCGGAGTACCTTTTCCGCCCCGAGCTGGTGGTCCGGAACTCGACCGCGATGGCGCCCGCGCACCGCGCGTTGACGGCGAACACCCCGGCCGCCTGATCCGGCCCGAGCCGGGCCCGATCCGCACCCTGAGTCGGCCCCTGAGCCGGCCGCTGAAAGAAACTTGCTGCAACTTCTTGCACGATCTGCCAGAGAAATCCGCGCCGCCGCTCAAGAGAGCGTGTTCTCCGACTCCTTTGAGCGGCAGGCGCCGGCGCTGGTGACGCGCAGATCGCCGCGCTGGCGACCTGCGACGGCGACGTCATCCGGCAGCTCCCGCAAGCACATGCAGATCTCTTGCAGCACAAGCCAGCCGCCCGAATGTGACTCCCGTCACATGGGGCGGCTGGCCGGCGACGGCGTCAGCGGCGCGGGACGACCGTCTCCACGGCCCACTGCCGCCAGGTGTCCAGCTTGTGCTCGACCGTGGCCAGCTGCTCGCGCACCGGCCCAGGCCCGGTCGAGCCCTTCGTCTTCCGCGCGGCCAGCGCCGACGACACCGACAGCACCTCACGCACCGACGGGTCCAGATGGTCGCTGACCGTCTTCAGGTCCTCGTCGGACAGGTCCTCGAGCTCGCACTCCCGGGCCGAGCACAGCGCCACCAGCTTCCCGGTGATCTCG
The DNA here is from genome assembly GCF_016862315.1 of Actinoplanes palleronii. Lineage (GTDB taxonomy): Bacteria > Actinomycetota > Actinomycetes > Mycobacteriales > Micromonosporaceae > Actinoplanes > Actinoplanes palleronii. The sequence goes on along the minus strand of NZ_BOMS01000053.1, from coordinate 206,464 downwards.
TGCGCGTCGCGGAACGGCACGCCCCGGCGGACCAGCCAGTCGGCCACCTCGGTGGCCAGGGAGAAGCCGACCGGCGCCGCGGCGGCCAGCCGGTCCACCCGGACGGTCATCGTGGAGATCATCCCGGCCAGGGCGGGCAGCAGCAGCTCCAGGGTGTCGACCGCGTCGAAGGCGGGCTCCTTGTCCTCCTGCATGTCCCGGTCGTACGTCAGCGGCAGTCCCTTGAGCATGGTCAGCACCGTGACCAGGCCGCCGATCAGGCGGCCGCTCTTGCCACGGGCCAGTTCGGCGATGTCCGCGTTCTTCTTCTGCGGCATGATCGACGAACCGGTGGCGAACGCGTCGTCGAGCTCCACCCAGCCGAACTCGGTGGAGGTCCAGAGGACCACCTCCTCGCCGAGGCGGGACAGGTGCACGCCGATCAGCGCGGTGGTGAACAGGAACTCGGCGACGAAGTCACGGTCGGCGACGGCGTCCATCGAGTTCTCCGCCGGCGCGGAGAAGCCCAGCTCGCGGGCGACGGCGGCCGGGTCCAGCGGCAGCGACGAGCCGGCCAGCGCGCCGGAGCCGAGCGGGCTGATCGCGGTCCGCACGTCCCAGTCGCGGAGCCGCTCCAGGTCGCGCAGCAGCGGCTGGACGTGGGCCAGCAGCCAGTGCCCGAAGCTGACCGGCTGTGCGTGCTGCACGTGGGTCAGGCCGGGCGCCGCGGTGTCGACGTTGCGGGCCGCCTGCTCGGTCAGCGCGTCGGCCAGCTCGATCAGCGCGACGGCCACCCCGCGGGCGTGGTCGCGCAGGTAGAGCCGCAGGTCGGTGGCGACCTGGTCGTTGCGGGACCGGCCGGCGCGCAGCTTGCCGCCGAGCGCGCCGAGGCGCTCCAGCAGGCCGCGCTCCAGCGCGGTGTGCACGTCCTCGTCCTCGATGGTGGGGCGGAACTCACCGGCGGCGCAGGCCGACTCCAGGTCGTCCAGCGCGGCCAGCATCTTGCCCAGCTCGTCCGCGTCGAGCAGACCCGCGTTCGCCAGCACGCGGGCGTGCGCGCGGGAGGCGAGCAGGTCGTACGGCGCGAGGCGCCAGTCGAACTGGACGCTGACGCTCAACCGGGCCAGGGCTTCCGCCGGCCCGCCGGCGAACCGCGCACCCCAAAGCCTGGTCGGCTCGTCACTCTCCGGCACACCCACTCCTCGATCGTTCACTCTGTGCATTCCTGGTCGACCCTATCGTCAACCACGGCCTGCATAATAATGCCACACATCTGATAAAGTTACAGCATGGCGAATCTCGATCTCACCGGCGACGTCGTCGCCCTCACCCGCACCCTCTGTGACATCCCCTCGGTCAGCGGCGACGAGAAGCAGCTCGCCGACGCCGTGGAGAGCGCGCTGCGGGAGTTCGCCCACCTGGAGGTGCTGCGCGACGGTGACGCCGTGGTGGCCCGCACCGGCCTGGGCCGGGCGACCCGGGTGGTGCTCGCCGGTCACCTCGACACCGTGCCGATCGCGAACAATCTGCCGGTCGTCGAGGACGGCGACCTGCTGCGCGGCCGCGGCACCGTCGACATGAAGGCCGGTGTGGCCGTCATGCTGCAGCTCGCCGCGCTGCTGACGACGCCGCGTTACGACGTCACCTACGTCTTCTACGACCACGAGGAGGTCGCGGCCAAGCTCAACGGCCTGGGCCGCCTGGTGCGCAACCACCCGGCCTGGCTGACCGGCGACTTCGCGATCCTCGGCGAGCCCTCCGACGGCACGGTCGAGGGTGGCTGCCAGGGCACCATGCGCGTGAAGATCACCGTGCCCGGTGTCGCCGCGCACGCCGCCCGCTCGTGGCGCGGCAGCAACGCGATCCACAGCGCCGGCGGCGTCCTCGACGTGCTCCGAGCCTACGAGCCGCGCCGGCCGATCGTCGAGGGCCTGCAGTACCACGAAGGCCTGAACGCCGTGAAGATCGAGGGCGGCATCGCCGGCAACGTGATCCCGGACCTCTGCACGGTGTTCGTCAACTACCGCTTCGCACCGGACCGCGACGTCGCGGCCGCCGAGGCCCACCTGCGCGAGGTCTTCACCGGCTTCGCGCTCGAGGTGACCGATGCCGCACCGGGCGCGCGTCCGGGCCTGGACCAGCCGGCCGCCAAGGAGTTCGTCGAGCTGGTCGGCCGCACCCCGCAGGCCAAACTCGGCTGGACCGACGTCGCCCGCTTCGCCACCCTCGGCGTCCCCGCGGTCAACTACGGCCCCGGCGACCCCCTGCTCGCCCACACCGACGGCGAGTTCGTCCCGGTCCCCGAGATCCGGACCGCGCTCGGCAACCTGACCCGCTGGTTGGTGTAACCCCCATGGGGTACGACCTGGGCACAGCCCCCGCCGGACAACGCGAGGCAGTCCCGCTCACGATCGCTGAGCGGGCGTCCGGGGTGGTGCGGGTGGTCCAGGTCAGGGCACAACGGCCCGGGTCCGGCGGTCACCCGAGGTGACCGTCCGGCCGGACCAGGCCGACCTCGGTCCTGACGTGCTCCCCGGTGCGCAGCCGCTGGAAGAGGGTCGTGCCGTCCGGGAAGGACAGGTCCGGCACCCGTCGCCCGCTCGGATACGTCACGTCGAGCCCGGACAGCCGCTCGGCCAGCTGCCGTGACATCTCCGGCACCGTCGCGATCAGCCGGCTGAGCACCGCCCGCAGCGCCTGACCCTCCGGCGTCCAGCCGGTCATCAGCGCGGTCTGGGCCCGGGTGTGCTCGAGCAGGATCGCGCCGACCGGGTGCCGCTCCTGGTGGTACGTGTCGAGCAGGTCCTCGCCGGCCCGGCCGGTGACCACCGCGGCGAGCTTCCAGCCGAGGTTGTGCGCGTCCTGGATGCCGACGTTCATCCCCACCCCGCCGGCCGGGAAGTGCTGGTGGGCGGCGTCGCCGGCGAGCAGCACCCGGCCACGGCGGTACTCGGCCGCCTGCCGGGTCGCATTGCCGAACCGGGACAGCCAGACCGGGTCACGCATGCCGAAATCGGTGCCGGCGATGCGCCGCACCGTCGCGCGCAACTCGTCGAGGGTCAGCTCGCCCGGCCACCCGGGCCCGTCGCAGGACGGGTCCGAGCCGACGAGCCGGGTGACACCGCCGCCGAGCGGCACGGCCATCACGGCGCCGTGCGGCCCGGCGATGCTCGCGGCGCTCCGCTCGGGTGGCGCGTCGAGCACCACGTCGCCGAGCCACCCCCAGGTGCCGGCCTCGGTGCCGGGGAAGTCGATGCCGGCCGCCGCGCGGACGGTGCTGCGGACGCCGTCGCACCCGGCCACGTACCGGGCCGCCACCACCTCGCCGGTCGCCAGCTCCACGCCGTCGCCGGTCAGGCCGGTGACCCGGCAGCCTCGGCGGACGGTCGCGCCGAGGTCCCGCGCCCGGATCTCGAGGAGCTCCTCGGTGCGCGCCTGCGGCAGCGCCAGCGTGTAGGGATGCGGCGTGTCCAGCACCGCGAAGTCCATCCGGTCGGGCAGGCCGCCGAAGTGCCCGGACGGGATCCGCACCCCCTCGGCCAGGAACGCCGCCGCGACACCGCGGCTGTCGAGGACCTCGATCGTCCGGGGGTGGATCGTCAGCGCCTTGGAATGCGGATCACGCTCGGTCCGCGACTCCAGCACGGTGACGGTGGCGCCACCCAGGCGCAGCTCACCGGCGAGCCAGAGCCCGGTGGGCCCGGCGCCCACGATCACGACGTCATCCATGACTACCTCCTCTTGGTCACTGACCAACAATGTGTGGTCGAGTAGACTTGGTCAATGACCAAGAGTCAAGGGGATGTGGTCCGGGCCGCTCTGGCGGTGCTGAACGAGCAGGGGGCCGCGGCCGTCTCGATGCGGGCCGTCGCGGACCATCTGGGCGTCCGGATGAACACGGTCGTCTGGCACGTCAAGAGCCGGGCCCGGCTCGGCGACCTGATGGCCGACGCGATCATCGGCGGGGTCGCGCTCGACGACCTGCCGGCCGGGTGGCGGGAGCGGGCCGCCGAGATCATCCGCCGCTACCGGAGCGCTCTGCTCGCCCACCGCGACGGCGCGTCCGTGGTCGCCGGCACGTTCGCCGCCGAGCCGGCCACCCTCGACGTGGCGGAAGCCCTGGTCGGCGCGCTGCTCGACGGCGGGTTGCCGGAGCGGAAGGCCGCCTGGACGTGCTGGAGCCTGGTCTATTTCACGCTCGGCCTGACTCAGGAGGAGCAGTCGGCCCCGAGCCGCTTCACCCGCGACCTCACGGTCGGCGACCGCCCCGCGCTGCTGCGAGCCCTCCCCCACCTGGCCTCGGAGGCCTTCAGCGAGCGCTTCGAGCACGGCCTGACGCGCCTGCTCACCTCCCCCTGACCGGGTCGATACCCACGACCTTCGGGGGGAGGGTCTGCGAGCGCCGGCCGGACCCGCCGACCCGCCGCTCGCGGCGGAGCTGACCTCGGGCCGCGCGTCGCACGGCACAGCCGGCGCTCACGGTCCTGGCTGGTGCTGAGGGGTGCCTCAACGTCGTTGAGACACCCCTCAGCACCAGCCAGACCCCCGCACGCGACCGGGGTGCTCGTGAGCGCGGTCCAGCTAGTCGGTCGGGTGGCCGGCGAGGCGGGCGATGCTGCCCGGCATGGCGTACATGTGGGCGAACGCGCGGGCCTGCTCCCCGGTCCACGCCGACGAGCCGTGACCGTAGACGACGCCCTGGCGGGTGGCCGCGTCCAGCAGGCTGTACGGGCTCTTGCTGCCCAGCAGCACGACGTTGCCCTTGTGCAGCAGCACCCGTACGGTCCCGTCCACCCGGCGCTGGCTGGAGTCCAGGAACGCCCGGAAGTCATCCATGATCGGGTCGAAGTAGACCGCCTCGTGCAGCAGGTCGCCGTACGTGTTGCCGAGCGTGGCCTTCGTCGCCTGCTGGCGGTTGGAGAGCACCAGCTTCTCCAGCTCGCGGTGCGCGGCGATCAGGATCAGCATGCCGGGCGCCTCGAAACCGACCCGGGCCAGGTTGCCGACCATCGTCGAGCCCATGTGGATGCCGCGGCCGACGCCGTGCTCGCCGCCGAGCGTGTTCAGCGCCTGCAGGATCGCGAAGTTCGCCGCGCCCGGGCCGGTGCCCTCGATCGGTACGCCGCCGGCCGTGGTGGCCTCGACCACGGCACCCTGGTGGAACGTCAGCAGCAGCTCGACACCCTGGTCCGGCGCCGCGGAGATCGGCTTGGTGTACGTCCAGGCGTCCTCGGGGAGGTACTCCCAGGAGCCGTACGTCTCCTCGCCGCCGATCGACGTACCGATCAGGCCCTCGTTGATCGAGTACTTCTTGACCTTCTCGCTGACCGCGTAGCCCCGGGCGCGCAGGAAGTCGGTCTCCTCCTCGCGGGTGAGCCGCTCGTCCCGGATCGGCGTGACGATCTCCAGCTGCGGGGCGAGCGCGCGGATCACCGCGTCGTACCGGACGTGGTCGGCGCCGGCGCCGGTCGACCCGTGCGCGACGGCGTCCGCGCCGACCTGCAGCGCGACCTCGACGACCTTCTCCGCCTGGATCAGCCGCTCCGCGCCGACACACGACGGGTACGCGCCGTTGCGCAGGTAGTTCGCCTTGATCGCGTAGGTGACGACCCGGTCGTAGAGCTCGGAGCGCGCGTCCACGACGTGGTGCTCGACGGCGCCCAGCTCCTCGGCGCGGGCCCGGACCGCCTCACCCTCGCCGCTGTGCAGCCCGCCGGTGTCGATGTTCGCGGTCACCACGTCCCAGCCGGCCTCGCGGAACGCGACGAGGGCGTACGAGGTGTCCAGCCCGCCGGAGAAGGCGAGAACGATCTTGCGCTTGGTCATCGGGGCAGTTCCTTCTCGAGAATCGGCACATATGTCGTACCGTCCCGGCGGACGTGGCCGGGCGGCAGGACATAGAACTCCGAGCGGCCCGCCTCGATGTCCTTCTGCATCGCCTGCTGGCGGCTGTAGTCGAACGGATCGAGCAGGAAACTCGGCTCGGACAACTCTCCCCCGGCGGGAAGAGTGAGGTCACTCTGGTAGACGAACGAGCCCGGCGACGTGTGGAACGGCACCGTGGCGACCAGCACCTTCAGCGCGCCGAACTCGGTGTGCACCTTGAGGGCGCTGTTGTCGTACTGGGTGACGCCGTCCAGCTTCTGCGCGCGGTACGCCGACAGCGCCAGCGCCTTGGCGGCCTTGCCCAGCCCGACGGCCGGCATCAGCGACCACAGCGACCAGCCGACCCACCGGCCCGGCTCGGCCGAGGGCGCCGCGCAGTAGCCACCGACCGGAACCGGGCCACGGTACCCACTGGCCCGCATGTCCTCCTGCACCTTGCGCAGCAGCTGCTTGACGTCGGTGTCGAAGCGGAACGTGGACCGCTCCACCATCGCCGCGAACTCGTCCTGCGGCAGACCGGCGATCAGCGCCGCGGCCGGCATCAGGATCAGGTCGACCATCACCCACTGCGGCATCGGGATGCCCCGGTCGCCGAACGCGATGCCGTTGATCACGTTGAACAGGTTCAGGAACTCCCGGACCGACCAGTCCTTCTCGGTCGTGTCGGTGAAGTCCAGCCAGCTCAGCTTGTACCCGTACGGGCCCTCGTTGAGGTGCGGGCGGACCGTCTCGTTGGAGGCGAGGAAGAACTCCACGCCGAGGCCGGCCAGCTTGCCGGTCTGATCGGCGAAGTCCGGGAAGCGGGTCTCCACCGCGGGCGGGAAGTTCACGACTGATTCTCCTCACGAGGGTCGGCGTCCGACCGGCTCCAGTTGCCCAGCTTCTCGGCCAGGGCGGCGCCCGAGGTGGGCCCGTTGTCCCGGGCCACCACCAGGATGGTGTCGTCGCCGGCGATGGTGCCGACCACGTCCGAGAGCCCCGACCGGTCCAGCGCGCTGGCCAGGAACTGCGCGGCGCCCGGCGGGGTACGCAGGACCGCGATGTTCCCGCTCGAGTCCACCCCGGTCAGCAGCTCCTTGAGCAGCCGGATCAGCCGGGCCGGCCCCTGACCGGTGGTCTCCCGCAGCGGGCGCTTGCCGTCCTCCGGGATCAGGTAGGCGCCGCTGACCTTGACCGCGTTCAGCTCCTCCAGGTCACGGGAGAGGGTCGCCTGGGTGACCTGCACGCCCTCGGCGGCGAGCAGGTCGGCCAGTTCGGTCTGGGAGCGCACGGTGCGGCCCCGGATCAGCTCGACGATCCGGGCGTGCCGCCCCGCTCGGGTAACCGCGGAAGTCACTTTTGGTTGACCGCCAGCAGCCAGGTGAGCAGGGCCTTCTGCGCGTGCAGCCGGTTCTCGGCCTCGTCGAAGACCACACTCTGCGGGCCGTCCATCACCTCGTCGGTGATCTCCTCGCCGCGGTGCGCCGGCAGGCAGTGCAGCACGATCGCCTCGGGCGCGGCCACCGCCAGCAGCTCCTTGTTGATCTGGTACGGCCGGAACGGGGTGAGCCGGTCCTTGCCGTCGCTCTCCTGCCCCATCGACGTCCAGGTGTCGGTGGCGATCACGTGCGCGCCGTCGGCCGCCTCGCGCGGGTCCCGCACGATCTCGACCGAGCCACCGGTCCACGCGGCGATCTCGGCGGCCCGCGCGACCACGTCGGGCGCCGGATCGAAACCGGACGGGCCGGACACCCGGACGTGCATCCCGGCGGTCGCCCCGGCCAGCAGGTAGGAGTGCGCCATGTTGTTCGCGGCGTCACCCACGTACGAAAGGATCTTGCCTTGGGTGGTGCCCAGCTTCTCGCGGATGGTCAGCAGATCGGCCAGCAGCTGGCAGGGGTGATACCCGTCGGAGAGCGCGTTGATCACCGGGATGTCGACGCCGGAGGCCAGCTCGGCGAGCCGCTCGTCACCGTGCGTGCGGTAGACCATCGCGGACACGTAGCGGGCGACCACCCGGCCCGCGTCGGCCAGGCTCTCGCCCCGGCCGAAGTGGGTGTTCTGGGTGTCCACGATGATCGGCTGGCCGCCCAGCTCGGCGATGCCGGCCTCGAACGACAGCCGGGTGCGCAGGCTGGCCTTGTCGAAGAAGACCGCGACCGAGCGCGGGCCGGAGAGCGGCGTGTAGCCGAACCGGTTCGCCTTCATCTCGGCGGCCAGGTCGAGCACGTCGGCCTGCTCCTGCGGGGTCAGGTCGTCGTCGCGGAGGAAGTGGCGGGTGGTCACCGGATACCGTCCAGGGCAGCGATCAGGGCGTCCGCCTGATCGGAGGAGATGATCAGGGGCGGGGCGAGCCGGATGATGTCCGGCTGCGGGGCGTTGACCAGGAAACCCGCTTCGCGCAGCCGCGCTGCGAGCTCCGCGGAGACCGGCTGGTTCAACACGATGCCGAGGAGCAGGCCGGCGCCGCGGACATTTTTCACGTACGGGTGAGCCAGCCCCTCGATCCCGCGCCGCAGCTGCTCACCGACCCGTTTCACGTGGTCGAGCAGGCCCTCGCTGGCGATCGTACGGATCACCGCGAGACCGGCCGCGCAGGAGACCGGGTTGCCGGCGAACGTGCTGCCGTGCTGGCCGGGCTGCAGCAGGTCGGCGGCCGCACCGAAGGCGATGCACGCGCCCAGCGGCAGCCCGCCACCGAGCCCCTTGGCCAGGGTCACCAGGTCGGGCTCGACACCCTCGCTCTGGTGGTGGAACCAGTGCCCGGTCCGTCCGATGCCGGTCTGGATCTCGTCCAGCACGAGCAGCGCGCCGTTGCGGGTGCAGATCTCCCGGGCCGCGGCCAGGTAACCGGACGGCGGGACGACCACACCGTTCTCACCCTGGATCGGCTCCAGGATCACCATCGCGGTGTCCGTGGTGACGGCCGCTTCCAGGGCGGCTACATCCCCGTACGGGATATGGGTGACATCGCCCGGCAGCGGCCGGAAGGGCGCCTGCTTCGCCGGCTGGCCGGTCAGTGCGAGCGCGCCCATGGTCCGGCCGTGGAACGCGCCGTCGGTGGCGACCATGTGGGTGCGGCCGGTGAGCCGGGAGATCTTGAAGGCGGCCTCGTTGGCCTCGGCGCCGGAGTTGCAGAACAGCACCCGCCCGGACCGGCCGGCCAGCGCGAGCAGCAGCTCGGCCAGGGCCACCGACGGCTCCGAGACGAAGAAGTTGGAGACGTGCCCCAGCTGCTGGATCTGGTGGGTGACCGCGGCGACCACGGCCGGGTGCGCGTGGCCGAGGGCGTTGACCGCGATGCCGCCGAGGAAGTCGACGTACTGCGTGCCGTCCTCGGCGGTGAGCACCGCCCCCTCGCCCTTGACCAGGCCGATCGCCGGCGTGCCGTAGTTGTTCATCATGGACTGCGACCAGCGCTCACTGAGCGTGCTCATCGGGGGATCACCATCGTTCCGAATCCTTCTTCCGTGAAGACTTCGAGCAGCGTCGAGTGGGCGACCCGGCCGTCGACGACGTGCGCCGCGGGGACACCGCCGCGCACCGCGCGCAGGCAGGCCTCCATCTTGGGCACCATCCCGGACTCCAGGCTGGGCAGCAGCTTCGCCAGCGCGTCCGCGTCGATCTCGGAGGTCAGCGAGCTGGTGTCCGGCCAGTTCGTGTAGAGGCCGGGCACGTCGGTCAGCACCACCAGCTTGCGGGCGCCGAGCGCGACCGCGAGCGCGGAGGCGGCGGTGTCCGCGTTCACGTTGTGCAGCACACCGTCGACGTCCGGGGCGACCGTGGCGATCACCGGGATGCGACCGGCCGCGATCAGGTCGTCGACCGCCGAGGTGTCCACCCGGTCGACGTCGCCGACCAGGCCGATGTCGACCTCCTCGCCGTCGATCAGGGCGCCCCGGCGGACCGCGGTGAACAACCCCGCGTCCTCGCCGGAGAGGCCCACCGCGTGCGGGCCGTGCTGGTTGATCAGGCCGACCAGCTCCCGGCCGACCTGGCCGGTGAGCACCATCCGGACGATCTCCATGGTCTCCGGGGTGGTCACCCGCAGGCCGCCGCGGAACTCCGACTCGATGCCGACCCGCTTGAGCATCCGGTTGATCTGCGGGCCGCCGCCGTGCACCACGACCGGCTTGATCCCGACGTGCCGCAGGAACACCATGTCGGCGGCGAACGCCCGCTGCAGCTCGGGATCGATCATGGCGTTGCCGCCGTACTTGATCACGATGGTGGTGCCGTGGAAGCGCTCCAGCCAGGGGAGGGCCTCGATCAGGATCTCGGCCTTCTTCTGAGCCTTCACGAGGAGTAGGCCGAATTCTCGTGCACGTAGGCGTGCGACAGGTCGGTGGTCCAGATCGTCGCGTTCATCTCACCCTCGTGCAGGTGGATGGTGACGTCCACGTTCCGCCCGGCCAGGTCGACCTTCTTGCGGTCCTCGGCGGCCGCGCCGTTCTTGCACACCCAGACGCCGTTGATCGCCACGTCGATCCGGTCCGGCTCGAACGCCGCGTCGGTGGTCCCGACCGCGGCCAGGATCCGGCCCCAGTTCGGGTCGTTGCCGAAGAAAGCGGTCTTGACCAGGTTGTTGCCGGCCACGGTCCGCCCCACCTGTACGGCGTCAGCCTCGCTGGCCGCGCCCTTCACCTCGATCGCGATGTGCTTGGTGGCACCCTCGGCGTCCCCGATCAGCTGCTGCGCCAGGTCGTGGCAGACCTCGGTGACCGCCGCGGTCAGCTCCTCGAGCGACGGCTGCCGGTCCGAGGCGCCACTGGCCAGCAGCAGCACCGTGTCGTTCGTCGACATGCAGCCGTCCGCGTCGATCCGGTCGAAGGTGACCCGGGTGGCCGCACGCAACGCCTTGTCCAGGGTCTCGTTGTCGGCCGACGCGTCGGTGGTGATCACCACGAGCATGGTGGCCAGCGCCGGCGCCAGCATCCCGGCGCCCTTGGCGATCCCGCCGACCGACCAGCCCTCGCCCTGGAAGACCGCGTTCTTGGCGACCGTGTCGGTCGTCATGATCGCCGTGGCCGCCTTCGGCCCGCCGTCGGTGGCGAGCGCCTTGACCGCGGCGGTCACGCCGGGCAGCAGCTTGCCCATCGGCAGCAGCTCGCCGATCAGGCCGGTCGAGCAGACCGCCACGTCGCCGGGGCCGACCATCAGCTTCTTCTGGGTACGCAGGATCTGGGCGGTGTGCTCGGCGGTGGTGTGCGTGTCGCGGAAACCCTGTGAGCCGGTGCAGGCGTTGGCGCCGCCCGAGTTGAGCACCACCGCGCGGATCACCCCGCCCTTGAGCACCTGCTGGCTCCAGAGCACCGGCGCGGCCTTGACCCGGTTGCCGGTGAAGACACCGGCCGCCGTGTAGTCCGGCCCGTCGTTGAGTACCAGGGCGACATCCGGGTTGCCGCTGGTCTTGAGCCCGGCAGCGACGCCGGAGGCCCGGAAGCCCTTGGGATGGGTGACGGTCACGGTGCTGTGCCCTTCTTTGCCATGCCCTCCTGGCCCTCGTCTGCGAGGCCGTCGGGCGGTGCGGCGTGGTGCCACTCGGTGCAGTCGCTCATGGCGCGACCCCGAAGACGCTGAGGCCCGCCGTCTCCGGCAAGCCGAACATGATGTTGGCGTTCTGCACCGCTTGACCGGCGGCGCCCTTGCCGAGGTTGTCGAGTGCGCTCACCACGATGATGCGGCCCGAGTCGACATCGACAGTGGCCTGCAGATGGCACGAGTTGGAACCCGAGGTGGCCGCGGTGTGCGGCCAGACCCCTTCGGGAAGCACGTGGATGAAGGGCTCGTCGGCGTAGGCGGCCTGCAGCGCCTCGCGCGGGTCCCCGCCGTTGCGCCGCTTCGCGGTGACGGTCGCCAGGATGCCCCGCGGCATCGGCGCCAGGATCGGGGTCATCGACAGCGACGCCGCCCCGGTGGCCTGCTTGATCTCGGCGACGTGCTGGTGCGCGCCCACCTTGTACGGCGAGAGGTCACCCATGATCTCGCTGGCCAGCAGGTTCACCTTCGCGTTGCGGCCCGCGCCGGACGTGCCGGAGCTGGCCACCACCACGACGTCCTCGGGGTCGGCGACACCGGCGGCGATCAGCGGCGCCAGCGCCAGGATGATCGTGGCCGCATAACAACCCGTGTTCGCCACCCGGTCGGCGTCCTTGATGGCCGCCCGGGCGCCGGGCAGCTCGGGCAGCCCGTAGGTCCAGGTGCCGGCGTGCCCGCCACCGTAGTAACGGGTCCACTGCTCGGCGCTCTCCAGCCGGAAGTCGGCGCCCAGGTCGACCATCCGGGTGGTCGGCGCCAGCTTCCCGGCCACCGCGGCCGACTGCCCGTGCGGCAGCGCCAGGAACACCAGGTCGGCGTCGCCGAGCGTCTCCGCGTCGGTGCTGCCGAGCGTCAGGTCCAGCCCGGTCAGATGCGGGTGGACGGATGTCACGTGCTGACCGGCTTGACTGTGCGCGGTCGCCGCGATCAGGTCGAACTCAGGGTGCCCGGCCAGCAGGCGCAGCAACTCCCCGCCGGCATACCCACTGGCCCCGGCCACCGCGACCCGGATTCCCATACCCACCTCCGCATGACTATGCAAAGAACCGTATCAACTCACATTCCCTGCGGCAACCACGCCGTGCCCGGAGTCACCTTCCCGCGCCCACCCCACCCCTCTCCCCACAAATCCCCATCTACCATCCCGAAATCTCCCAATTACCCGGCCAAGCGCGACCGGCTGGCCCTGAGGGGTGTCAAAGCGGGCGCGAGACACCCCCTGAGAACCAGCCAAGGCCGGGACGCGGGCAGCGCGCGGGAGGACCGGCTGGTCCTGAGGGGTGTGAAACAGGGCGCGAGACACCCCTGAGAACCAGCCAGGGCCGGGAGGCGCGCAACGGGCGGGACCGGCGGCGGGCGCCGGCGTGGGGCCGGGCTGTGCGGGTCAGGGGTGGGTGGTCCAGGTGGTCCAGGCGGTCAGCCAGTGGTCGCCGGCGGCGAGGACGGCGTCCGGGCGGGTGGTCGGGATGCGGGTGCCCTGGCGTTCGCGCCAGGCCTCCTGGGCCGGGCGGCTGGGCACGTCCGTCGCGAGGCCGGTGACGAACAGCAGCGTCTCGCTGATCGCGCGGTGGCGCAGGGCGGTGTCCTCGCGGAACCAGGCCGCTTCCCGCTGCAGCGCGGCGAGCTGCGACAACATGTCCGACACGGCGCTCTGCGCGGCATCCTCGGACTGGCCGGCCAGGTCGGACTGGCGCTTGACCACCGAGGTCCAGAGCGAGCCCCAGGAGGCCGGCAGCTGCGGCATCGGGCCACCCTCCGCCATCCAGGTCTGCTGCTCGATCGCCTGCTGCAGCACGATGTCGACGAGCACCCGGTGCGGTTCCCCGTCGGGCAGGGCCGGGCCGGCCACCGGTCGCGCCGGCGCCCATCGCTCCAGGTCCGGCATCGGCGCGTTCAGCATCTCCGCGATCTCACCGGGCAGCAGGGCACCGAGCCGCGGTTCGAACCCTTTCCGGTACGCCAGCAGCCCCACCTCCAGCCCCACCTGACCGGCAGCCGGTGGCGCGCTGCGGAACTCCGGGGCGAGCTGCGCCACCGCGGAGGCGCCGAGGACCACCCGGGCCGCCCACCAGTCCTCGCCGGCGTGCAGCACCTGGGCGGTCAGCGAACGCCCGTCGACGGTGACCGCCGCCTCCGACTCGTCCCAGGTGACGTCGGCGAAGCGGACCCCGGCCAGCCGCAGCTGCTCCTCCAGCGTCTCCCGCAGCGAGGACCCCGACGACGCGACGGCGGTCTCCACCGACAGCCACGAGCCCGGCTCGCCGTACTTGACGGTCACCGCGGTCAGCACGTCGGCCGAGGTGTCCCAGCCGGCGATCCACCCGCCCGCCGTGCCCGGCAACCCGATCATCGGGAGCTGCTCGCCGGTCAGCGCGCTCCGCAGTTCCGCCCGGTGGTCTCGCCACCCCCGCCGTTCCGGATGCTCGAACCTCATCGGCCCATCCCACCACGGCCGCGCACGCCGCGCTCGTACGGAAAACTGCTCTGACTGATCAGAGCCGGACACGGCGTGCTGCGGCCGTACGGGAAAAGGTGTTAGATCTGGACGGCCTGGGCCAGCGCGACGCCGAACCAGCCCTGCGGGTCGGTCCACCAGTGACGGAGGGCGAAGCCCGACGCGGCGAGTTCCGCGGTCAGTCCGTCGCGGCGGAATTTCGCGGAGACCTCGGTGCGCATCTCCTCGCCGGCCGCGAACGGCACGGTGAGGTCCAGGTCCTTGATCTGCACGGTCTGGTCGCGCACCGAGCGCAGCCGCATCTCGATCCACTCGCGGTCCGGGTCCCAGACCGCGGCGTGCTCGAACGCGAGCGGATCAAAATCGGCCCGCAGCTCCCTGTTGATCACGTGGAGCACGTTCTTGTTGAACTCGGCCGTCACACCGGCCGCGTCGTCGTAGGCCGGCACCAGCGTGCCGGGATCCTTGACCTGGTCGGCACCGACGAGCAGCCACTCGCCCGGGTGCAGCGCCGCGTGCAGATCGGTCAGGAACGCGGCACGCTCCTCGGGCACCAGGTTGCCGATCGTGCCACCCAGGAACGCCACCACCCGGTTGTCGCCGTCGGGCAGGTGCCGCAGGTGGCGGGTCAGATCGCCGACCACGCCGGAGATGCTCAGCCCGGGGTAGGCGACGCCGAGCGACTGCACCGCCTCGACCAGGGCAGATTCGGACACGTCCAGCGGTACGAACGAACCGAGCGTCCCCCGGGACAACATCGCGTCGAGCAGCAGCCGGGTCTTCTCCGACGAGCCGGAACCGAGCTCGACAAGGGTCTTGGCGTCGGTGATCCGGGCGATCTCGGCGGCGTTCTCGGTCAGGATCAGCCGCTCGGTACGGGTCGGGTAGTACTCCGGCAGCCGGGTGATGTCCTCGAAGAGCCGGCTGCCCCGCGCGTCGTAGAACCACTTGGGTGGCAACCGTTTGGGCGTGGCGGTGAGCCCGTCGCGCACGTCCGCACGCAACGATCGGGCCAGGTCACGCTCGTCGAGGTGCTTCTCCAGAGAGGTCACAGTGCTCCTAAGGGGGTGACGTCGATGTCCGCCCGGGTGGCGATCAACAGGTGGTGGTCCGGTACCGGCTGCCAGGCCGGGTGCGCGTCCAGCGGCTCGGACGCGACGAGCACGGCACCGCCGGCCGCCCGCACCGAGAGTGCGTGCCCGGCGGTCGTCGCGGTGATCTGTTCACCGTCGGTGAGCAGCAGGTTGAGCCGGGAGCCGGGCGCGGCCCGCAACGTCTCGCGGACCACCGAGGCGAGCACCTCGGCGGCCGGTTTCCCGGCCCGCAGCTGGTGGCGGACCAGGGCGAACAGCGCCGCCGCGTCGGTCGGCGCGTCGAGGGTCAGCAGGTCCTCGATCGGCAGGTCGGCGGCGAGCCCGGCGAGTGTGCCGGGGTAGCCGCGCACCACGCCGTTGTGGCTGAACAGCCAGCGGCCGTCGGCGAACGGCGCGGCCGCGGTCTCCACTACCGGCATCCCGGCGGTGGCCGAGCGGACCGCCGCCAGCACCGCGCCGGACGTGGTCGCGGCGGCCAGCGCGGGCAGCGCGGCGTCACTCCAGATCGGCATGGCGCTGCGGTACCGGATCGGCTCGGCGGACCCGTGCGGGAACCAGCCGACCCCGAAACCGTCCGCGTTGATGGTGCCGCCGCCGCGCATGTCCCGCGGCGCCCAGGCCTGGTGGGCCAGCGCGTGCGGCGGGTCGAGCAGCAACTCGGCCAGGGTCACGGCCGGCCCGAGGTAGGCCAGGTGCCGACACATCAGGCGAGCTCCGGTGCGAGGTCGCGGGCGCAGCGGAAGCCGCTGAAGATCTGCCGGCGGATCGGGTGGTCCCAGTTGCGGAACGTGCCCCGCACCGCGGACCCGTCGGTGCCGAACGAGCCACCGCGCAGCACCCGGTAGTCCCCGCCGAAGAAGACCTCGGAGTACTCCGCGTACGGGAACACCCGGAACCCGGGGTGCGGATGGAACTCCGACGACGTCCACTCCCAGACGTCACCCATCAGCTGGTGCACGCCGAGCGGGGAGACGCCGGCCGGGTACGCGCCGACCGCCGCCGGGGTGAGGTGCCGCTGCCCCAGGTTGGCGTGCTCCGGGCCGGGCGCCTCGTCACCCCACGGGAAGCGCCGGGACCGGCCGGTCTCCGGGTCCCAGCGGGCCGCCTTCTCCCACTCGGCCTCGGTCGGCAGGCGTTTGCCGGCCCAGGACGCGTACGCCTCGGCCTCGAAGAAGCAGACGTGCACCACCGGCTCGTCGGCCTGCACCGCCTCGACGCGCCCGAACCGCCGGTAGTGCCAGCCGCCCTCGGCCTGGAACCAGTGCAACGGCGCGGTCAGCCCGGCGGTGTTGCGGTGCTCCCAGCCCCGGGTGGACCACCAGCGCGGTTCGTCGTAGCCCCCGGCGTCGATGAACGCCAGGTATTCGCCGTTGGTGACCGGCGCCCGGTCGATCAGGAACGCCGGGACGTCGACGGCGTGTGCCGGCCGTTCGTTGTCCAGCGCCCACGGGTCGGTGTCGGTGCCCATCGTGAACGCGCCGCCGGGGATCAGCACCTCACCGCGGATCCGGCGGTCACCCGGCGGCGCGGGCGGCGCGGACAGCACCGGGGCGCCGGTCCGCAGCTGGTGGGTCGCGAGCATGGTCTCGTCGTGCTGCTGCTCGTGCTGCACGATCATCCCGAACGCGAAGCCACCGGCCAGCAGCGGCTGGTCGTCGGCGAGGCGTACCCGGTCGAGCACGTCCAGGGCCTTGTCCCGGACCTGCGCGAGGTAGCGGCGGGCCTCGCCCGGGTCGAGCAGCGGCAGCGCCGGGCGGTCCTTGCGGGCGTGCTTGAACGCGTCGTAGAGGTGGTCGATGTCCTCCCGGACCGGTTCGCGCCCGCCGACGTCCCGGACCAGCCAGAGCTCCTCCTGGTTGCCGACGTGCGCCAGGTCCCAGACCAGCGGCGACATCAGCGGCGAGTGCTGCCGGCCCAGCTCGTCGTCGTCCACCGCGTCGGTGAGCAGGGCGGTGCGCGCGCGGCTCCGGTCGAGCAGGGCCGCGATCTGATTCTTGTCGGGGGTCACCGTGCGGTTCCTTCCACGCTGGGCGCTGGGTAACGGTCGAGCGGTCCGCTCGCGGTCCGCTTCGGGATTTCCGGGTACGACCGGAGCCGCCGGGACAGCACCCCGGAGACCCGATCGCGTACCGCCTCGGGCAGCCCGGTCCGGTCCAGATTCCGGCAGGCCAGCTCGGCCAGCCCGGTGGCGGCGGCCCGGACGACCGGGTCACGCAACCCGTCGCGGGCGGCCGGGAGCCACCGGTCGGCGGCCGGCGCGGCGATCTCCCGCCCCCGGTCGGTGACGGTGTCGTCAGCGAACAGCGCCGCGACCGCCGCGACCGCCGCGATCCACTCCTCACCCGGCTGGGTGTCCAGGTAGCGGACCTCGAGGTAGCCGCGCGGGCGTACCGGCGGGAACAGGGTGTTCAGGTGGTAGTCCAGGTCGGCCACGGTGGGCGGCCGGTCCTCGGCGCCGAGCCGGCCGGTCGTGATCCAGCCGGCGAAGGTGAGCCCGGCCGGCGCGGTCCAGTCCCCGCTGTCCCGGCGTACGCAGAGCAGCGGCGCGTCCAGGGCGTACCGGGCCCAGTCCCGGGCCGGGTCGTCGCGCCCGGACGGCACGTAGGCCGGGGCGGTACGCCGGCGGTCGATGCCGTACCAGGCGGCCATCCGGGCGGAGGCCCACCCGGTGTCCCGGCCGGCGTGCCGGGGCGAGTTCGCGAACAGCGCCACCAGCGGCGGCCCGAACTCGTGGACCGCGGCCCACCGGCTGGCGACCGCGGCGCCCTCACCGGCGTCCAGGCAGACCTGCAGGCCCGCGGTGCTGCCCATCATGGTCCGGCCGGCCTCGTCGAAGGCGTGTTCCATGGCCGCGTACCGCGGGGTGTCGAGGATCCGGCGCGGCGCCCGGTGCGGGTCGATCCCGTGGTCCCCCAGCTCGATCCCGCCCCGGGCGAGCAGCTCGGTGAGTGCGGTGTGATCGGCGGTCACGGCGGCGTGCAGGGCGGTGAGGGATTCCGCCGGTGCGGAGGAGATCTCCACCTGGCCACCGGGTTCGACGGTGACCGGGCCTCCGCCGGGCAGTGGTCGCGGCTCCGGGTTGCCGAGGCTGGCGGGCGTGTGCCCGCCGAGTGCGGCGCTCAGCTCCTCGGGCCGCAGGTAGGCGGCCGGGTCACCGGCACGGTGTGTGGTCCATTCCAGCTCGGCGCCGATCCATCGGGGTGGCCCGGTCTTGAAGCAGATCCCCTCGATGTACTCGATCGCCTCCGCCACGCCCCGAAGGACTCGATCGGTGGTGCTCATGTTCCCCCTCGACGTCCGGACGATCACCCTAGGTAATCGAAGAACTCCGATGTGTTTGCCGCTCTTCGGACCTTACCGGCATCCCCCGGATCCGCCCACCCCGAACCTGAACGTTCGTTAGAACGTCAGCCGCGCCTCGCCCGGACGTCGGACGAGCCGCGACTTCTACGATGCCGCCGGACCGGCCGCGCGGCGACCGTTCGGGGGATCTAAAAGTTCCGGAACCGACCCGGGGTGCCGGAACCGGTTCCGGACTGGAAGACTCCGACACGTTCGCGTTTGGGAGACCGTGCTTTGCGGTCATGACGACCGGAGGCCCGCGTGCCCGCAGACTTCCCCTATCTGGACCCTTCTATCGAGGTCGAGCGGCGGGTGGACGACCTGCTCAGCCGCATGACACTGGCCGAGAAGGTCGGCCAGATGCTGCAGCTCGACGCCCGGCAGGACCTGGCCGAGATCATTCACGACAAACTGGCCGGATCGATCCTGCACACCTCGCCGGCCAAGCTGATCGAGGCGAGCGAGCTGCTGGCCCGCACCCGGCTGAAAATTCCGCTCCTCACCGCCGAGGACTGCATCCACGGCCACTCGTTCTGGCCGGGTGCGACGATCTTCCCGAGCCAGCTCGCGATGGCCGCCACCTGGGACCCGGAGCTGCTCGAACGAGTGGCGAGGGCCACTGCGGTCGAGGTCTCCGCGACCGGCATCCACCAGACCTTCTCGCCGGTGCTGTGCATCGCCCGGGATCTGCGCTGGGGCCGGGTCGACGAGACTTTCGGCGAGGACCCGCTGCTGATCAGCGACCTCGGCGCCGCGATGATCCGTGGATACCAGGGCCGGGGACTGACCGACCCGACCGGCATCCTGGCCACCGCCAAGCACTTCGCCGGCTATTCCGAGACCCAGGGCGGCCGGGACGCCAGCGAGGCCGACATCAGCCGGCGCAAGCTGCGCTCCTGGTTCCTGCCGCCGTTCGAGCGGGCTGCCAAGGAGGGTTGCCAGGTCATCATGCTCGGCTACCAGTCGATGGACGGCGTGCCGATCACGGCGAACAAGTGGCTGCTCAACGACGTGCTGAAGCAGGAGTGGGGCTTCACCGGCACGCTGATCACCGACTGGGACAACGTCGGCCGGATGGTCTGGGAGCAGAAGGTCTGCGCCGACTACGCGGAGGCCTCGGCCCTCGCCGTCAAGGCCGGCAACGACCTGGTGATGACCACCCCGGCGTTCTTCGAGGGCGCACAGGAGGCCGTCCAGCGCGGCATCCTGGCCGAGTCCGACATCGACGCGGCGGCCCGCCGGATCCTGCGCCTGAAGTTCGAGCTCGGCCTGTTCGAGAACCCACGCACCCCGGACGCCGACCGCCAGCGCGAGGTGATCGGCTGCGCCGAGCACGTGGACCTCAACCTGGAGATCGCCCGCCGCTCGCTGGTGCTGCTGCGCAACGACGGCACGCTGCCGATCGACCCGGCCGCCGGCGCCCGCCGGATCGCCGTGCTCGGACCGAACGCCGACGACGTCTCCGCACAGCTCGGCGACTGGGCCGGCAACTCCGGCCAGGTCGGCTGGATGCCGGACGGCCACCCGCGCGAGCTGACCTCCACGGTGCTGGACGGCCTCCGCGCCGGGGTGCCGGACGGCTGGACCGTCACGTACGAACGCGGCGCCGACGTCGAGCGCCTGGTGCCGGACCCGGAGGGTGAGACGTTCCCGGACGGCCAGCCCCGGCCGCCGATCTCCGAGTCGGCACCGGTCGACCCGGCCCGGATCGCCGCGGCGGCGCTGCTGGCCGCCGAGTCCGACTACGCCGTCGTGGTGGTCGGCGACACCGTCAACCTGACCGGCGAGGGCTGCTCGACCGCCACCCTGGAGCTGCTCGGCGGGCAGATCGCGCTGCTCGACGCGGTGGCCGCGACCGGCACCCCGATGATCGTCGTGCTGGTCAACTCGAAGCCGCTGGCGCTCCCGCCGTCGGCGCTCGGCGCGGCTGCGATCGTGCAGACCTTCAACCCGGGTATGCGCGGCGGCCAGGCCCTCACCGAGCTGCTGCTCGGCGCGATCGAGCCGAGCGGCCGCCTGCCGATCTCGGCCGCCCGGCACGTCGGCCAGCAGCCGGTCTACTACAACCAGCTGCGCGGCCAGCACGGCACCCGGTACGCCGACCTGACCCAGGACCCGCTGTTCGCGTTCGGCGAGGGGCTCAGCTACACCACCGTGGTCTACGACGGCCTGACCATCGGCGAGCCGGACGTCCCGGCCGACGGGGTGGTGCGGGCGACCGTGCGGCTGTCGAACACCGGGACGCGGCCGGCGCTGGAGACCGTCCAGGCGTACGTCAGCGACCTGGTCACCAGCGTGACCTGGGCGAGCCGGGAGCTGAAGGGCTACCGGCAGGTGACCGTGCCGGCCGGCGAGAGCGTGACCGTGGAGATCGAGATTCCGGCCGCCGAGTGCACCCTGGTCGACGCGGACTGCCGCCGGGTGGTCGAGCCCGGCGACTTCGAGCTGCTGGTCGGCCCGAACTCGCGGCTTTCCGCCCTGCAGTCCGCCAAGTTCCGGATCAGCTGACCCGCTGTCCGAGCCGGCCACCGGCCCGGACAGCCACCCGGACAGCCGGCAGGCCGCCACCGGGCCGCCCGCGACGCCACGCCGGGTCCGGGCCGCAGCGCGAGTCCCGGTCACCGGCTGGCTCCCGGGGGTGCCTCACGACCATCGAGACACCCCTGGGGGCCAGCCGGTGACAGTGGGCCGCGCTGCGGCCCGGTGCCGGGACGGTGTCGCGCGAGGCCACCACGGGACGCGGCTCGTCGCCTGCGGACGAGCGCTCGGTATCTCGTACCGAAAAGGGGTTGGCCGTTGGCACGAAGGCGGGACGAGGATCTTGTCGAGGGCTGCCAGAGTGTGCTGGTGCGCAAGGTTTCCCTCGGCCGGCTCGGCCGGTCCCGCTGGTTTCGCCGCCTGGTCGTCGCGGGTGGTCTCGGCACGGTGCTGACGGTCGCGACCGTGGCGGCCGCCAACCTCTGGGTCGATCGGGCCGCGGCTGGTCACGTCTACTCGATCGCCGACGTGCCGGACGCGCCGGTGGCTCTGGTGCTGGGCGCGCAGGTGGACCCGCCCGGTGAGCCGTCGGCGTTCCTGGCCGCGCGGCTGGACATCGCCCGGCAGCTCTACGAGGCCGGCAAGGTCAAGGCGATCCTGGTCTCCGGTGATCACGCCGAGTGGAGGTACGACGAGCCCGGCGCGATGCTGGTCTGGCTGGTCGCGCGCGGGGTGCCCGCCGACCGGATCGTGATGGACCACGCCGGGTTCGACACCTACGACTCGTGCTCGCGGGCCAGCAAGATCTTCGGGGTGCGGCAGGCGATCGTGGTCAGCCAGTCGTTCCACGTGCCGCGGGCGGTGGCGCTGTGCCGGGCGATGGGCATCGACGCCACCGGGGTCGGTGACGACACCGCGCGGGTCTTCAAGCCGATGTGGGCGCGGGGCGAGGTCCGGGAGTGGGCGGCCGCGGTGAAGGCCGGCTGGGACGCCGCCACCGGCCGGGACCCGATCTTCCTGGGCCCGCACGAGACCGGCGTGGAGGCCGCGATCGCGAAGGGCTAATCGGGCGGGCCCAGGAGACGGCGCAGCGCGGTCGGGGTCTGCGCGGCAGCGCCCTGCCAGGCGACGTACCCGTCCGGGCGGATCAGGGTGGCTCGGCGGGACGGCGTCAGGGGCCGGGCCAGGTGCAGGCGATCGTCGTACCCTGTCTGATTTTGATCGTCGGTGAGCAGGACGTGCCGTCCGTCGCGCAGCGCCTCGTAGAGACGCGTTCCATCGCGCAGCTTCTGATCCGCAGCACGCGGCGCGTCCGGGTAGTCGATGCCGACGCCGGAGAGGATGCCGGCGGCCCGGTGCATCACCGGCGGCAGGGACATCAGCGCGGAGCCGATCGTGTCGCGGGTCCGGCGGCCCGCCGCGGAACGGATCATCGCGAGCCGGATCAGCGTGCCACTGCTGCGCAGGACCAGCTTGCCGACCGGGTGGCGTTCGGCCTGGTACGTGTCGAGCAGCCCGGCCGACGCCCAGCCGTGGACGGTCGCGGCGAGCTTCCAGGACAGGTTCGCGGCGTCCTGCAGGCCGGTGTTCATGCCCTGCCCACCGGCCGGTGAGTGCACGTGCGCCGCGTCGCCGGCCAGGAACACCCGGCCGGACCGGTAGGCCGGCACCTGTCGCTCGTCGCTGTGGAAACGGGACATCCAGCGGCTCTCGGTGACCCCGAAGTCGGTGCCGAGCGCCCGCCGGGTGACCGCGCGGATCTCGTCGAGGGTCACCGGCTCGGCGTCGCCGACCTGCTTGCGGCGGTCCCACGCGAAGATCCGATACCACCCGTCGCCGAACGGGGCGACGAACGCGAACGCGTCGCCGACCGCGTTGACCGCGAGCACATCCTCCGGCGGGGTGGCCAGCCGGACGTCGGCCAGCATGATCGAGGTGAGCACCGACTGGCCGGGGAAGGGCAGGCCGACCGCCTGGCGGACCGCGCTGTGCACACCGTCCGCGCCGACCACCCAGTCGGCGGTGACGGTCTCCGCGCCCAGGTGCAGGGTGACCGTGTCGGCGCTCTGATCGAGCCCGGTCAGCGTGGCGCCCCTGACGATCTGCGCCCCGGCCTTCTCCGCGCGCTGCTCGAGGAGCCGCTCGACGTGGTACTGCGGGGTGATCAGCAGGTACGGGAACCGCGACGGCAGGCCGGACAGATCGACCCGGATCCGGTTGAACAGCCGCAGCCGCTGCACCTTGGCCCCGGTCTCGATCAGCTCCCCGGCGAGCCCGCGTGCGTCGAGCACCTCGAGGGTGCGGGCGTGCACGCCGAACGCCCGGGTCAGATCGGACGCGCCGGAACGCTGCTCGAAAACGGTCACCTGAACCCCGGCCTGGGCCAGGTCACCGGCCAGGAGCAGACCGGTCGGCCCGGCTCCGACGATCGCCACGGTGGTGTGCATGACTGCTCCTCGACTCGTTTGCCAACACTTGTTGACAACGATAGGCATCCCGGCAAGATCGAGTCAACACTTGTTGGCCAACGCTCGTTGACATAGGTTGGGACCATGACAGCGCAACGCCGCTCGGACGGCACCCGGGCCGCGATCCTGACCGCCGCACGCGAGCGGTTCGCCGCCGACGGGTTCGAGCGGGCCACCATCCGGGCCATCGCCGCCGACGCGAACATCGACCCGTCCCTGGTGATGCGCTATTACGGCAACAAGGAGAAGCTGTTCGCCGCGGCCGCCGAGTTCGACCTGCGCCTGCCGGACATGGCCCTGGTCCCCGCCGACCGGCACGGTGCCGTGCTGGTGGAGCACTTCCTCGACCGCTGGGCCGGCGACGAGACCCTGCTCGCGCTGATCCGGGCCGCGGTCAGCCACGAGGCCGCCGCCGAGCGGATGCGCACGATCTTCGCGGCCCAGGTCGGCCCGGTCGCCGCCCGGCTGGCGCCCGACCCGGCCACCGCCGCCACCCGGGCCGGCCTGATCGCCACCCAGATCCTGGGCTTCGCGCTGTGCCGGTTCGTGCTGCGGCTGCCGCCGATCGTCGCGCTCGACCGGGACGCGGCGGTCGCCTGGCTCGCGCCGACCGTCCAGCGGTACCTGTACGACACCCCGGGACATTGACGGACGTGGACATCTGAACCAGAGTGGACCACAGTGTCAGGCATGACGAGTCGGCGTAGCCTCCTCTCCGCCGCGGCCGCGGCATCACTTGCCGCGCCGGCGCGGGCCGCGCAGGCGGCCGGCCCGCGCCGGCGCCCGCCGGACCCCACGCTGAAGGCGATCCTGCGCGAGATCGACCCCCACCGGATCGAAGCCGTGGTGCGGAGGCTCGCCGCTTTCGGCACCCGGCACACCCTGTCGTCACAGACCGATCCGGTACGCGGGATCGGCGCCGCCCGCGACTGGATCCACCAGCAGCTCACCGCGTACGCGGCGACGTCCGGCGGCCGGATGACCGTCGAGTTGCAGTCCTTCACCCAGCCGGTCTCCCCGCGCGTGCCCACGCCGACCGTGATCACCAACGTGATCGCCGCCCTGCGCGGCAGCGTCACCCCGGAGCAGATCTACGTGGTGACCGGCCACTACGACTCCCGGGCCACCGACGTGCTCGACTTCACCAGCGACGCGCCGGGCGCCGACGACGACGCCTCCGGAGTCGCTGTCGTGCTGGAACTGGCCCGGGTGCTGGCCGGTCGTGAGCCGGAGGCCACCCTGGTCTTCGCCGCCGTGGCCGGTGAGGAGCAGGGGCTCTACGGCTCCGACCACATGGCGCAGGTCTACAAGGACGCGGGCGCCGACATCCAGGCGATGTTCAGCAACGACATCGTCGGCACCGGTGACGCCCACGACGGCAGCCGCCCCGACCACCGCACGGTGCGGCTCTTCGTCGAAGGGGTGCCGACCGCGGAGACGGCGGCCGAGGCGACCACGCGCAGGAGCATCGGCGGGGAGAACGACGGCCCCTCACGGCAACTGGGCCGGTTCGTCAAGGAGGTCGAGCCCGCCGGAACCGACGTCCGGGTGGTCTGGCGCCGCGACCGCTACCTGCGCGGCAGCGACCACGTGTCGTTCCTGCTGCGCGGCTACCCGGCGGCCCGGTTCACCGAGCCCCGGGAGAACTTCGCCCACGAGCACCAGGACGTCCGGGTGGTCGACGGCGTGCAGTACGGCGACCTCGTCGAGTTCTGCGACTTCGACTACATCGCCCGGGTCGCCAAGGTCAACGCGGCCACGCTGTGGTCACTGGCGACCGCGCCCGGCACCCCGAAGGGCGTGGTCGTCGACACCACCCAGCTGACCAACCAGACCACGCTGCGCTGGACCGTCGGCACCGAGCCCGACCTGGCCGGGTATGAGGTGGTCTGGCGGGAGACGACCGCGCCGGACTGGACCGACGTGCTGCCGGTCGGCAAGGTCGGTGCGGTCACGGTGGACGTGTCCAAGGACAACGTCCAATTCGGCGTACGGGCGGTGGACACCGGCGGGCACCGCAGCCCGGCAGCCGCCCCACGGCCCGCCGCGTGATGCGTTAGCATTCCGGCGAGATCGCCCAGAACGGACGATCCTCGAGTGCTCGAAGGAATGAAGCCAGTGATTGCAACGGTGTCCACCCCCACGCTTCGGTCTTCCTTCTTGTAGAGCACTCGAAAGGTTTCACCTCACCATGGATCTGCGCATCCAGAACGCTGTCGTCGCCAACCTCCGCACCCGCCCGGACGCCGTGCAAGCCGGTCCGTTCGTGCTCGGCCTGGACCACGGCACCGACAGCCCGCACATCAACTACGCGACACCGCTGCCCGGCGCTGCGATCACCCCGGACGACGTCGCAGGCCTGATCACGGCGTTCGGCGGACGCCCGCCCCGCCTGGAGTACGTCACCAGCTGCGCCCCCGACCTGGAGACGCTGCTGCTCGACGCGGGTTTTGCGGTCGAGGCCCGGAACGAGTACCTGGTCTGCACGCCGTCCTCGCTGGCCACACCGCCCGTGCCGGACGGCTTCCGGGTCTTCGCACCGGTCACCGACGACGACCTGACCGGCATGATCGCCGCACAGAACCAGGCGTTCGGCGGTCCCGCCTCGGCCACCGCGGACGACGTGGCGCGCTATCGCCGCAACCAGGACCACGGCGCGGTCCAGATCACCGCCCAGGCGGCCGACGGCCGGTACGCCGGTGGCGGCACCTCGACAGCCCCGAGTGACGGGGTCAGCGAGGTCGCCGGCATCGCGGTCGGCGAACCGTTCCGCCGCGCCGGCCTCGGTGGCGCGATCACCGCGGCGATCACCAGCCGGCTCTTCGCGGCGGGGGTCGATCTGGCCTGGCTGGAGGCTTCCGGCGAGGACTCCTGGCGGGTGTACGAGCGGGTCGGCTACCGGGCCGCCGGGAAGCGCCTCTACATCGCCAAGTACTGAGCGGGACGGGCCGCCGGTTCCATTCACCCGGCGGCCCCTTCTCACCCAGCGCCCCTCTTCACCCGGCGGCCCCTTCTCCACCGGCGGGCCCTTCTCCACCGGCGGGCCTTTCACCCGGCGGGCCTTTCACCCGGCGGGCCTTTCACCCGGCTGGGATGAGCCGTGGTGGACTCCGGGGCGGCACGCTGGCTCGCATGAACGGATGGCTGATGTGGGGACTCATCCTCCCCACCCTCCTGGTGGTCGCGGGTTCCGTCGTCCTGATCCGCCGGCGCAACGACCGCCGGTGAACGCGGGCTACCGTTGGCGGCGGACACGCCGTCGGACACCCGGCGGACACGCCGTCGACGGGCGAAGGGGCAGCCATGCGGCAGGTCTACGCGCACCACGCGATCCTCCGGCGCGCCCACGGCGCCGACCCGGGCGCGGTGGTCACGTCAGCGCTCGGCGGGGCGACACCGCACCGGACCACCGTGTCGCCGGAGGGTGATCGGCTGCGGGTGCTGTTCGCCGCCTCGCCGGATCTGGTCGACGGGATCCGCGGGGTGATCGACACTGCGCTGGCGGCGGGGCCGTGGGAGCTGGTGGAGGCCGGGTGCGCGCGGCTCGATCCGGATGAGCGGCCGCAGGCCAGACTGCTGCTCCGGGAAACTGTCACACCCGCTGGTTAGCGTGCGGGCATGTTCTTCAAGCGACGCCAACCGTCGTCTCCTTCGCCCGCGGCCGCCGGGCCGGGGCTGGCCAGTGATCCGGCCGGTGGGGCGTGGCGTTTCGCGCAGGGGCTGATCTGGGTCAGTCAGGCGCGGGTCGGGGCCGGCTGGTGGAGCAGTGCGCACGCGCAGTTCGCCGAGTCCGGGCTGTGGCCGGTGTTCCTCAGCGGGCTCCGGCCCGAGTCGCCGCTGCGCCCGTGGGAGACCGGCGAGCTCCGGCCGCAGATGATCACCACCGACCCGGGTGATCACGACCCGGCCGTCCTGCTGCGCGACTGGTTCGACGGCCACATCCCGGACGATCCGGAGGAGCTCGACGAGGTCGGTGCGAATGTCGCGCCGTTCTTCGACGGCTGGCCCGGCTTCGCCCCGCCCGGCACCGGCGGCACCGACCCGGAGCGGCACGCGGCCGAGGTCGCCGAGCTGCTCGTCGACTTCGACCGGGTCACCGACGCCCGGCTCGGCCTGGCCCGGTGCCCGCGCGGCGCCGACCTGCCGGCCCTGATCGGCTGGACCGGCCCGGTCAACCACGAGAACGACACCGCCCGCTTCTCCGCGGTCCTTCGCAGCTGGGAGGACCGGTTCGGCGCCCGGCTGATCGCGCTCGGCTTCGACACCATGATCCTGAGCGTGGCCGCGCCGCCGCGCGACCGGGACCATGCCCGGCTGGTGGCCGCCGAGCACCTGGCCTTCTGCCCGGACACCATCACCCAGGGCACCGAGTCGCTGGAGGACTACGCGGCCGAGCTGGTCGGCGCCGAGCAGTGGGAGTTCTGGTGGGACTGATTTTTCTTCAGCCTGGACTGGTCAGTTTCAACTGAAGGTTTTACCGTGGGGTGATGAGTGAGACTCCCACGGTCGAGGCCGGCATTCCCGTTTCGGCAGCTCAGGCCGCCGGCGAGATCCGGGTGGTGTTCAGCCGGCTGCGGCGGCGGCTGCGTGAGGTCGCCGGGCTCGGTGAGCTCACCCCCTCGCAGACGTCCGTGCTGAGCCGGATCGACCGGGGTGGTCCCGCCTCGATGAGCGATCTGGCCGCCGCCGAGCGGGTCCGCCCGCAGTCGATGGCGGCCATCCTCGCCGCGATCGGCGAGCAGGGCCTGATCCAGCGCACTCCTGACCCGGCCGACGGCCGGCGGCAACTCGTCTCCCTCACCGACGTCGGCCGTGAGGCGATCGCGGGCTCCCGGCGGCAGCGCGACGAGTGGCTGACCCGCTCACTGACCGACCACTTCACCGAGGCCGAGCGGCAGACGGTCCTCGAGGCGATGACCCTGCTGGACCGGCTGGCCGACCGGTGAAGTCCGGTTCCGGCCAGACCACTCCCGACCGGACCGCTGCGGATCAGGTTGCCGGGCGCGGCTTCGACCGGCGGCTGATCGTCCCGATGGTGCTGGGGTCGATCCTGAACCCGGTCAACTCGTCGATGCTCGCGGTCGCGCTCGTCCCGATCGGCATCGCGCTCGGCGCGCCGCCGGCCGACACCGCCTGGCTGGTCTCCGCGCTCTACCTGGCCACCGCCACCGGTCAGCCCGTCGTCGGCCGGCTGGTCGACCGTTACGGCGCCCGCCGCCTGCACCTGGCCGGCTCCGCCCTGGTCGGGATCGCCGGGCTGATCGGCACGCTCGCACCGTCGCTCGGGGTGCTGATCGCCGCCCGGGTGCTGCTCGGCCTGGGCACCTGCGCCGGCTACCCGGCCGCCATGTACCTGATCCGCAGCGAGGCCCGCCGCACCGGCGTGGACAGCCCGGCCTCGGTGCTCACCCTGCTGTCGGTGTCCGCGCAGACCATCGTGGTGATCGGCCCGACCCTCGGCGGCCTGCTGATCGGGGCCGGCGGCTGGCGCACGGTCTTCGCGATCAACATCCCGGTCGCCCTGGTCACGTTCGTGCTGGGCTGGCTGCGGCTGCCCCGCGCCACTCCGCAGCAGAAGACCGGCGCCTCCTTCGACATCCCGGGCATCCTGCTCTTCGCCGGCACCCTCACCGCCCTGATGCTCTTCCTGATGGACCCGGCCGTCGCCGACCTCTGGCTGCTCGGGCTCGCCCTCGCCGCCGGCGCCGGGTTCGCCGTCCGCGAGCTCCGCTTCCCCGAGCCCTTCATCGACCTGCGGGTCTTCGGCGGCAACACCCCGCTGATCGCCACGTATGCCCGCGCGCTGCTGGCACAGACCATCGCGTACGCGGTGATCTACGGCTTCACCCAGTGGCTGGAGGCCGGCCGGGGCCTGGGCCCCTCGCACGCCGGCCTGATCCTGCTGCCGATGTCCCTGGTCGCCATCGGTGTCTCCACGATCACCGGCCGGCGCGCCGGCTTCCGGGCCAAGCTCCTGGTCGGCACGGTCGCCCAGCTCGCCGCCGCGGCCCTGATGCTGACCCTGCACGACAGCAGTCCGATTCTGATCCTGGTACTGATCTCGGTGATCTGCGGCCTCCCGCAGGGCCTGCACAGCCTCGCCAACCAGAACGCCGTCTACTTCCAGGCCGACCCGGCCCGGATCGGCGCGTCGGCCGGCCTGCTGCGCACGTTCAGCTACCTCGGCGCGATGGTCGCCTCCGCCGCCTACGGCGCGTTCTTCCGCCACGGCGCCGACACCGCGGGCCTGCACGACGTCGCCTGGTTCCTGATCGCGGTCGCCGCCCTGCTGCTGGTCCTGATCCTCGCCGACCGCTCGCTGACCCGGCTCAGCGCGGAAAGCCGCAAGGCCCGCTGACCCCAACCCCTTTTCGGTACGACCTCGACCCCGGACAACCGCAGCAAGCAGGTCCCGGGTCTCCACTCCACGCCGCACCCACTCCCGATCGCTGCACGCCTCACGGGTGTAGCTCTTGGTCACCCTCGCCAGGCCCGCCCCACCCCGGACCGCAGCGCGGCTCCCGATTCCCCGGCTGGTGCTCAGGGGTGCCCCAACCCGTCCGAGACACCCCTGAGCACCAGCCGACCCCGTGACACGCGCTGCGGCCGTGCGGAACGCGGACATCGCGCGCGTCCGGGCCGGCTGGACATGAGGAAGGGCCCGCGGCACGTCGCCGCGGGCCCTTCTCCAGGGATGGTCAGGCGCCGCGCAGGACGGCGCCGAAACGGGACGCCGTGACGGCCACCGCGGCGTCGCGGGCGGTGATCGTCTCCTCCGAGGTCAGCGTGCGGTCCGGAGCGCGGAACGTCAGCTTGTAGGCCAGCGACCGCTTCCCCTCGCCGAGCTGCTCCGACTCGTACACGTCGAAGAGCGCGACCGACTCCAGCAACTCCCCCGCGCCCTCGGCCAGCGCGGTCTGCACCTCGCCGGCCGGGACCGCGCGGTCGAGCACCAGCGCCACGTCGATCAGCGCGGGCGGGAACGTGGAGATGTACGGAGCGTCCACCACCGGGGCATCCGGCAGGACGTCCAGGTCGATCTCCATGGCGCTGGTGCGCTTGGGCAGGTCGAGGGCGGAGAGCACGGCCGGGTGCAGCTCGCCGGCGTACCCGATCACGGTGTCGCCGACCAGGATCGCGGCGCACCGGCCCGGGTGCCACGGCGCCTGCTCGGCCGCGCGCACCGTCACCCGGACGGCCGGGACACCGGCCGCGCTGAGTGCGGTCCGGGCCGCCTCGATGGCGTCCGCCCAGCCGGCCGCGCGACCCGCGCCCCACCAACCGGCCGGTTCGATGTCACCGGCCAGCACCGCGGCGAGGTGCCACGGCTGCTCCGGCACGATCGCGTTGGCCTGCGCCCACTCCTCGTCGGTCGGCCGCCGGTCGACACCCAGCGCCGGCGGGGTGCCCGCGGACAGGTGCGGCAGGAACACCGTGCCGGTCTCGTAGAGGGCGACGTCGCGGCGGCCCCGGCCCAGGTTGCGCTTGAGCGTGCCGAGCAGCGGCCCGAGCAGGGTGGTCCGCAGCAGCGGCTCCTCCTCGGAGAGCGGGTTGGTCAGCCGTACCGCGCTGCGCCGCGGGTCGTCGACGGGCAGCCCGAGCTGGTCCGCGGTGCCCGGGGCGACGAACGGGTAGGACAGCACCTCGACGTACCCGTTCTCGGCCATCGCCCGGCCGATCGAACGGCGGCGGCGCTGACCCGGGGTGAGCCCGTTGCTGGCAACGGCCCGGGGCAGCAGGCTCGGGATCTCGTTGTAACCGCCGAGCCGGGCCACCTCCTCGATCAGGTCGACCGGTGCCTGCAGGTCGGGACGCCAGCTCGGCGGCACGACCTCGAGCACCTCGACGCCGGTCACCGCGCAGCCCACCGCGGTGAGCAACTCGGCGACCTTGGCCGACGTGTACGGCAGCCCGATCAGCTGCGCGGGCGCCTCGGCCGGCAGCGTGATGGCGGCCGGTGCGACGACGTGGTCGATGTCGAGGACCCGCTCGTCGGCGGTGCCGCCGGCGTGCTCGATCAGGATCGCGACGGCCCGTTCCAGCGCGGCCAGGGTCAGCTGCGGGTCGACACCGCGCTCCCAGCGCTTGGCGGCCTCGCTGAACAGCTTGTGGCGGCGCGCGGTCCGGCCGACCATCACCGGGTCCCAGTGCGCGGCCTCGAGGAGCACGTCGACGGTGCCCTGCTGCCACTCGCTGGTCTCGCCGCCCATCACGGCGGCGAGCGAGATCGGCCCGGTCTCGTCGCAGATCACCATGTCCTCGGCGTCCAGCACACGGGCGACGCCGTCCAGGGTGGTCAGCTTCTCGCCCGGGTGGGCGCGGCGCACCAGCAGGCCGCCGCTGAGCCGCTGCAGGTCGAAGACGTGCATCGGCTGACCGAACTCGAGCATCAGGTAGTTGGTGATGTCGACCGGCAGCGAGATGGCCCGGATGCCGGACGCGATCAGGCGGCGCTGCATCCAGGCCGGCGACGGGGCCGCCGGGTCGATGCCGCGCACCACGCGCGCCGAGAACCGGTCACACCCGACGGTGTCCTCGATCGTGACGGCGTACGGCGCGTCCGGGGTCGCCGGGGCGGCCTGGGCAGCGGCCGGGTCGGTGAACGGCACACCGAAGTGGGTGGCCAGCTCCCGGGCGATGCCGCGGACGCTCATCTCGTAACCGCGGTCGGGGGTGATCTCCACCTCGACCAGGATCTCGTCCAGCCCGACCACCGGGCGCGCGTCGACACCCGGCGTGGCCGAGCCGGCCGGCAGCACGATGATGCCGTCGTGGTCGCCGGAGAGCCCGAGCTCGGCCGACGAGCAGATCATCCCGTGCGAGTTCCGCCCGTACGTCTTGCGGGCTCCGATCGTGAAACCACCGGGAAGCTCGCCGCCGGGCAGGATCGTGACCACGAGATCGCCTTCGGCGAAGTTGCGGGCACCGCAAACGATCTCCTGCGGCGCGTCGCGCCCCACGTCGACCGTGCAGAACCGGATCGGCTTCTTGAAGCCGGTCAGTTCCTCGATCGTCAGGACCCGGCCGACGACCAGGTCACCGCGGATGGTGGCGGCCTGGTCGACGATCGACTCGACCTCCATGCCGAGGTTGGTCAGCGCCTCGTCGAGGCGGGTCGCGGAGAGGTCCGCGGGCAGCTCGACGTATTCGCGGAGCCACGACAGTGACGTCTTCATGTCCTCAGGCCTCCATTCCGAAGTTCGTGGTGAAGCGCACGTCGCCCTCGACCATGTCGCGCATGTCGCTCACCCCGTTGCGGAACATCAGGGTGCGGTCCACGCCCATGCCGAACGCGAAGCCGGAGTACTTCTCCGGGTCGATACCGCAGGCCACCAGCACGCGCGGGTTGACCATGCCGCAGCCACCCCACTCGACCCAGCGCGGGCCGTCGCGGTGCTCGGCGAACCAGACGTCGAACTCGCCGGACGGCTCGGTGAACGGGAAGTAGTGCGGCCGCCAGCGGGTCTTCGCGTCCGCGCCGAACATCGCCTTGGCGAAGTGGTCGAGCGTGCCGCGCAGGTGGGCCATCGTGATGCCCTCGTCGATGACCAGACCCTCGATCTGGTGGAAGACCGGGCTGTGCGTGGCGTCCAGCTCGTCGGTCCGGTAGACCCGGCCCGGGCTGACCACGTAGATCGGCGGCTGCCGGTCGAGCATGGTGCGCACCTGGCCGGGCGACGTGTGCGTCCGCATCACCAGGCCGGGCACGTCGACGAAGAACGTGTCGGAGGCGCCGCGCACCGGGTTGTCCGGGCCGATGTTGAGCGCGTCGAAGTTGGCCCACTCCAGCTCGAGCTGGGGACCGTCGATGATGTCGTAGCCCATCCCGATGAAGATGTCGCTCATGTGCTCCATCAGCGTGGTCATCGGGTGCCGGGCGCCGCGCGGGCGGCGGGCGACCGGGAGGGTGACGTCGACCCGCTCCTCGAGCAGCACCCGGGCGGCCTGGTCGGCTTCGAGCTCGGCGAGGCGGGCGTCGTACGCCGCCTGGACGGCCTGACGGGCGATGTTGACCCGCTTGCCGGCGTCGGACTTCGCGGCCGGGGGCAGCGAGCCGATCTCCCGGCGGGCCAGCGAGATCTGCGAGCGGTCGCCGAGGTGCGCGGACTTCAGCGCGGCGAGCGCGTCGAGGTCGGCGGCCTGCGCGAACGCCTTCTCGGCGTCGGCGACGGCGGCTTCCAGCGCCTCGGGCGCGAGCAGGACGGCCTGTTTCGGATCGTACGGATCGTTGCGGTAGGACATGGTCGGGCGAACTCCCTCACACCGGATGAACCATCGGGCAGTGTACGGAGGCACGGCTGAGCCGCAGCCCACCGGTCACGGGAGTCGCGCAGGAAAGTGTCAGACCCGGCGCCCGCGACCAGCGGGCCGGATAAACAGTGACCTCAGTCCTGACATGGGGCCCAGCATACCGGCACGCTGCTGGGCCCCGCCGAGAGATATCGGCTCAGTGGCAGCCGGCGGTGCCGCTGTCGGTGTAGGTCTTGCCGGCGACCGGCACGAACTGCCAGTCGTACGATCCGGCGTGCAGGGTGAACTTGAGAACGCCGAACGTGTTGTTGTTGCGGGCCGCGCTGTTCGGCTGGATGGTGCCGAAGTTGTAGTGGTCGGCGCCGCCCATCCCGGCCACCCAGGCACGCAGACCGCGGGCGGTGTCCAGCGCGCCGCTCGGGTTCATCGGGTCGAAGCGCTCGTAGACGTGGTTGTGGCCCCAGAGCACCACGTCCGCGTTGTAGTCGTAGAGCGCCTGGTAGAGCGGCCGGGTCCCGGTGGACGGGGCGTGGTTCGAACTGGACGTGAACAGCGGGTGGTGCCAGTACGCCAGCGTGCACGACTTCGTACTGGCCGCCAGGTCGGCGCGCAGCCACTTCTCCTGCGCCGAGCCCGCCGACATGCCGACGTTCGAGTTCAGCGACACGATGTGCCAGCCGCCCAGGTCGTACGAGTAGTAGCCCACCCCGGACGTGCCCGCCTGGCTGCCGAAGTAGTTGTAGTACCCGCTCGCGCCCGAGGTCACGTAGTCGTGGTTGCCCGGCGCGGGCCGGGTCCGCGACTTGAACCGTCCCCAGGTCGGCGCGTAGTAGCTGCTGAACTCGGCGGCGGTGCCACTGTTGTAGACGTTGTCGCCGAGCGTGTAGACGGTGCCGGCGATCCCGTCGAGCAGGGCCGCCGTGGCGGTGTCGCCGGTCGCCGAGTTGGCGATGTCACCGGCGCCGACGAACACCGGGTCGGCGGAGGCGGTCAGGGTCGCGGTGGCCGGGCCGCTGGTGGCGACGACCACGGCAGCGGTGGCGGCCATCAGCAGGGCGGCCGAGGCGACCAGCAGGGGTGGCCGGGTTCTGTGGATACCCATCGGGGTGTGATCCCTCTTCTCAGGTGGCGGGGCAGACCACAAAAATCCAAGAACACCAATGGGTACGACGGGTGAACAGTCGCGCCCCCGGAAGGCGAAACCTTCCCCCGCCACGCGTTGTTCACCCCGCACCGCCCCGCACGACATTCTTTGTTGTCGATGCCACGGCCACCATGCTCTCGTGTACCTCTCCACCATCGACCGTCCCGCACCGGCCGGGCCGCGCCGCCGGTTCGCGCTGATCGGCGGCAACGTCGTCGCGCTCGGCACGGTCAGCCTGATCACCGACGTCTCGTCCGAGATGGTCACCGCGATCCTGCCGATGTACCTGGTCCTCGGCCTGCAGGCCGGCCCGCTCGGGTACGGCGTGATCGACGGCGTCTACACCGGTGCCACCGCGGTGCTGCGCGTCGTCGGCGGCTACCTCGCCGACCGGCTGCACGGCCGCAAACTCGTCGCCGGGGCCGGTTACGCGCTCTCCGCCGTCGCCAAGCTCGGGCTGCTGCTGGCCGGCCGCTCGATCCCCGCGCTCGGCCTGGTCGTGGCGGCCGACCGGCTCGGCAAGGGGCTGCGCACCGCGCCCCGGGACGCGTTGATCAGCATGTCGGCCGCGCCGGACGCGCTGGGCCGGGCGTTCGGGCTGCACCGCACGATGGACGCGATCGGCGCGTTCCTCGGCCCGCTGGTCGCCATCGGGGTGCTGGCCGCGGCGGGTGGGTCGTACGACGCGGTCTTCGTGGCCAGCTTCTGCGTCGCCACGCTCGCGGTTGTGGTGCTGGTGCTGTTCGTCCGGGAAAAAGGGCGGGCCGCCGCCGCGCCCGCGACGCGTCCCCGGCTCGCCGAGGCCGCACTGCTGCTGCGCGACACCCGGGTCCGGCGGCTGATCCTGGCCGCCGGGCTGCTCGGGCTGGCCACCGTCGGCGACGGTTTCGTCTACCTGCTGCTGCAACGGCGCGAGGACCTCGGCGTGGTCTGGTTCCCGCTGCTCGCGGTCGGCACCAGCCTGGTCTACCTGCTGCTGGCCACGCCGCTGGGTCTGCTGGCCGACCGGATCGGGCGGCTGCCGGTGGTGCTCGGCGGGGGCGGGGCGCTGGCCGGCACGTACCTGCTGCTGGCCGCGCCGCTCGGCGGCACTCCCCTGCTGGTGCTCACCCTCGGGCTGTACGGGCTCTTCTACGCGGCCACCGACGGGGTGCTGATGGCGCTGGCCGGCCCGGTCGTGCCGGAGCGGCTGCGGGCCACCGGGATGGCGCTGATCCAGACCGCGCAGGCGCTGGCCTACCTGGTCTCCTCGGTCCTGTTCGGCCTGGCCTGGCAGCTCTGGGGCCCGGCCGCGGCGAGCCTGGCGGCGGCCGGCGCGGTCGGCGTCGCGATGGCCGGCACCGCGCTGCTGCTGGCCACCCGGCGGACAGCGGTGACTCGATGAGCCCATTCTTCGCAGCCGGCGACCGGCCGGCGGGCGGCCCGATGAGCTCGCGTTCCCGGGTCCTGGCGCTCGCGCTCGCCACGGTGCTGCTGGCCGGCGTCGCCGTCGGCTACGTGCTGCTCACCCGGAGACCCGCACCGGCCGCGAACCCTCCCGCTCCCGGCCCGGTCACCCTGCCGCCGGGGGCGCGCCTGCTCACCGTCACCGACCGGCACCTGGCCACGGTGACCGGCGGCACCCGGACCGTCTCCGCCGTCGAGTGCGTCCGCGTGTACGCCGCGGCCGGCACCGGCATCTGCCTGCGCGCCGAGAACCCCTGGGCGTACCAGGTCGTGGTGCTCGACGCCGGGCTGCGCCAGACCGCCGCGTTCGGTGTCCCCGGCCTGCCGAACCGGGCCCGGGTGTCACCCAGCGGCCGGATGGTCGGCTGGACCACGTTCGTCGGCGGCGACTCCTACACCGCGGCCGGCTTCTCCACCCGCACCGGCATCTACGACACCCGCACCGGTACGAAGGTCACCACCCTGGAGGGTTTCGCCATCACCCGGGCGGGCCGGCCGTACCGGGCCGCCGACGTCAACTTCTGGGGTGTCACGTTCGCCGACGACAACGTCTTCTACGCCACCATGTCCACCGGCGGGCAGCGCTACCTGGTCCGCGGCGACTTCGCGAACCGGGCCGTGGTGACCCTGGCCACGAACGTCGAGTGCCCGTCGCTGTCCCCGGACGGGACCCGGGTCGCGTTCAAGCAGGCGATCGGCGGCGACCCGCTGCGCGGCTGGCGCCTCTCGGTGCTGGACCTGGCCACCCTGCGGGTCACCGCGACCGCGGAACCGGCCAGCGTGGACGACCAGGCCGCCTGGCTGGACGACACGACGCTGGCCTACACGCTGCGGCACAGCGACGGCAGCCCGGACGTGTGGACCGTGCCCGCCGACGGCTCGGGCCCGTCCCGCGTGCTGATCCCGGGAGCGGAATCGCCGTCCGCGCTGAGATGAACCGCCCGCGCTGAACCGTCAGCGCTGGGCGCGGGCCGACGAGTACAGGCAGACCGCGGCAGCGGCCGCGAGGTTGAGGCTCTCGGCACCGCCGTAGATCGGCACCCGGACCCGGCGGTCGGCGGCCGCGATCAGCTCACCCGGCAGCCCGTGCGCCTCGGAACCGAACAGCCACGCGGTCGGCGCGGCCAGCAGCCCGCCGTCCAGCAGCGAGTCCACGTCGTCCTCGCCGGTGCCGCTGGTCGCGAGCACCTGCAGGCCGGAGTTCTGCAGCAGGTCGAGCACATCGAGCGAGGCGCGGACCACGTCGAGGTGGAACAGCGAGCCGGCGGACGCCCGTACACATTTGCCGTTGTAGGGATCGACGGCGTCGCCCGCGAAGATGACCGCGTCGGCGCCGGCCGCGTCGGCCGTGCGCAGCACGGTCCCGGCGTTACCCGGGTCCCGGATCTCGGCGAGTACCGCGATCAGTTTCGGCTGTTTCGCCAGCACCTCGCCGATCGGCACATCCACCTGCTCGCAGAGCGCGACCAGCCCCTGCGGGTGGACGGTGTCGGCGAGCGCGGCCAAGGCCTCGTCGGTGACCGGGGAGACCTCCGGCGCCTGCGCGGCCAGGTCGG
The DNA here is from genome assembly GCF_016862315.1 of Actinoplanes palleronii. Taxonomy (GTDB): domain Bacteria; phylum Actinomycetota; class Actinomycetes; order Mycobacteriales; family Micromonosporaceae; genus Actinoplanes; species Actinoplanes palleronii. Next base: position 168,848 of record NZ_BOMS01000053.1, on the reverse strand, counting down.
CGTGCCGCTCCAGCCCGGCCGGGGTGCCGAACAGCTCCAGCACGACGCCTGCGGCGAGGGCCTCCCGGACGGCCTGCGGCCCTTCGGCGAGGAACCGCCGGGCCTGGTCGCGGTCCTTACGGCGCTGCAGGCGCCGGGCCGTGACGATTCTCGGGGTACGCGGTGTGAACATCGGCTCCGACTCCGGGAATGGGAAACGCCCCCCGATTCCTCGGGGGGCGTCTCCGGAAAGCAGAAACTCAGGCAGCCTGAGCGGCAGCGCCGCCGATGCCCTCGGCCTGAACGGCCGCGCGAGCGATCTCGACGATGGCCGCGAAAGCGACAGCGTCGTTGACCGCGAGCTCAGCCAGGATCTTGCGGTCGACCTCGACCTCAGCCAGCTTCAGACCCTGGATGAGACGGTTGTAGGTCATGCCGTTGGCCCGGGAGGCCGCGTTGATGCGCGTGATCCAGAGCTGACGGAAGTCGCCCTTCCGGTCACGGCGGTCGCGGTAGGCGTACTGCATCGAGTGCAGTACCTGCTCCTTGGCCTTCCGGTACAGGCGAGAGCGCTGACCGCGGTAACCGCTCGCGGTCTCGAGCAGAGTGCGGCGCTTCTTCTGGGCGTTTACCGCCCGCTTGACGCGTGCCATTTCAAGGACTCCTTACAGGGGAACGTGTCAGGCTCGCGTCAGCGACCCAGAAGCTTCTTCACTCGCGGAATGTCGACCTTGGCCACCGTGACAGTGCCGGTCATCCGACGGGTAACGTGGGAGGACTTGTGCTCCAGCAGGTGACGCTTACCGGTCAGCTCGCGCACGATCTTGCCCTTGCCGGTGACCTTCACCCGCTTACCCATGCCGGTGTGGCTCTTCATCTTCGGCACTTTAAAACGCCTCTTTCTGATCTTTCCGCGCGCCCGGGGGACGCGCGGAAAAGCTGACTACTCTACTGCTGCTGGGGTGTCGGCAGGCTCGGCCGACGGAACCTCGGTGCCGTCGTCGCCCTCGCGCGGCTCCCGGGCGGGCTTCGCGCCGGCCGCGACAGCGGCGACCGCGGCGGCCTTGGTGGCCCGGTGCGGTGCCAGCACCATGATCATGTTTCGACCGTCCTGCTTCGGGCTCGCTTCCACGAATCCGAGCTCGGAGATCTCCTCGCTGAGCCGGCGCAACAGCCGGAAACCCAACTCGGGGCGGCTCTGCTCACGGCCGCGGAACATGATCGTCACCTTGACCTTGTCGCCCGCCTTGAGGAACCGCACCACGTGACCCTTTTTGGTCTCGTAGTCGTGCGGGTCGATCTTCGGCCGAAGCTTCATTTCCTTGATGACGGTCTGCTGCTGGTTGCGCCGCGCTTCGCGGGCCTTCAGTGCGCTCTCGTACTTGAACTTGCCGAAGTCCATGAGCTTGCACACCGGCGGCCGCGCCATCGGAGCAACCTCGACCAGATCCAGGTCTACGTCCGCAGCCAGCTGCAGGGCGCGCTCGACCGGCACAATGCCGACCTGCTCACCCTCAGGGCCGACCAGACGGACTTCGCGAGCCCTGATCTGTTCGTTCACGCGTGGTTCGACGCTGATGGGGCCTCCTCAGAACGTACCTACTTCTGCCAATGTCGGTCGGCCCCGAGTCACCGTCCCCGCATGGGCAGGAACGGCCGGGAAAGCAGAAGACCTCGGCCGCACGTTTCCGCGCATGCCGAGGCCCGCTCGACCGGTCATCGGCGTCCAAAGGGAGGACGCGCCCCGGACAGGAAAAATTCCCTGTACGGCTGACCGGACCCGGTCATAGTCAATGACTCGGGTGGGAACCAGCGGGCTCCTCTTTCGCGCCGTGCTGGGCTCTCAGAAGATCAAGAGCAACGCATGGCGTGGTCGACTGCCCGCTAGTCTATCAGGCCTCGTGGGAGGCCTGGTGCAGGGCCCGGAGGCTCCGCACTCCGTCCACCGCGTAGTCCTTGTCGACCGCCTGCAGCGCGTGGATCGACACCTGCTCGTCGTCCAGCAGCTCGAGCTGCGCCCACGGCGAGTTGCGGTCGAACCGCACGGCGCGGACCACCGCCCACGGCAGGTCGTAGCCGCCGACCACGTTGCGCACGTGCACACCCTGGTCGTCAGCGGTGACCCTGGGCCGGCAGAACGCCAGGATGCCGAGGCCGATCAGGACGCCCAGACCGACCATGGCGGCCTGGTCGCCGCGCTGGAAGCTGCCCGAGCCGACCTGCCCGGCGTTCTCGAAACCGCCCTGCCCGTGCAGGCCGAAGCTGAGCACGGTGAACAGCACGACCACGCCGAGCGCGAGCGTACCGGCCACCCAGCGGATCTTCTGCGGGCGAAAAATCACGTCAGCCATCATCACAACCTGCAGTTGGCGATATCGGTTACCAGGATCGCACGCGCGCCGAGCTCGTACAGCTCGTCCATCACCCGGTGCACCTGGCTGCGCTGGACCATCGCCTGCACCGCGACCCAGCCCTCCCGGTGCAGCGGCGACACGGTCGGCGACTCGATGCCCGGGGTCAGCCCGGTCGCCTGCTCCAGCAGGTCGGCGCGGACGTCGTAGGCGAGCATCACGAAGTTGCGCGCCACCAGCACCCCGTTGAGCCGGCGCAGCAGCTGGGCGGCGCCGGCCGGCGGCTCCGCCTGGCGGCCGATCAGGATCGCCGACGAGCGCATCAGCGGCTCGCCGAGCGTGACCAGACCGGCCTGGCGCAGCGTGGCGCCGGTCTCCACCACATCGGCGATCAGGTCGGCGACCCCGAGCCGGACCGCGTTCTCGACCGCGCCGTCCAGGCGGACCACTTCGGCCTTCAGCTCGTGCTCGTCCAGGTACTGGCCGACCAGGCCGGGGAACGCGGTGGCGATCCGCTTGCCACCGAGCTGGTCGACCGAGGTCAGAGTCCCGGCCGGGGCGGCCCAGCGGAACGTGGCACCGCCGAAGTTCAGGTCGAGCAGCTCGGCGGCCGGCACCCCGGAGTCGACGAGCAGGTCGCGACCGGTGATCCCGAGATCCAGGTCACCCGAACCGACGTAGGTCGCGATGTCCCGGGGCCGCAGGTAGAAGAACTCGACGTTGTTGCCCTCGTCACGGCAGGCCAGGTCCTTGGGGTCGGAACGCTGGCGATAGCCGGCGTCCCGCAACATCTGTGATGCCGGCCCGGAGAGGGTCCCCTTGTTCGGAATGGCGATGCGCAGCATTGACGTGCTCCTTCGTTCTGATGGACGGATAGGGGCGCACGTCAGAGATGTCGGTACACGTCCTTGAGCTCGAGACCGGTGGCGATCATCAGGACTTGTGCCTGGTAGAGCAGCTGCGAGATCTCCTCGGCAGCCCGCTCCGGCCCCTCGTGCTCGGCGGCCATCCAGGACTCGGCCGCCTCCTCGACGACCTTCTTCCCGATGAAGTGGACTCCTCGTTCGAGCGCGGCGACCGTGCCCGAACCGGGGGTCTGCTCCGCCGCCTTGCGCTGCAATTCGGCGAACAGTTCTTCGAACGTCTTCACGGGAGACGATTGTGGCAGCTCATCACGTCTTGACGACGAACGCCCCCAGCGGTTGGGACGTCTTTTAAGCTGCCCGTCATGGTCAGCCGTTTCACCCCCCTCCTCGTGGGCGGCGCCGTGCTGGCGCTCGCCACCGTCACGGCCTGCTCCCCGGTCGAGGACGACACCACCACATCCACCGCATCCCCCAGCTCCTCAGCGGCGGATGCCTGCCCGTCCGGCTCGCTGGACACCCTCACCGCCGGCAAGATCACGATCGGCACCGACAACCCGGCGTACGAGCCGTGGTTCAAGGACAACAAGCCGGCCAGCGGTGAGGGCTTCGAGTCCGCCGTGGCGTACCAGGTCGCCGAGCGGCTCGGGTACTCCAAGGACAAGGTGGTCTGGACCTCGGTGACGTTCAACAACGCCATCGCGCCCGGGCCCAAGACGTTCGACTTCGACGTCAACCAGTTCTCGATCACCGACGAGCGCAAGCAGGCGGTCGACTTCTCCTCGCCGTACTACCTGGTCCGGCAGACCGTCATCACCACCAAGAAGTCCAAGATCGCGAACGTCACCACGCTGGCCGGGCTGACCGGCGCGAAGCTCGGCGCCCAGGTCGGCACGACCAGCTACCAGGCGATCACCGACATCATCAAGCCGTCCGGCAAGCCGTCGGTGTTCAACAGCAACGACGACGCCAAGGCGGCGCTGGAGAACGGCACCGTCGACGGCATCGTGGTGGACCTGCCGACCGCGTTCTACATGACCGCGGCCGAGCTGGACGACGGCATGATCCTCGGCCAGCTGCCGCAGGTCGGCGTGCCCGAGCAGTTCGGCCTGGTGCTGGACAAGGGCTCGAAGCTGACCGGCTGCGTGAGCAAGGCCGTGGATCAGCTGCGCCAGGACGGCACGCTCGCTGTACTGGAGAAGACCTGGTTGTCCGACGCGGGAGCACCCGAACTCAAGTGACCTATGCGCCAAGTGCGCGGCAGCAGGAGCGGTTCGCCTACCGTCGCCGGCAGGCGATCCGCTCGGTCCTGCTCGCCGCCCTCTCCACCGCCGTCGTCGGCGTGCTGTTCGCCGTCGGGATCACCGGGTCACCCGGCTGGCCCCGCGTCAAGCAGTCGTTCCTGAACGTCGACGTCGCCACGAAGTACCTGCCGGACATCCTCGACGGCTTCTGGCTCAACATCCAGCTGTTCCTGGTCTGCGCGCCGCTCGCGTTGCTGCTCGGGCTGCTGATGGCGGTGCTGCGCACGCTGCGGGGGCCGGTCTTCTTCCCGGTGCGCGCGATCGCGACCGGGTACACGTACATGTTCCGCGGGCTGCCGCTGATCATCACGATCTACCTGTTCGCGTTCGGCCTGCCCGGGCTGCGCCTGCAGGGCACCCCGGACGTGCTGGTGCTGGGCGGGGCGGCCATCACGATCACCTACGGGTCGTACCTGGCCGAGGTGTTCCGGGCCGGCATCGAGTCGGTGCACCCGAGCCAGATCGCCGCGGCCCGGTCGCTGGGCCTGAGCTATCGCCAGGCGATGCGGCACGTGGTGCTGCCCCAGGCGGTCCGCCGGGTCGCGCCGCCGCTGCTCAACGACGTCGTGTCGATGCAGAAGGACGTCGGCCTGATCTCACTGGCCGGCCCGATCGACGCGATCCGGTCGGCGCAGATCGGCCAGGCGGGCAGCGCGAACTTCACGCCCTACGTGGTGGCCGCGGTCCTGTTCATCCTGCTCGCCCTGCCCCTGATCGTGATCACCGACCGGGTGACGTTGCGGGCCGCCCGGACCCAGAACGCGGGGATCTGATGCTGCTCTCCTGCACCGACGTGCGTAAGACGTTCGGCGACCACGTGGTTCTGGACAACCTCGGCCTCGAGGTCGCGGAACACGAGGTGGTGGCGCTGATCGGGGCCTCCGGCTCGGGCAAGTCGACGCTGTTGCGCTGCGTCAACCTGCTCACCGGGATCGACGACGGAACGATCCACCTGGACGGCGAGGAGATCACCGACCCCAAGGTCAACCCCGATCTCGTACGCCAGAAGATCGGCCTGGTCTTCCAGTCCTACAACCTGTTCCCGCACATGACGGTGCTCGACAACATCACCCTGGCGCCCACCCGGGTGCACGGCAAGTCCGCCACCGAGGCTCGTGAGCTGGCCATGCAGTGGCTGGACCGGGTCGGGCTGGCCGACAAGGCGAAGGCCTTCCCGGACGGGCTCTCCGGCGGCCAGCAGCAGCGGGTGGCGATCGTCCGGGCACTGGTCAACAGCCCGCGGCTGCTGCTGCTCGACGAGGTCACCTCGGCGCTCGACCCGGAACTGGTCGGCGAGGTGCTCAGCATGATCCGTGACCTCAAGGCCGAGGGCATGACCATGGTGCTGGCCACCCACGAGATGGGCTTCGCCAAGCAGGTCGCCGACCGGGTGGTCTTCCTGGACGCCGGCCGGGTGCTCGAACAGGGCCCGCCCGCCCAGGTCCTCGGCGACCCGGTCGAACCCCGCACCCGCCAGTTCCTCGCCCGCATCATCGAGGCCGGCCGCCTGTAATCCGGTCCTCGCGCACGCGAGGCCGCCCACGGCCCGGACCGTGCCGCGCTCCCGGTCCCCGGCTGGCGCCCAGGGGTGTCTCAGGGTGCCGGAGGCACCCCTGAGAACCAGCCAAGACCGGGAGGCGCGCTGCGGCCGGGAGGAGCCGCGGTCTCGCGTCGGCCTCACGGGCGGGACTCGGCTCGTAGCCTGCGGACGGGCGCTCCACATCCGTACCGAAAAAAATGAAGCGGCCCGCTCGTTCCCGGAAGGAGCGAGGCGGGCCGGGCTTCTTGGTGATCAGGAGCGGTCGGACTTCTCGATCTCGCGGATGGCCAGGGCGGCGTCGAGGACCGCGACAGTGCTCTGCCAGCCCTTGTCCTCGATCGAGTCCTCCAGGCCGGCGCGGTCCCGGGCCTGGCCCAGGCTCTGCACGGTGAGGACGCCGTGCGCGACCGGGGTCTGCTCGTCCAGCGCGACCCGGGTGAGGCCGGCCGTGACGGCGTCGCAGACATACTCGAAGTGCTGGGTCTCGCCCTTGATCACCACACCGAGGGCGACCACCGCGTCGAAGCGCTTGGCCATCGCCTGGGCGACCACCGGCAGCTCGACCGAGCCGGCCACCCGGGCCACCACGACGTCCGTGACGCCGCACGCCTCGGCCGCTGCCCAGGCGCGCTCGATCATGTGATCGACCAGGTCGTTGTGCCAGCGTGAGCCGACGATACCGAGCCGGAGCCCGGCCGCGTCGACGGGCTGTGTATGTGGATCTCCGAAGCCGGCCATTAGTCGTCCCCCTCTATCGTCATTTTCACCCTCGAACGCGTGCAGGTCAGCCCAATGCCTCGAACAGGTGCCCCATCCGGTCCCGCTTGGTGCGCAGGTAGCGGACGTTCTCCGGGTGCAGGCGGACCGGCAGCGACTCGAGGCCGGTGACCCGCAGGCCGTAACCCTCGAGGCCGGCGCGCTTGGCCGGGTTGTTGGTGAGCAGGCGCATCGAGCGCACGCCCAGGTCGTAGAGGATCTGCGCGCCGGTGCCGTAGTCACGGGCGTCGGCCGGCAAGCCCAGCTCGAGGTTCGCGTCGACGGTGTCGAAGCCGCGGTCCTGCAACTGGTACGCCTGCAGCTTGTGCAGCAGGCCGATGCCGCGCCCCTCGTGACCGCGCATGTAGAGCACCACCCCGCGCCCGGCCGCCGCGACCCGCTCCAGGGCGGCGTCGAGCTGCGGGCCGCAGTCGCAGCGCCGGGAACCGAAGACGTCGCCGGTCAGGCACTCGGAGTGCACCCGGACCAGCACGTCCTCGCCGTCGGTCAGGTCGCCGAAGACCAGCGCGACGTGCTCGCCCTGGTCGGCCTCGGTGCGGTACCCGACCGCGGTGAAGACGCCGTGCTCGGTCGGCATGGTGGTCTCCACCACCCGCTCGACCTGCTTGCCGTCCTTCTCCCGCAGATACGCCACCAGGTCGGCGATGGTGACCAGCACCAGGTCGTGCTCGACCGCGAACTTCTCCAGGTCGGGGCGGCGCTGCATGGTGCCGTCGTCGTTGACCATCTCGCAGAGCGCGCCGGACGGGCTGCACCCGGCCAGCACGGCCAGGTCGATCGCGGCCTCGGTGTGGCCCGGGCGGCGCAGCACGCCGCCGGACTTGGCCCGCAGCGGCACGACGTGACCGGGCCGGGACAGGTCGGCCGGCTCGGTGGTGGCCGAGCCGAGCAGGCCGATGGTCCGCGCCCGGTCAGCGGCCGAGATGCCGGTGCTGACCCCGTGCTTGGCGTCGACGGCCACCGCGTAGGCGGTGCCCTTCTTGTCCTGGTTGGTGTGGTACATCGGGGGCAGGTCCAGCCGGTCGGCCTCCGACTCGGTGATCGCCACGCAGATGTACCCGGACGTGTAGCGGACCATGAACGCGACCAGCTCCGGGGTGGCGTGCTCGGCCGCGAAGATGAGGTCGCCCTCGTTCTCCCGGTCCTCGTCGTCCACCACGATCACCGGACGACCGGCCCGGATCTCGGCGATCGCGCGCTCGACGCTCTCAGACATGACGGCTCCCCAGCATCTTCTCGACGTACTTGGCGATCACGTCGACCTCGAGGTTGACCGGTTCGCCGATGGCTTTGCTGCCCAGAACGGTGTTCGTGGAGGTGGCCGGGATCATCCCGACCGAGAACGTGTCGTCGGTGACCGCCATGACGGTCAGCGAGACGCCGTCCACCGTGATCGAGCCCTTCTCCACCACGTAGCGCGCCAGCTCGGCCGGCAGCGAGAACGTGACGATCTCCCACTGGTCGGCGGCCTCCCTGCCGACGACCGTGGCGACCCCGTCCACGTGGCCCTGCACCAGGTGACCGCCGAGGCGGCTGCCGAGGGCGGCGGCACGCTCCAGGTTGACGTTGCCGCCGACCTTCAGCGCACCGAGCGAGGAGCGGCGCAGGGTCTCGCCCATCACGTCGGCGGTGAACACACCGTCGACGTTGTCGATGACGGTGAGACAGACCCCGTTGACCGAGATCGAGTCGCCGTCGCGGGCGTCGGAGGTGACGAGCGGGCCTTTGACCGCGATGACCGCGGAGTCTTCCTTGCCGTCGGTGAGCCGAATGATCTCGCCGAGTTCTTCGATGATTCCCGTGAACATAAGAAAGGGCCTTTCACTCCGAACTAGGGCGGTGGGCGGGGCGGTTGGAAGGCTTTCACTCCGAACTAGGGCGGTGGGCGGGGTGGTCGGAAGGCTTGGGGCGGAGCGTGGCGGTGAAGCGCAGGTCTGCACCGATCTGCGCGATATCCGTGAAGTCGAGTTCGAGCGCTTCGGCGATGGTGCTGATCCCCGCGTCGACCAGGGCGGCGCGGCCGGCGCCGAGCAGTTTCGGCGCGACGTAGCCGATCACGCGGTCGACCAGGCCGGCCGCCAGGAACGCGCCGGCCAGGGTCGGGCCGCCCTCCAGCAGGACGTTGCGGATGCCTCGCTCGAACAGGCCGGTGAGCACGGCGGTCAGGTCGACCCGGCCGTCCGGCCCGGGACCCGCCTCGGCCGTGGTGACGATCCAGGTGGACGCGGCCGCGTCGCGGACCCGGGCGGTCGTAGGGGTCCGCCCGTGCGAGTCGACCACCACCCGCAGCGGCTGTTTGATGGCGAGCGAGCCGTCCCGCAGGTCGCGGACGGTCAGCTGCGGGTCGTCGGCGAGCACGGTGCCGACCCCGGCCACGATCGCGTCCACCGTGCTGCGCAGCACGTGCACGTCGGCGCGCGACTCGGCGGAGCTGACCCACTGGCTGGTGCCGTCGGCGGCGGCCGAGCGCCCGTCGAGGGTGGCGGCGAACTTCCAGGTGACATACGGCCGGCCCCGGCGGACCGCGGTCAGCCAGGCGATGTTGCCCAGCTCCGCGTCGGGGCGGCGCATCCCGGTCGCGACCTGCAGACCGGCCGCCCGCATGGTGGCGGCGCCGCCGGAGGCCACCGGGTTCGGGTCGTCGACGGCGATCACCACCCGGCGCAGCCCGGCCTGGATCAGCGCGTCCGAGCACGGGCCGGTGCGGCCGGTGTGGTTGCACGGCTCCAGGGTGACCACGCAGGTGCCACCGCGAGCCCGTTCACCGGCCTGCGCCAGCGCGACGATCTCGGCGTGCGGGCCGCCGGCGTACGCGTGGAAGCCCTCGCCGACCACCTCGCCCTCGGGGCTGAGCAGCAGGCAACCGACCACCGGGTTGGGGCTGGTCGTGCCGAGGCCCCGGGCGGCCAGCGCGATCGCGCGGCGCATCGCCTCGTCCTCGGTCACCATCCGCGTGTCGTCCTCTCGCGCGTTCGTCCGGTTCGTGCGAGGAGACGAACGCGGCTTATGCCGCGAATCTTCCCGCCCGATCCGGTCCGCACGATCTCTCGCGCGGTCTGGTCACGCGCTGAGAGAGGGAGAAAAAACGCCAGAAAAGGACACCAAGGGTACGCTTCGCGCACCCCGGTTGGACGCACCCCTGCTGAGGGCACACCCGTCCGATTCCGCGCGCTGTCTCCCATCCGGACTGTCTGGCCGGGCTTTCGCCTGACCAACCGTCGGCCCCGGAGTCTCACCAGGTCCACCGGCCGTCATGGTCTGACGTCCGGGTCGCGGGCTTACCGATGCTTGCGCGTCGGATCACCGCCGGTTCGGAATCTCACCGAATCCCGCCAGCGCGTGGTGGGTTACCCCCGAGTCTTGCACGCACTTGCGGATTTGCCACCCCGGGCGCGAGGGATCTCACAACCGCTTACCGACCAGGGCTCCGATAAGGGTTGCGGCGTGCTCGACCTCGTCCTCGGTGTTGTAGTAGTGCGGCGAGAACCGGACCAGCGGCGGCGGATCCCGGTCCTCAGTGTCGAACTGCTGGTGCGCCGGCGTGGTGCTGCTGACGTTCACCCCGGACTCGGCCAGCCGGGTCACCACCTGCTCGGCCGGCACCCCCTCGGCCACCGCCGTGACGATCGCGCACTGCTCGCGGCCCAGGTCGTAGACGGTCACGCCGGGGGTGTCCTCGAGCAGGCCGCGCATCCGGTCGCCGAGCTCCGCGTTCCGCTTGCCGATCTCGTCCAGGCCCAGGTTGAGTGCCTGGTCGACGGCCGCGCCCAGCCCGAGCACGGCCGCGTAGTTGAGCTCCCAGGTGGCGAACCGCTGCGCGCCGGGCGCCCAGTCGAAGCCGCGCGCGCCGTCCCAGACCGCCGACTGGATCTCCACGACGTGCGGGTCGAGCCGTTCCAGCAGGCCGGTGCGTACCCAGAGGAAGCCGGTGCCACGCGGCCCGCGCAAGAACTTGCGGCCGGTGCCGCAGAGGAAGTCGCAGCCGATCTCCTCGACGTCGACCGGGAACTGGCCGACCGACTGGGTGGCGTCCAGCAGGTACGGCACGCCGGCCGCCCGGGCGATCCGCCCCACCTCGGCGGCCGGGTTGACCAGCCCGCCCGCGGTGGGCACGTGGGTCAGGCCGATCAGCTTCGTCCGGTCGTCGATCAGGCCGGCCAGGGCGGACGTGTCGATCTGGCCGTGCTCGTCGTTCGGCACCACCACCACCTCGGCGCCGGCCCGGCGGGCCGCCTGCAGGTAGGCCAGGACGTTGCTGCCGTACTCGTTGCGGCCGGTCAGCACCCGGTCGCCGGCGCGCAGCGGCACCGCGTAGAACGCCGCCTGCCAGGCGTGGGTCGCGTTGTCGAAGAGCGCGATCTCGTCGGGGCGGCCGCCGAGCAGCTCGGCCAGCCCGGTGTGGACGGCGGCGACCCGGCCGGCCGCCGCCTGCGCCGCCTCGTACCCGCCGATCTCGGCCTCCAGGCGCAGATGCCCGACGACGGTGTCCAGGGTGGCCTGCGACATCAGGGCCGCGCCCGCGTTGTTGAGGTGGATCCGGTGCCGGCAACCGGGAGTGCCGGCACGAAGCGCGTCGACGTCCATCTCCGCAGATTGGCAGATTCACCGGCACGTCGCACCTGTCGTAGACAGTGTCTACCGGCTCTGGTAGACACTGTCTATGCCCGCTGACGACGCCTTACGTGATCGTCTGGTGCGCGTGGGCGCCGAGTTGTTGCGTACCGAAAGTCCTGGCGCCCTCTCACTGCGTGAGATAGCCCGCCGGGCCGGCGTCTCGCACGGCGCGCCGCGCCGCTACTTCCCGACCCATCTGGCGCTGCTCTCGGCCATCGCCCGGTCCGGCTTCGCCGACCTGTCCGCACAGGTCACCACGGCCCTGCGCACCGCCGCTCAGGACCCGCGGACGCAGATCACCACGATGGCGCACCTCTACGTACGGTTCGCCGCGACCAACCGCAGCATGTTCGAGCTGATGTTCCGGCACGACCTGCTGCAGAGCGGCGGCCACCTGGGCCTGCGGGACGCGTCGCTCCCGTTGTTCCGGCTCCTGGTCGACCTGGTCGCCGCGGCCCGGCCGGCCGCCGGGACCTCCGCCGAGATCAGTGCGGCCGCGATCTGGGCGGCCCTGCACGGCACCGCGGAGTTGTGGAACTGGGGCTCGCTGACCCTGGCCGCCGGCGCCACCGACCCGGCCCCGTTCGTCGACGCGATCCTGACCGCCCATCTCGGCCCTTCGGAACACAACGCCGCCATGCCCGCACCGGAAGGTTCCCGATGACCCGCATGCCGCCCCTGTACGCCTCGGCCCACCGCACCCTCGGCATCCTGCTGCGCGGCCTCTGGCCGACCACCGTGACCGGCCTGGAGAACCTGCCGGCCACCGGCGCGATCCTGGCCGCCAACCACCACGCCATCGCCGACCAGCTGTTCCTCGGGATCAACACGCCCCGGCACATCGCGTTCTGGGCCAAGGCGGAGTATTTCCGCGGCGACGGCCTGGTCGGCGGGCTGACCCGGCGGGTGGTCACCGGGATGGGCGCCATCCCGGTCGAGCGGGCCGGCGGGCGGGCGGTGCTGACCGCCTTCGACGCGGCGGTGCCGATCCTGCGGGGCGGCGGGCTGGTCGCGGTCTTCCCGGAGGGCACCCGCTCCCCCGACGGCCGGCTCTACCGCGGGCGTACCGGTGCGGTGCGCCTGGCGGCACAGGCCGGAGTGCCGGTCGTGCCGATCGGCATCCGCGGCACCGACCACATCCGGCGGGCCGGCGACCGGTTCCCGCGGCCGCAGGCGATCAGCCTGGCGTTCGGGACGCCGATCCCGGTGAAGGTCGAGTCGGCGCCGGACGCCAGGCGGCTCACCGACGAGCTGATCGCCGCGATCCAGGCGCTGACCGGGCAGGAGTACGCCGGGTCCTACGCCCCGATCCGGCACGGCTGACCAGCGTCAGCCTTCCGGCTCCGGCCTGCGGCGGTCGATGGCGACGTAGGAGCCGGGCTGCGACTTGGCGACCTTCTTCATCTCCGAGGCGACCGCGATGACCATCCGGGGGTCGTCGAACTGCCGGCCGCCGTCGGTGGCCTGCGCGACCCCGATCGAGAGCGTCACCAGGGCGGCCCGCTGCTTGTTGCCCCGGCGGTCCGGCACCTCGATGTAGCCGCGCTGCGCGTCGATCGCGTCGTAGAGCCGGTCGGCGGCCGACTCGAAGTCGGTGACCATGCTCTTGGTCAGCGGCAGCACCTGGTCCGGGTGGCAGATGAAGACGAAGTCGTCACCGCCGATGTGGCCCAGGAAGATCGACGGCTTGCCGGTCGACGCACTGGCCCGCTGCAGGCTCCGGGCCAGGGTGATGATGAACTCGTCACCGCGGTCGAAGCCGTAGACGTCGTTGACGCTCTTGAACCGGTCGACGTCGATGTAACCGACCGAGTAGTCGCCGCCGGCCCGCATCCGGTCGCCGATCTCGCGGCGCACCCGGGCGTTGCCGGGCAGCCCGGTCAGCGGCGAGACCTCGCGGAACTCCTTGTTGCGGCGCAGCGTGGTGGTCACCCGGGCGATCAGCTCGGCGGTGTCGAAGGGCTTCGTCAGATAGTCGTCGGCGCCGTTGGTCAGCCCGACCACCTTGTCCACGGTCATGCTCCGGGCGGTCAGCATGATCACCGGCAGGGCGGAGGTCAGCGGCTCCGCGCGCAGCTTGCGGACCAGCTCGACCCCGTCCATCCGGGGCATCATCCAGTCGACGACCGCCAGATCCGGGCGGTGCGTCTCCATCAGGTCGAGCGCTTCCTGCCCGTCCCGGGCCCGGATCACCTCGAAGCCCTGCACCTTGAGGTTGAACTCGACGAAACTCGCGATGTCCTGATCGTCGTCGACGACCAGGATCAGGTCAGGTCGTTGCTCCTCGTCCTCGAACCCGAAGTCGTCGACAACGGGTCCCGGCTCGGCAGTACTCACATCGACTTCCCCATACGTCCGGCGGCCAATGCACGCAGCTTACGCACCGCCTCGGCGGGATCGGCCGCGCCATAGACGGCCGTGCCCGCCACGAACGCGTCGGCACCCGCCTCGGCGGCCTGCTCGATGGTGTCCGCCGCGATGCCGCCGTCCACCTCGATCCGCACGTCGAGGTCGCCGACGGTGACCCGCCGCCGCACGTCACGCACCTTGTCGAGCATCTCCGGCATGAACTTCTGCCCGCCGAACCCGGCCTTGATCGTCATGATCAGCACGGTGTCCAGATAGGGCAGCAGCTCCAGGTACGGCTCGACCGGCGTGTCCCGGTCGATCGCCAGCCCGGCCTTGGCGCCCGCGGCCCGCAACGACTTCGCCAGCGCCACCGGGTCGTCGCACGCCTCGGCGTGGAACGTCACGTTGTACGCCCCGGCCTCGGCGTAGGCCGGCGCCCAGCGCTGCGGGTCGGCGATCATCAGGTGGACGTCGAACGGGATCGTGGTGGCCTTGCGCAGGCTCTGCACCACCGGCAGGCCGAGCGTCAGGTTCGGCACGAAATGGTTGTCCATGACATCGACGTGCACCCAGTCGGCCGCCCCCTCGATGGCACGCACTTCCTCACCGAGACGAGAGAAGTCGGAGGCGAGAATGCTCGGCGCGATGATCGGTGAAGGCGTCACCGGCAAAGTGTATGACCCCGCACTCGAGCCACAGCACGGGAACGGCAGCCGACCGGCACGCGAACTTTCGCTCACCAATCCGCGAACCCGCCCGCGGGCGCCTGTGTACGGCCTGTGCGCTGGGTATCGTCCCGCCCCATGATCACGACGCTGGACCAGCGCCGCGCGCCGGAGGACCCCACCAGCACCCTGGAACCCCGCCGGCCGCACCGCATCGCGGTCCTCGACGGGCTCCGGCTGCTGGCCGCGCTGGCCGTCGCCTTCTACCACCTGTCCGGTGGCCTGACGGTGGCCAAGGCCTGGGCGGCGCATCCTCGGGACCTGTTCCCCACCCTGTCCCCGATCGCCGCCTACGGCTGGCTGGGCGTCGAGCTGTTCTTCATGATCAGCGGTTTCGTCATCTGCATGAGCTGCTGGGGTCGTACCCCCGGGCAGTTCTTCCGGTCCCGGGTGATCCGCCTCTTCCCGGCGTACTGGCCGGCCGTGCTGATCACCACGGCCGTGGTGGCGTTCTGGCCGGTCGCCACCACCCGGCTGCCGTGGGACCAGGTGATCGCCAACCTGACCATGCTGCACACCCCGATGGGCGTGAAGAACATCGACGCGTCGTACTGGACGCTCTGGGCCGAGATGCGGTTCTACCTGCTCTTCGCCGTCGTCCTGGTATGGCGCGGGCTGACCCTGCGCAACACCCTGCTGTTCGGGTACGGCTGGCTGGTCGCCGCCGTCCTGAGCGACGCCTCGAAGATGCCGGTCCTCGGGCAGATCTTCCAGCCCACCTTCGCACCGCTCTTCGTGGCCGGCATCGCGTTCTTCCTGATCCACAAGTTCGGACCGGACCTGCAGCTGTGGGGGCTGGTCGGCCTGTCCTGGGCGCTCGCCATGCACACAGTGGTGGGCCGGGTGGCGAGCACCGCGTCCTCGGACCGGCACCACCTCGACCCCCGGGTCGGCATGGTCATGGTGAGTCTGTTCTTCGCCCTGCTCGCCGTGATCGCGATGGGCTGGACGGCCCGGATCCAGTGGCGCTGGCTGACCTGGGCCGGCGCCCTGACCTACCCGTTCTACCTGCTGCACCAGAGCATCGGCTGGTCGCTCATCCACGCGATGAACGGCATCCGGCCGCACCTGCTCGTGCTCGTGGCGGTGATCCTGCTGCTGCTCCTCGCCGCCTGGCTGCTGCACCGCCTGGTGGAGAGGCCACTCGCCCGGGTGATGCGGGTGAAACTCGACCAGGCCGCCCTCGCGAGGCGGCCGGGCTGATCAGCCCGGCCGCGTCGTCAGTTCGTCTTCCGGTCTCAGCTCGTGCGGCGCAGCACGGCCAGGAACATCGCGTCGGTGCCGTGGCGGTGCGGCCACAGCTGCACCGTCGGTCCCGGGCCCAGCCCCGGCATGCCCGGCGGCAGCAGCGGACGGGCGTCCACGAAGTCGACCTCGACGCCGCTGCGCCGGGCCCCCTCGCTCACCGTCACCTGGGTCTCCACCATGTGCGGGGAGCACGTCACGTACGCCACCACGCCGCCCGGACGGACCGCGCGCAGCGCCGCCACCAGCAGCTCCCGCTGCAGCTTGGTGAGCGGCGGCAGGTCGGCCGGCTGCCGGCGCCAGCGCGACTCGGGCCGGCGCCGCAGCGAGCCCAGCCCGGTGCACGGCGCGTCCACCAGCACCCGGTCGAACGCCTCCTCGGGCAGGTCCGGGTCGCGGCCCACCGAGCGGCCGTCCATCGGGAACACCGTCACCGGCATCCCCTCGGTGGCCTGCTCGACCAGGCGGGCCCGGTGCTCGGCCACCTCGACCGCGGTCACCTCGGCGCCCCGGCCGGCCGCGATCGCGCCGATCAGGCCGGTCTTGCCACCCGGGCCGGCGCACAGGTCCAGCCAGCGGGTGTCCCGGCCCTCGACCGGTGCGGCCAGCAGCGCCGCCGCGACCAGCTGCGAACCCTCGTCCTGGACGTGGGCCCGGCCCTCCCGGATGGCGGCCATCTCGCGCGGCGCGCCACCGCTGAGATAGACCGAGTACGGAGAGAACGCCCCCGGCACCCCGTTCACCTCGTCGGCCAGGTCGACCGCGTCGACCCGCCCCGGACGCGCGCACAGATGCACGGCCGGCGGCTGGTTGTCCTCGATCAGCAGCCGGGCGGTCTCCTCCAGGTCGCCGCCGAGCGCCTCGGCGAACGACCGGACGATCCACTGCGGGTGGTTGTGCAGCACCGACAGGCTGGCGATCGGGTCGTCCTCGTACTTCGGGGTGATCTTCTCGAGCCAGGCCTCGACCGGCGTCTCGGAGATCGTGCGCATCACCGCGTTGGCGAAGCCGGACGCGGCCGGCGCCACCGAGCGCACCAGGTCGACGGTCTGGTTGACCGCGGCGTGCGACGGGACCCGGGTGTAGAGCAGCTGGTAGGCGCCGAGCCGCAGCGCGTCCCGGGCCGGCGGGTCGATCCGGGACACCTCACGGCCGGCCGCCTCGGCGATGATCAGGTCGAGGGTGCCGAGGGCACGCAGGGTGCCGTAGGTCAGCTCGGTGGCGAACGCCGCGTCCCGCCCGTGCAGACCCATCCCGCTGAGGATGTCGGACAGGACCAGGTTTCCGTACGCGTCGTCGCGGTGCACAGCGGCGATCGCCTCGTACGCCGCCTGCCTAGCCGGGTCGGACGGCGGGCGACCGGCCCGCGGCGCCCGGCCACTGCGGTCGTCGCGGGGACTTCCCGGGCCGGACGGCCGACGAGGCCCGGCACTGTGCGGCCGTGAAGCCCGATGTTCCGTCACGCCAGTTTCTCCCCTGCTTCGAGGCGCAATCCACGCGCCCAATCAGTCGCGGCCATCGGCTTCTTGCCGGCGGCTCGCACCTCACCCAACTGCACCGGTGTCGTCGCGGTACCGACCAGCACCTGGGCGCGCTCCACCCGCAGCTCGCCGGGCTCCAGGTACGGCCCGTTCGCGATCGGCCGGACCGGTCCCAGCTTCAGCCGGTCCTCGCGCAGCGTCGTCCACGCGCCCGGCGCCGGGGTGCACGCCCGGATCCGCCGGTCCACCGCGAACGACGGGTCGGTCCAGCGGATCCGCGCGTCGTCGACGCTGAGCTTCGGCGCCAGGCTGATCCCGTCGTGCGGCTGCGGACGTGCCACGGCCTGACCCGACTCGATCGCGTCGAGCACCGCGACGAGCAGCCCGGCACCCTCGGTGGCGAGGCGTTCCAGCAGATCGCCGGAGGTGTCGGTGAACCGGATCTGGTCGGTGACGGTGCCGTAGACCGGGCCGGTGTCCAGCCCGGCCTCCAGCTCGAACACGCTGGCACCGGTCACCTCGTCGCCGTGCAGGACGGCGTGCTGCACCGGCGCCGCGCCGCGCCAGGCGGGCAGCAGCGAGAAGTGCAGGTTCACCCATCCGTGGCGGGGGATCTCCAGCGCGGACGGCGGGACCAGCGCGCCGTACGCCACCACCGGCGCGCAGTCGGGCGCGAGCTCGCGCAGGCGCTCCTGGAACTCGGGCTCCCGCGGCCGCTCCGGGGTGAGCACCTCGATGCCGCGCTCGTCGGCCCAGGCCCCGACGGGCGACCGGACCAGGCGGCGGCCACGACCGGCCGGCGCGTCCGGGCGGGTCACCACGGCGAGCAGTTCGTGTCCGGACGCGGAGATCGCGTCCAGGCTGGGCAGCGCCACCTCGGGCGTGCCGGCGAAGACCAGGCGCATCAGATCACCGGCCCATGCCGAAGATGCCCCGGCCGTGCGGGCTCTCCTTGACGGTGGGGGGTTTTGCCACGTCGTACCACTCGGCGGAGCGGATCTGCTTCATCGCATCCTTGCGTGAGGTGGTGTCCAGCCGGTCCAGGAAGAGCACGCCGTCCAGGTGGTCGGTCTCGTGCTGCACGCAGCGTGCCATCAGCCCGGTGCCGACCAGCTGGATCGGGTCGCCGTGCTCGGAGAAGCCGTTCGCCACCACGTTCTGCCGGCGCTTGGTGTCGACGTAGATGCCCGGGATGGAGAGGCAGCCCTCCGGGCCGTCCTGCTCCTCCTCATCGGGGAACGACAGCACCGGGTTGACGATGTGCCCGACCACCTCGTCGACGTCGAAGGTGAACACGCGCAGGCCGACACCGAGCTGCGGGGCGGCCAGGCCGGCGCCGCCCTCGTCGAGCATGGTGTCGGTGAGGTCCTTGACCAGCTTGCGGAGTTCTTTGTCGAAGTCGACCACTAGGTCGGCCTCGGTGCGCAACACCGGGTCGCCGAAGAGACGGATGGGCTGGACGGTCACGCGGCGGAACTCCTCAGTCAGGAACGGCTGCAGTCAGGGAAACGGCTGCGAAACAGTCTACGGACCTAGAAGAGCTCGGCCGGGTCCACCTGGATGCGCACCGCGACCGCCGCTTTACGCGCGCTGCGCACGCCGGCCGCCACGTGCAGGGCGTGCGCCAGCTCGGCGGCCCGGGAACGGGACACCCGCAACAGCATCCGTTCCTGCTCCTCGCCGGCCGGGACCGGGCCCAGCTGCTCGGTGCCGTCCGGCAGGTCGGCGATGGTCAGCAGGTCGGCGACGGCCGGCGCCGGACCGGTGACACTGGCCATCCGGGCCGCCGGCGGGAAGCCGAGCTCGCGGCGTTCGGCCAGCTCACGGGCGGCGAACCAGCCGGGATCCCAGCGCAGCAGGGCCTGCACCGGCGCCAGCGAACCGTCCGCGACCACGATCACCCGGCCACCCTCGGAACCCGGCCGGGCCAGCGCGGACGCGTTCAGCCAGCGCCGCATGGTCTCCTCGGCGGCGCGCAGGTCGGCCCGGCTGAGCAGCGCCCAGGTGTCCAGCAGCAGCACCGCGCCGAAGCCGCCCTCGGCCACCGGCTCGGCACCCGGGGTGGCCACCACGATGGCCGCCTCCCCCGGAACCGTGTCCAAGATCTCGTCTCGCCCGGACGTGCGCACCGGCACACCCGGGAACGCCCGGCCCAGCTCCTCGGCCGTGCGCTTCGCGCCGATCACCGACGCGCGCAGCCGGCGCTCGCCGCAGGCCGGGCACTGGTAGGCCGGGAACGACCGCCCGCACCACAGGCAGACCGGCACATCGCGGGCGTTCTGCAGCGCCAGCGGCCCGGAGCACTCCGGGCAGCGCGCCGGGGTGCGGCACTCGGCGCAGGCCACCGACGGCAGATAGCCCCGCCGCGGCACCTGGACCAGCACCGGCAGGCCGGCCTGCAGCGCCTGCTTGGCGGTCTGCCAGGCCAGGCTGGGCAGCCGGGCGACCACCGCGCCGGCGTCCCGGGCCAGCTGCGGGTCGTCCCCGGTCGGCGAGATCGCCGGCTGGCGCCGCCGCAGCAGACCGCGCTCCGCGACGATCTCCTTGGCCCACCCGGTCTCCAGCAGGAGCTGACCCTCCCCGGTCCGGGCGAAACCGCCGACCAGCGCCGCGCAGTCGGCCAGTTGGGCGCGGGTGAGCAGCACGTCGCGCGCGTGCGGATAGGGCGACCGGGGCTCGGCGTGCAGGTCGTCGCCGTCGTCCCAGATCACCACCAGGCCCAGGTCGGCGGCCGGCGCCCACATCGCGGCCCGGGTGCCGACGACCACCGGGACCTGGTGCCGGCTCGCGGCCAGGAACCGCCGGTAGCGCTCGGCCGGGCCCAGCGCCGCGTTCAGCGCGACGTGCCGGCCCGGGCCGAGCACCGCGCCGAGCGACCGGTCGACCCGGTCCAGGTCGCGCGCGTCGGCGACGACGATGACCACGCCGCGGCCGCCGGTCACGGTGGCCGCGGCCGCCTCGGCGATGCGCAGCGACCAGTCCTCCCCCGGCAGCGCCGACCAGACGGCGCGGGCGGGACGGCCGGCTTCGAGCGCTTTCAGATATGCCGGGCCGGTCGGATAGGAATCCCAGCCGCCGGGCACGGGCGCCTGGAACGCCCGCTGGACAGCGGGCTCGGCGGGCTCGGCGGGCTCGGCCGGTGCGTCACCTTTCGCCTTGGCGGGCGGGGACTCCACCCGGGCGTGGCGTGGCGGGATCGCCAGGCGCAGCACGTCGTTGAGGCTGCCCGCATAACGATCGGCGACCGCCCGGGCCAGCCGGGCGACCTCCGGATCGAGCACCCGCTCCGGGGAGACCACCTTCTCCAGGTAGGCCAGCTTGCCCTGGTGCTCGGAGGCCTCGGCCCGCTCCAGCAGGAACCCGCCGACCAGCTGACCGGCGAACCGCACCTTGACCCGCACCCCGGGCTGCGCGGCCACGTCGTCGGCGCCGGCGACCAGATAGTCGAACGGACGATCCAGGTGCGGCAACGGGACGTCGACACACACCCGGGCCACCGGCAGACGCTCCGCCGGTTCCCGTTCCGCTCGCACACCCTTGGTCGCCATCGTCGAACATTCTGCCCGCACCCACCGACAAGACCCGCACCGTCACGCCAAGGCTGTGGACAAGACGACTCAGTGGGCCAGGCAGCTGACCGTCTCGGTGCCCAGGTCGATCTCGACGATGTCCGGGAAGCGCAGCCCCGCCCAGAACCGCGCCGGGTCCGGGTCCAGCCGGTACCGGCTCGCCATCCACACCGTCGGTGCCAGCCCGTGCGTACCGATGACCAGCGTCTGCCCGCGCTCGCTGGCCGCCGCCGCGTGCCGGACCACCGCCGCGTCGAAACGCTCGACCACCCGCTCGCGGGACTCCCAGCCGTCCGGGCACTCGCCACCCGCGTAGGCCAGCGCCGCGCCGCGATAGTCCGCGTCGGTGAGCCAGACGTGCGGCCGGTGCACCTCGGTCAGGTCGTCGTCGGTCACCACCCGCTGCGCCCCGGCGATCTCCTGCATGGTCTGCGCGGCCTTCGGCTCGGTGCTGGCCACGTAATACGCCGGATGCTTCACGTGCAGCCGGATCAGCCGGGCCGCGACCCGGCTCTCCTGCGCGAGTTGCCACTGCTCGGCGGGCACTCCGGGATCGACCGCGGGCATCGCGTGCCGGACCAGGAACAGCCGTTCACCTTGGACAGCCGTCATCGCGACAGAGTAGCCGCCCGAACCTCCGAAGACTCCCATGCGAACAATCACGCAAAAGATCCACCACCGGATCACCACGATCGATCGATCCCCGGCCGCTTTCGGCAAACCCCGATGGGGTACGACGGAGCCGGCGCCGCAGCAAGCACCGCCCCGAGCGACGCGAAACGGCCGGCGACCCCGGGTGGGGTGCCGGCCGTCCGAAAAGCGAAAACCCTCAGGAAGCGGCGTTCTTCAGGTCCTGCGCGCGGTCGGTGCTCTCCCAGCGCAGGTCCGGCAGCTCGCGGCCGAAGTGGCCGTACGCCGCGGTCTGCTGGTAGATCGGCCGCAGCAGGTCCAGGTCCCGGATGATCGCGGCCGGACGCAGGTCGAAGACCTCCCGGATGGCCTTCTCGATCCGCTCGACCGGCACGTTCTCGGTGCCGAACGTCTCCACGAACAGCGACACCGGGTGCGCCTTGCCGATCGCGTACGCGACCTGGGTCTCGCACCGCTCGGCCAGACCCGCCGCGACCACGTTCTTGGCCACCCAGCGCATCGCGTACGCCGCGGACCGGTCCACCTTCGACGGGTCCTTGCCGGAGAACGCCCCACCACCGTGCCGGGCATACCCGCCGTACGTGTCCACGATGATCTTGCGGCCGGTCAGACCCGCGTCACCCATCGGGCCACCGATCTCGAACCGACCGGTCGGGTTCACCAGCAGCCGGTAGTCCTTCGTGTCGATACCCAGGCCCTCGAGCTCCGGCGCGATCACGTGGTCCCGGATGTCCGGGGTCAGCAGCGACTCCAGGGAGATGTCCGCGGCGTGCTGGGTCGACACCACCACGGTGTCCAGCCGGACCGGGCGCAGACCGTCGTACTCGATGGTCACCTGGGTCTTGCCGTCCGGACGCAGGTACGGAATCGTTCCGTCCTTGCGCACCGCGGACAACCGGCGCGCCAGCCGGTGCGCCAGCGCGATCGGCAGCGGCATCAGCTCAGGCGTCTCCGAGCAGGCGAAGCCGAACATCATGCCTTGGTCGCCGGCGCCCTGCTGGTCGAGGACGTGCTCGGAGTCACCCTCGCGCAGCTCGATCGCGCTGTCCACGCCCTGGGCGATGTCCGGGGACTGCGACCCGATCGACACGCTCACGCCGCAGGACGCACCGTCGAAGCCCTTCTTCGACGAGTCGTAGCCGATCCGCAGGATGGTGTCGCGCACGATGCTGGGGATGTCGGCGTAGGCCTGGGTGGTGACCTCGCCCGCCACGTGCACCTGGCCGGTGGTGATCAGGGTCTCGACCGCGACACGGCTGCGCGGGTCCTGTGCGAGCAGGGCGTCGAGAATCCCGTCGCTGATCTGGTCAGCGATCTTGTCCGGGTGGCCTTCCGTGACCGACTCGGAAGTGAACAGACGGCGTGCCACGGTGCTCCTCAGTTGTCGAATACAGGTTTCGCGGAAGTGTAATCAGGGTGGCCGACGTGGCCTACCTGGGCATCCAGGCGGACCACGACGTGGTCGAAAATCCTATCCGCCACATCGTCTTTAGAGAGTTCCTCGAGTTCGTCGGTGGAACCGTCCGCGCCCAGCACAGTCACGGTGTTCCGGTCCTGGCCGAAGACGCGGTCGACGCCCACCTCGTTAACGACGATCAGGTCCGCCCGTTTTTTGCGCAATTTCGCCCGGGCGTGTTCGAGGGCGTCGTGCGTCTCGGCGGCGAACGCCACGAGCACCTGGCCGGGCCGCTTGGCGGCGCCCAGCTCGGCGGCGATGTCCGGGTTGGTGACCAGGACGATCGGGGCGGGCAGGCCGTCGTCGGTCTTCTTGATCTTCTGCTCGGCGACGGTGGCCGGGCGGAAGTCGGCGGGGGCGGCCGCCATCACGACCACGTCGGCCGAGGCGGCCGCGTCGACGGTCGCCTTACGCAGTTCCTCGGTGGTGCCCACCCGGATCAGATCGGCACCGGCCGGGTCGGGCAGCGCCACGTTCGCCGCGATCAACGTCACTTTCGCGCCGCGGGCCAGGGCCGCGCGGGCCAGGGCGTAACCCTGCTTGCCGGACGAGCGGTTGCCGAGGAACCGGACCGGGTCGAGCGGTTCGCGGGTACCGCCCGCGGTCACCACCACGTGCCGGCCGGCCAGGTCCTGGGCGGCGGCGCGCAGCACGCGCACCGCGTACGAAAAAATCTCCGCAGGATCCGGAAGACGGCCCTTGCCGGTGTCCTTGCCGGTGAGGCGGCCGACGGCCGGCTCGATGACGATCCCGCCCCGGGACCGCAGCGTCGCCACGTTCGCCCTGGTCGCGGCGTTCTCCCACATCTCGGTGTGCATCGCCGGCGCGTAGACCACCGGGCACGTCGCGGTCAGCAGGGTGTTGGTGAGCAGGTCGTCGGCGATGCCGTGCGCGGCCTTGGCCAGGATGTCGGCGGTGGCCGGCGCGACCACGACCAGCTCGGCGGCCCGGCCGATGCGCACGTGCGGCACCTCGTGGACGTCATCCCAGACCTCGGTGGTGACCGGGCGGCCGGAGAGCGCGGCCCAGGTCGGCGCGCCGACGAACTGCAGCGCCGAGGCGGTCGGCACCACCCGCACCCCGTGGCCCGACTCGGTGAACAGCCGCAGCAGCTCACAGGCCTTGTACGCGGCGATCCCGCCGCACACCCCCAGGACGACCTCGGTCACCGCGCCTCACCTCGTAGAAACAAGTCGATCCCGCGCCCATGATGCTGGGACGCGGGATCGCATGATGTGGATCAGGGGTGGTCGGTCGGCTCTGCGGTCAGCAGGCCGGCGTTGATCTCCCGCATCGCGATGGAGAGCGGCTTCTCCTGCGGGGTGGTCTCGACCAGCGGGCCGACGTATTCCAGCAGACCCTCGCCGAGCTGGCTGTAGTAGGCGTTGACCTGGCGGGCGCGCTTGGCCGCGAAGATCACCAGCGAGTACTTCGACGAGGTCTTGTCCAGCAGCTCGTCGATCGGCGGGTTGGTGATGCCCTCGGGGTTGGCGACAGTTCCCACGTTGAGAATTCCTTAATGCTCGTTTGCTGAGGCTGGCCCGAGAAGTGACACGGGCGCTAAGTATGACGAACCGAGCAAGC
The DNA here is from genome assembly GCF_016862315.1 of Actinoplanes palleronii. Classification (GTDB taxonomy): domain Bacteria; phylum Actinomycetota; class Actinomycetes; order Mycobacteriales; family Micromonosporaceae; genus Actinoplanes; species Actinoplanes palleronii. The sequence continues at coordinate 144,360 of NZ_BOMS01000053.1, read as the reverse complement.
TTACCAGCTCATCTGCGGCCCGTTCGACGAAGTCGTTCACCACCGTGTTGTCGAACTCGGCTTCCGCGGCGAGCTCCTCGTCCGCGTGGACCAGCCGGCGCCGGATGGTCTCCTCGTCGTCGGTGCCCCGGCCGATCAGCCGGCGCTGGAGTTCTTCGACGCTGGGTGGGGCCAGGAAGACCAGGCGGGCCTCCGGCATGGCGGACCGCACCTGGCGGGCGCCCTGCAGGTCGATCTTCAACAAAACGGGCCGGCCCTGTTGGAGCCAGCCCTCGACCTGCGCGCGGGGCGTCCCGTAGAGGTTGCCCGCGAATTCCGCCCACTCCAGTAGCTGATCACCATCGATCAGGCGCTGGAACTCGGACCGGGTCACGAAGTGATAGTGCTCGCCGTCGGTCTCGTAGTCGCGTTTCTTCCGTGTCGTGACCGACACCGACAACCTGATCCAAGGCGAGCGCGCCCGGATCAGCTCGATCACACTGTCCTTCCCGACCCCGGAAGGGCCGGAAAGAACAGTGAGTCGTGCTGCCGGGCGCGCGTCGTCATCCATGCTCACGGCTCATTCCTACACGAGCCGATGAGTCAGTTCGCAGCGAACTCCCCCAGGAGGGCCTTCCGCTGCTGGTCGCCGAGACCACGGAGCCGACGGCTCTCAGCGATCTTCAGCTTCTCCATGATCTGGGTCGCCCGGATCTTGCCGATGCCCGGCAGCGCCTGAAGCACGGCCGAGACCTTCAGCTTGCCGACGACCTCGTCGCCCTCCGCGCGGTCAAGCACGGCGGCGAGGGTGGTCTTGCCGGACTTGAGCTGTTCCTTCAGCTCAGCCCGAGCCTTGCGAACTTCCGCAGCCTTCTCGAGCGCGGCAGCGCGCTGTTCGGGGCTCAGTGACGGGAGCGGCACCAGTTCTCCTCAGGTCCCTATCGCGGCGGTGGTTCAATACCGGCGCTTCTGTGAAACGTGGTGTGCCAGGGAACCAAAGGGGCATGTGGTTCCCGGCGCCGGGAAAACTAGCGGTCAGCGGCGCTTTCGGCAACGTGGGGGTACCCCGACTCGCACCGCAATACGCAGGCTCTTTCACCCGAGAGCAGTTCGGACGTCCTCCAGAACACGCTCCGCGGCAGCCCGAAGATCGCCGATACCGGGTCCCGCCGACAGAACTTCCCGTGAGTACGAGGGCAACACGTTGTGCAGGCTCTCGCCGAAGACCGCGCGCAGGTCGTCGGGGGTTCCGCCCTGCGCTCCGAGGCCCGGAGCGAGCAGCGGGCCGTTCACCGCGGACAGGTCGTGGCCGGTCTTCCCGATCGTCGCGCCCACCACCAGACCGAAACTTCCGAGCGGGCTCACACCCGCGTTGAGCTGGGAAATCTCATCGATCACGGATTGCGCCACGGTCGTCCCACCAGGACCGACGGCGTGCTGCACCGAGGCGCCCTCCGGGTTGGAAGTCAGCGCGAGAACGAAAATTCCGGCGCCGGTGGCGGTCGCGAGATCGAACGCCGGCCGCAAAGAACCGACGCCGAGATAGGGACTCACAGTAATCGCGTCAGAGCGCAGAGTACTGCCCGAATCGAGATATGCGGCCGCATAAGCGGCCATGGTCGACCCGATGTCGCCCCGCTTCACGTCGAGCAGGACAAGCGCTCCGGCCTCGCGAGACTGTCGGATAGTTGACTCAAGAATAGCGATGCCACGTGACCCAAATCTCTCAAAAAACGCCGACTGCGGCTTCAGAACAGCCACCCGATCGGCCAGCGCCTCGACCACCGTATGGGCGAAGCGTTCCAGGCCGGCGACATCGTCGGAGAGGCCCCAGCGAGCGAGCAGAGCGGCGTGCGGATCGATGCCGACACACAGCGGTCCCCGCTCAGTGATAGCGGCGTGCAGTCGTTCTCCGAAGGTTTCCATGCGGCAGTTCCCTCTCCCGTGTCAGCTAGCCGCCACCGCGGCGGCGATTCCCGCGGTAATGCGGGCCATATCGGCGTCGTCCGTGACGTACGGCGGCATGGTGTAGATCAGGTCCCGGAACGGCCGCAGCCAGACGCCCTCGGCCACCGCGGCCGCCGTCGCCCGCGCCATGTCCACCGGATGGTCCAGCTGGACGACGCCGATGGCGCCCAGGACCCGCACGTCCGCGACCCCTTGCGCGCCGCGGAGCGGTTCCAGGCCGCTTCGCAGAGAGCTTTCGATATCTCGTACGCGGTGAGCCCACCGGCCGTCGCTCAACAACCCGAGCGACGCGCTGGCCACCGCGCAGGCCAGGGGGTTGCCCATGAACGTCGGCCCGTGCATCAGCCCGCCACCCTCGCCGGCCGAGATCGCCGCGGCCACCTCGGGCGTGCAGAGCGTGGCGGCGAGGGTCAGGTAGCCGCCGGTGAGCGCCTTGCCCAGGCACATGATGTCAGGGCTCACGCCGGCGTGGTCGGCGGCGAAGAACCGCCCGGTCCGGCCGAAGCCGGTGGCAATCTCGTCGAAGATCAGGAAGATCCCGTGCTCGGCGGTCACCTCCCGCAGCACGCGCAGGTACTCCGGGTCGTGGAAGCGCATCCCGCCGGCGCCCTGGACCACCGGCTCGACGATCACCGCGGCCAGTTCGCCCTCGTGCCGTTCGATGAGCCTCGTCAAAGAGTCGGCATAACCCTGCTCGAACTCCGCGGGCGGCGGATCCGCGAAGACCTGGGCGGGCAGCACCCCGGTCCAGAGCGCGTGCATGCCGCCCTCCGGGTCGCAGACGCTCATCGGGTGGAACGTGTCGCCGTGGTACCCGCCGCGCCAGGTGGCCAGCTTCTGCCGCCCGGGCCGGCCGAGCGCCCGCTGCGCCTGCAGCGCCATCTTGATCGCCACCTCGACCCCGATCGAGCCGGAGTCGCAGAGGAAGACGTGCTCCAGGCCGGGCGGGGTGAGCTCGACGAGCGTGGCGGCCAGCCGGATCGCCGGCTCGTGGGTCAGCCCGCCGAACATCACGTGGCTCATCCGGCCGGCCTGGTCGGTCAGCGCGGCGTCCAGGACCGGGTGCCGGTACCCGTGCACGGCCGCCCACCAGGACGACATCCCGTCGACCAGCTCCCGGCCGTCGGCCAGCCGCAACCGGACCCCGGCCGCGCTCTGGACCAGATAGGGATCGCTGCGGCCGGGCATCGGGCCGTACGGGTGCCAGACGTGCGCCCGGTCGAGCGCAAGCAGATCGCGCCCGGCCGGGGTCATCGCGCCGCGGCCGCCCGGGACGGACGGGCGCTCTGCGCGACCGCCTTGACCAGGTCCGGCCCCTTGTAGATGAAGCCGGAGTAGAGCTGCACCAGGGTGGCGCCGGCGTCCAGCATCCGGGTGGCGTCGTCGGCGGACAGGATCCCGCCGACCCCGATCACCGGCAGCCGGCCACCGGTCTCGTCGTGCACGAACTGCACCACCGCGCGGGCCCGCTCGGTGAGCGGCTTGCCGGACAGCCCGCCGGTCTCGGTGGCCAGGTGCCGGTCACCCGGAGCGAGATCGTCCCGGGCCAGCGTGGTGTTGGTGGCGATCAGGCCGGCCGCGCCGTGCTCCAGGCAGACCTCGAGCAGCTCGGCGATGGCCGGCTCGGTCAGGTCCGGGGCGATCTTCACGAGCACCGGTACCGGGCCGCTGAGCTCCTTGAGCAGCGTGCTCAGGAAGTCCCGGTCCTGCAGGCTGCGCAGGCCGGGCGTGTTCGGCGAGGAGACGTTCACCGCGATGTAGTCGGCGTACGGGTGCAGCAGCCGGTACGACTCCAGGTAGTCCTCGACCGCCTCGTCCAGCGGGGTGACCTTGGACTTGCCCAGCGAGATGCCGAGCGGCACCCCGATCGGACCCAGCTCCTCCAGCCGCGCGGCCAGGGCGGCCGCGCCGGCGTTGTTGAAGCCCATCCGGTTGATGATCGCCTCGCTCTCGCGGAGGCGGAACAGCCGCGGCCGGTCGTTGCCCGGCTGCGCCTTGGCGGTGACCGTGCCCACCTCGACGAAGCCGAACCCGAGGGCCGGCCAGGCGGGCAGCGCCAGACCGTTCTTGTCCATCCCGGCGGCCAGGCCGACCCGGTTCGGGAACCGGACACCGAACGCCTCGACCGGTGCGGAGAACGCGTACCGGCGGCGCATCACCTCACGGGCGGCCGGCGGCATCGAGGCGAGCCGGTGCAGTGTCCACTCGTGCGCGGTCTCGGCGTCGCCGCCGCCCAGCCGGAACAGCACCGGCCGGACGGCGCGCGCGAACAGACTCATGCGGTGCCCCGCAGCAGCTTGTGCAACTCCTGCAGCGGCCGGACCTGCATGTCGCCGCGCATCAGGGCCTCGATGCCCATCACCGCGGCGGCCACACCGGGCACCGTGGTGATGCACGGGATGTCGGCGGTGACCGCGGCGCTGCGGATCTCGTACCCGTCCTGGCGGGCGCTGGCGCCGGAGCCCTGCGGGGTGTTGATGATCAGGGCGATCTGGCCGGCCAGGATCAGCTCGACGGCGTTCTGCCCCGGGCTCTCGTAGTGCTTCGGCACGACCTCGCAGTCGATGCCGTACCGGCTGAGCACCTCGCCGGTGCCGGCCGTGGTGACGATGGTGAAGCCCAGGTCGGCGAGACGCTTGACCGGGAAGATCATCGCCCGCTTGTCCCGGTTCGCCACCGACACGAAGATCTTGCCGGTGATCGGCAGCGAGCCGTACGCGGCGGCCTGCGACTTGGCGAATGCCTGGCCGAACCCGGCGTCGATGCCCATCACCTCGCCGGTCGACTTCATCTCCGGGCTGAGCAGGCTGTCCATCCCCTTGCCGGTCGGGGTACGGAACCGCTTGAACGGCAGCACCGCCTCCTTGATGGCGATCGGGGCGTGCGGCGGGGTGGAGCCGCCGTCGCGGTCCGCGATCAGCATGCCCTCGGCGCGCAGCTCGGCGATGGTGGCGCCGAGCATGATCCGGGCGGCCGCCTTGGCGAGCTGCACGCCGGTGGCCTTGGAGACGAACGGCACGGTCCGCGAGGCGCGCGGGTTCGCCTCCAGGACGTAGAGGCTCTCGTCCTTGAGCGCGTACTGGACGTTCATCAGGCCGCGCACGCCGATCGACCGGGCCAGCGACTCGGTGTACCGGCGTACCTCGGCGATGTGCGAGGCCGCGAGCGTGATCGGCGGCAGCGAGCAGGCCGAGTCGCCGGAGTGGATGCCGGCCTCCTCGATGTGCTCCATCACGCCGCCCAGGTAGACCTCGCCGGTGGCGTCGCAGAGCGCGTCCACGTCGATCTCGATGGCGTCGTCCAGGAACCGGTCGACGAGCACCGGGTGGTCCGGGGAGATCTCGGTGGCCCGCTCGATGTAGCCGCGCAGGGTGGGCTCGTCGTAGACGATCTCCATGCCCCGGCCACCGAGCACGTAGGACGGCCGGACCAGCACCGGGTAGCCGATCGTGTCGGCGATCGCCTTGGCCTCGGTGAACGAGGTGGCGGTGCCGTGGTCCGGCGAGCGCAGCCCGTTCTCGGCCAGCAGCGTGCCGAACAGCCCGCGGTCCTCGGCCAGGTCGATCGACTCCGGCGAGGTGCCGACGATCGGCAGGCCGGCCGCCTTGAGCCGGTTCGCCAGCCCGAGCGGGGTCTGTCCGCCGAGCTGGACGATCACGCCGACCACACCGGGACCGCCGGCCGCCTTGCCGGAGGTGTCCTCGGCGTGGAACACCTCGAGGACGTCCTCGAAGGTGAGCGGCTCGAAGTAGAGCCGGTCGGCGGTGTCGTAGTCGGTGGAGACCGTCTCCGGGTTGCAGTTGACCATGACGGTCTCGTAGTCGACGGCGCGCAGCGCCATGACCGCGTGCACACACGAGTAGTCGAACTCGATGCCCTGGCCGATCCGGTTCGGGCCGGAGCCCAGGATCAGCACCTTGGGCCGGTCGCTCGGCGCGACCTCGGTCTCCTCGTCGTACGTGGAGTAGTGGTACGGGGTGTCCGCCTGGAACTCGGCCGCGCAGGTGTCCACGGTCTTGTAGACCGGGCGCACGTTGAGCCGGTGCCGCAGCGAGCGGACGCCGTCCTCGCCGGCCAGCTCCGGCCGCAGCGCCGCGAGCTGCTTGTCGGAGAGCCCGGCGCGCTTGGCCTTGCGCAGCAGCTCCTCGTCCAGCACCGGCGCGGCCAGGATCTCGGCGCGCAGGTCGACGAGCGCCTGGATCTCGTCCAGGAACCACGGGTCGATCCGGCCGCTCGCCTGGTGCACCTGCTCGACGGTGGCGCCCAGCCGCAGCGCGGCCTCGACCGTGTAGAGCCGGCCGTCGTGCGGCACCCGCAGCGCGGCCAGGGCCTCGTCCACGTCGGTGAAGGTCGGCGCGGTCCAGAAACCGGCCGCCTTGGTCTCCATCGAGCGCATCGCCTTGTTCAGCGCCTCGGAGAAGTTGCGGCCCAGGCTCATCGCCTCGCCGACCGACTTCATCGTGGTGGTGAGCTCGGGGTCGGCACCGGGGAACTTCTCGAACGCGAACCGCGGGATCTTGACGACCACGTAGTCGAGCGCCGGCTCGAACGCGGCGGGCGTCTTGAGCGTGATGTCGTTCGGGATCTCGTCGAGGGTGTAGCCGATGGCCAGCTTCGCGGCGATCTTGGCGATCGGGAAGCCGGTGGCCTTCGACGCCAGCGCCGACGAGCGGGAGACCCGCGGGTTCATCTCGATCACGATCATCCGGCCGTCGTCCGGGTTGATCGCGAACTGGATGTTGCAGCCGCCGGTGTCCACGCCGACCTCGCGGAGCACCGCGATGCCCAGGTCACGCAGCTTCTGGTACTCACGGTCGGTGAGCGTCATGGCCGGCGCGACGGTGACGCTGTCGCCGGTGTGCACGCCCATCGGGTCGATGTTCTCGATCGAGCAGACCACCACGACGTTGTCGTGCTTGTCGCGCATCAGCTCGAGCTCGTACTCCTTCCAGCCGAGCACGCTCTCCTCGATCAGGACCTCGGTCACCGGGGAGGCGGCCAGGCCGGAGCCGGCGATCCGCTCCAGGTCCGCGTCGTTGTGCGCCATGCCGGAGCCGAGGCCGCCCATGGTGAACGACGGGCGCACCACGACCGGCAGGCCGATCTCGGCGACGGTCGCCCGGACCTCGTCCATCGAGTGACAGACCCGCGAGCGAGGGGTCTCACCGCCGGCCTTCGCGACCACGTCCTTGAACAGCTGCCGGTCCTCACCCTTGCGGATGGCCTCGACGTTGGCGCCGATCAGCTCGACGCCGTACTTCTCCAGCACGCCGTTCTCGTGCAGGGCGATCGCGGTGTTCAGCGCGGTCTGGCCGCCCAGGGTGGCCAGGATCGCGTCCGGGCGCTCCTTCGCGATGACCAGCTCGACGAACTCCGGGGTGATCGGCTCGACGTAGGTGGCGTCGGCGAACTCCGGGTCGGTCATGATCGTGGCCGGGTTGGAGTTGACCAGCGAGACGCGCAGCCCCTCGGCGCGCAGCACCTGGCACGCCTGGGTGCCGGAGTAGTCGAACTCGCAGGCCTGGCCGATGACGATCGGGCCGGAGCCGATCACCATGATGTGCTTGAGATCTTCACGTTTCGGCACGGGGCTCAGCCCTTCTTCTCGACGAGCTCGACGAACCTGTCGAACAGGTAGTCGGCGTCGTGCGGGCCGGCAGCGGCCTCGGGGTGGTACTGGACGGTGAACGCGGGCACCTCGAGGCCGCGCAGGCCCTCGACCACGTTGTCGTTGAGGCAGACGTGCGAGACCTCGACACCACCGAACTCGGTGTCGGTCACCTCGCCGATCGGGGCGTCGACCGCGAAGCCGTGGTTGTGGCTGGTCACCTCGACCTTGCCGGTGGTCTTGTCGAGCACCGGCTGGTTGATGCCGCGGTGGCCGTAGCCGAGCTTGTAGGTGCCGAAGCCGAGTGCGCGGCCGAGGATCTGACTGCCGAAGCAGATGCCGAACAGCGGCACCCGGCGGCGCATCACCTCCTGTGCCAGCGCGACCGGGCCGTCCGCGGTGGCCGGGTCACCCGGGCCGGGCGAGAAGAAGACCGCGTCCGGGCTCACCGACAGCAGCTCCTCGATCGAGGCGGAGGCCGGGAAGACGTGCGTGGTCACGCCGCGGGCGGCAAGCCGGCGGGCGACGTTGCGCTTGATCCCCAGGTCCAGGGCGGCGACCGTGTAGCGGTGCTCGCCGTCGGCCTTGGCGGTGTACCGCTCGCCGGTGCTGACCTGCGCGGAGAGGTCCGCGCCGAGCATCTGCGGCTGGCTGCGGACCCGTTCGGCAAGTGCCGCCGGGTCGAGGTCGAGCGACGAGATGCCGACCCGCATCGCGCCGCGGTCGCGCAGGTGCCGGGTCAGGGCGCGGGTGTCGATGCCGCTGATCCCGACGACACCCTCGGCGGCCAGGCGTTCGCCCAGGTCACCGGTGGCGCGCCAGTTGGACGGGCGGCGGGCCGGGTCGCGGACCACGTAGCCGGCCACCCAGATCCGGTCCGACTCGTCGTCCTCGTCGTTGACGCCGGTGTTGCCGATCTGCGGCGCGGTCTGCACCACGACCTGCCGGTGGAACGACGGGTCGGTCAGCGTCTCCTGGTACCCGGTCATGCCGGTGGTGAACACCGCCTCGCCGAACGTCTCGCCCACGGCGCCGTACGCCGTGCCGGCGAAACTGCGCCCGTCCTCGAGCACCAGAATTGCCTTGGTCACTTCGCTACCTTCCCGTCCAGCACAGTCGCTTCGCCCCGCAGGAAGGTCGCCACGATGCGACCGGGCAGGGTCATCCCCGCGTACGGCGTGTTCCGGCTGCGGCTCGCCAGCCCGGCCGGGTCGACGACCCAGCTGGCCGCCGGGTCCACCAGCGTGAGGTTGGCCGGCGTACCGGCCTGCGTGAGGTCACCGCCGTGCCCGTCCAGCCCGGCGATCCGGGCCGGCGCGATCGACATCCGGTCGGCGATCAGGTCCCACTGCGGGCCGAAGACGCTCAGCACGATCGGCAGGGCGGTCTCCAGGCCGAGCATGCCGGGCCGGGCGTACGACCACTCGCATTCCTTGTCCTGCACCGCGTGCGGGGCGTGATCGGTGGCGACCACGTCGATCACGCCGTCCAGCACCGCCTGGCGCAGCGCGGCGACGTCCGAGGCCGTACGCAAAGGGGGGTTGACCTTGAAAACCGGGTCGTAACCCGCGGCGAGCTCGTCGGTGAGCAGGAGGTGGTGCGGGGTGACCTCGGCGGTCACCCGGACCCCGCGGGCCTTGGCCTGGCGCAGCACCTCGACCGAACCGGCGGTGGAGACGTGGCAGACGTGCAGGCGGCTGCCGACGTGCTCGGCCAGCAGCACGTCCCGGGCGATGATCGCCTCCTCGGCGACCGCGGGCCAGCCGGTCAGCCCGAGCCGGGTGCTGACCTCGCCCTCGTGCATCTGCGCGCCCTCGGTGAGCCGGGGCTCCTCGGCGTGCTGGGCGATCACGCCGTCGAACGCCTTCACGTACTCCAGGGCGCGGCGCATCAGCTTCGGGTCGGCGACGCAGAAACCGTCGTCGGAGAAGATCCGTACGTTCGCGGCCGAGGTGGCCATCGCGCCCAGCTCGGCCATCTGCTTGCCGGCCAGCCCGACCGTGACCGCGCCGATCGGCTGCACGTCGACCAGCCCGGCCTCCCGGCCCAGCCGCCAGACCTGCTCGACCACGCCGGCGGTGTCGGCGACCGGCGAGGTGTTCGCCATCGCGCAGACCGCGGTGTACCCGCCGAGCGCGGCGGCCCGGGATCCGGTCTCGACCGTCTCGGCGTCCTCGCGGCCCGGCTCGCGCAGGTGGGTGTGCACGTCCACCAGGCCGGGGAGCGCGATCAGCCCGGTAGCGTCGACGACTGTCGCACCGTCCACCGGCTTGCCGGAGATAACGCCTTTTTCGATATACAGATCGACCGGCGCGGCGCCGAGGATCGAGACGCCCTTGAGCAGGTACGCCATCACTTGCCTCCCAAAAGCAGGTAGAGGACGGCCATCCGGACGCTGACGCCGTTGGCGACCTGTTCGACGATCGTGGAGCGGGGTGAGTCGGCCACCTCGGGGGCGATCTCCATCCCGCGGTTCATCGGGCCGGGGTGCATGACGATCGCGTGCTCCTGCATCTGCTTCATCCGCCGCAGATCGAGGCCGTAGCGCCGGCTGTACTCCCGGGACGAGGGGAAGTAGGAGTCCTGCATCCGCTCGGTCTGCACCCGCAGCATCATCACCACGTCACTGTCCGGGATGACGCTGTCGAGGTCGTAGCTCACCTTCGTCGATGCGGAGAGCGCCGCCGCGACGTTCAGCGGGATGAGGGTCGGTGGGCCGACGACGGTGACCTGGGCACCCAGCGTGGTGAGCAGCAGCACGTTGGAGCGGGCCACCCGGCTGTGCAGCACGTCGCCGACGATCGCCACCCGCAGCCCGTCGAGACGGCCCAGCCGGGAACGCATCGTGTACGCGTCCAGCAGCGCCTGGGTCGGGTGCTCGTGGGTGCCGTCGCCGGCGTTGACCACCGAGCCCTCCACCCAGTTCGCCAGCCGGTGCGGCGCGCCGCTGGCCGGGTGCCGGATCACCACGGCGTCGGCGCCCATCGCCTGCAGGGTGAGCGCGGTGTCCTTGAGACTCTCGCCCTTGGAGACGCTGGACCCCTTGGCGGAGAAGTTGATGACGTCCGCGGAGAGCCGCTTGGCGGCCGCCTCGAAGGAGATCCGGGTCCGGGTGGAGTCCTCGTAGAAGAGGTTCACCACGGTACGGCCACGCAGCGCGGGCAGCTTCTTGACCTCGCGGCCGGAGAGCGCGGCCATCTCGGCGGCGGTGTCCAGGATCAGGGTGGCGGTCGCGGCGTCCAGGTCGGCCGCGGAGCGCAGGTGCTTGATCATTGGAGGCCCCCGATCAGTTTGACCTCGTCGGCGCCGTCGATCTCGGTGAGCGTCACCTTCACGCTCTCGCTGAGCGCGGTCGGGATGTTCTTGCCGACGTAGTCGGCCCGGATCGGCAACTGCCGGTGACCGCGGTCGACGAGCACGGCGAGCTGCACCGAGCTGGGCCGGCCGAGGTCCTTGAGCGCGTCCAGGGCGGCGCGCACCGAGCGGCCGGAGAACAGCACGTCGTCGACCAGGATCACCCGCAGGCCGTCGATGCCGCCGGGCGGCAGCTCGGTCTTGCCGAGCGCGCGGGTGGCCTGCAGGCGCAGGTCGTCGCGGTAGAGCGTGATGTCCAGCGAGCCGACCGGGACGTCGACGCCTTCGAAGGCGTGGATCCGGGCGGCCAGGCGATGGGCGAGGGGAACGCCGCGGGTGGGGATGCCGAGAAGAACGGTGCCGGTGGCGCCGGAGGTCTTCTCCAGGATCTGATGGGCGATCCGGTCGACGACCCGGGACAGGTCGGACCCCTCGAGAATGATCTTGCTGGGCGCGTCTGCGCGTGGCTGCGCCACGGCGGACCTCCTTCCCCGCCTCACGGGACGGGTCGTTAAAGGATGTCGGGATCGGTCCGGCCCCTGTAGGAACCGGCGCGATGGCTGACGCTACGTTACCAGTGGACCAAGCGCTGACCATGGTGACGTGCCTGACCCACGAACAACCCGGACAAATCCAGCAACTAGGGATACAGCCGGTAACTTTGGAAGGGCCCGCGCGACTCATCGGTAACCAACACTTGACCGGCGGTCGCAAACTCCGTACCGTCACGCAGCGTAGCGATCCGTGAGGAAGAACCCTCCGGGCCGAGCACAGTACTGGGAGTGTCCGAATGCCGTCTGAGTACGCGAAGTCGCTAGGCGCTCGCCTGCGCTCCATCCGCCAGCAGCAGGGCCTGTCCCTGCAAGGCGTCGAAGAGAAGTCCAACGGTCGATGGAAGGCCGTCGTGGTCGGCTCGTACGAGCGTGGCGACCGCGCGGTAACCGTATCGCGTCTGGCCGAACTGGCCGACTTCTACCGAGTACCCGTCTCCGAGCTGCTGCCCGACGGCAGTGGCATCCGCCTCGAGGCGACCAACAAGATCGTGTTGGACCTCGAGAAGCTGTACGACACCACCGGTGAGGACCTCGCCTACGTGGCGCGGTACGCCCGGGCCATCCAGCAGCAGCGCGGCGACTACAACGGCCGGGTCCTCTCGATCCGCGCCGACGACCTGCGTGCCCTCGCCATCGTCTACGACATCTCGCCCTCGGGCTTGATCGAGCGGCTGACCGAGCAGGGTGTTCTGGTCGCCGACCCCCGGGCGTTCTTCGCCAGCTGATTTCCTGGTAGCCGGGTCACTCCGGTACGCAAAAAGAGCCCGCGTCGGCCCCCCAAGATCGACGCGGGCTTCTCCTTATCCTTTTCCGGATGTCCACATTGCGGAACTCTCTTCGGAAAAGTGCAATATCTGAAAAAACGGCCCGGACCAACTGGTCCAGGCCGTTTCCTGCTTTCCGGTGACACTCAGCGCGTGGCGAACGCCGCGATCCGGTCCAGCAGACCGTTGAGGAACCGCGGGCTGTCGTCGGTCGACATCTCCTTCGCCAGCTCCACCGCCTCGGTGATCGCCACCGGGTCGTCGACCTCGGGCTCGTAGAGCAGCTCGTAGACCGCGATCCGCGCCAGGTTCCGGTCAACGGCCGGCATCCGGTCGATCGTCCAGCCCTCGGCGTAGCTCGCGATCAGCTCGTCGACCCGATCGAGGTTCTTGGCGACACCCTCGATCAGGGTGATCGCATACCCGAGGTGCTCGGGGTGCGGCTTGGCGATCCGCTCGAGATAGGTGACGAGCACCTCGCCCGGCGCCAGATTACGCAGGTCAGCCTCGAAGAGGACGTCCAGCGCCCGCTTGCGAGCCTTGCGGCGCGCCAGCCGTTCCTTCTTGGGACCTTCCGCCATCAGCTGCGGCCGAGGTAGCGGCCGTCGCGGGTGTCGACCTTGATCTTCTCACCGGTGGTGATGAAGAGCGGAACCTGAACCGTGGCGCCGGTCTCGACGGTCGCCGGCTTGGTGCCACCGGTCGAGCGGTCGCCCTGCAGGCCCGGCTCGGTGTAGGTGACCTCGAGGAACACGCTGGTCGCCAGCTCGATGTAGAGCGGCACACCCTCGTGCAGCGCGACCGTGGCCTCAGCCTCCGGGAGCAGGTAGTTGGCGTTGTCGCCAACCGTCACACCGGGGACGTGGATCTGGTCGAACGTGTCCAGGTCCATGAAGACGTAGTCGTCGCCGTCCTTGTACAGATACTGCATCGTGCGCTTGTCCACGGTCGCGGTTTCGACCTTGGTGCCCGCGTTGAAGGTCTTGTCGACGACCTTGCCGGACAGCACGTGCTTCAGCGTGGTCCGCACGAAGGCGGGACCCTTACCGGGCTTGACGTGCTGGAACTCAACGACGGACCACAGCTCCTTGTCGAGGTTGAGAACCAGGCCGTTCTTCAGGTCGTTGGTGGAAGCCATGTCCTGCCTTGATCTTGACGCGAATCGGTGACCGAACCACTTTACCGATGATTGGCTGGTGAGGGCGAATCGGGCCTACCGGCAGATGTGTTCCAAAGCCAGCCGGTACCCGTCTATACCGAGCCCCGCGATCACTCCGGTCGCCACCGCCGAGATCACTGAGTGGTGCCGCCACTCCTCCCGCTGATGGATGTTGGAGATGTGCACCTCGACCAGCTTGCCACGCAGCAACGCGCAGGCATCGCGGATCGCGATGTTGTAATGCGTCCAGGCGGCCGGGTTCAGCACCACGTCGGCGCCCTCGTCGACGGCCCGGTGCAGCCACTCGATCATCTGGTGCTCGGCGTTCGTCTGCTCCACCTGGACCGTCACGCCCAGGTCCTCGGCCACGCTCAGGCACATGTCGACCAGGTCCTGGTAGGTCGTCTTGCCGTAGATGTCCGGTTCCCGGGTGCCCAGCCGGTTCAGGTTCGGCCCGTTCAGCACGTAGATCATCGGGCCACCGCCGCGTAGGCCCGCCGCAGCAGGTCGTCGTCCGGCCCGGCCAGGATGCCCGGCTTCGCCAGGCCGTCCAGGACCACGAACCGCAAGGTCGCGGCCCGGGTCTTCTTGTCGACGCGCATCCCGGCCTCGAGGTCGGTCCAGGCATCTTTGTCGTACGACGTGGGCAGGCCGAGCAGTTCGAGGATCCGCCGGTGCCGCGCGGCGGTGTCCTCGTCCAGCCGCCCGGACAACCGGCCCAGCTCGGCCGCGAAGATCATGCCGACGGCGACCGCGTGCCCGTGCTTCCAGGTGTACTTCTCCCGGCGCTCGATGGCGTGACCCAGCGTGTGCCCGTAGTTCAGGATCTCCCGCAGCCCGGACTCCCGCAGGTCCACCCCGACCACGTCGGCCTTCACCTGGATCTTGCGCTCGATCAGCTCCCGCAGCACGTCACTGCGCGGGTCCAGCGCGGCCTTCGGGTCGGCCTCGACCAGCTCCAGGATCCGCGGGTCGGCGATGAACCCGCCCTTGACCACCTCGGCCAGCCCGGCGGCGATGTCCTCGGCCGGCAGCGTGTCCAGCGCGTCCAGGTCACAGAGGACACCGGCGGGCGGGTGGAACGCGCCGACCAGGTTCTTGCCGGCCCCGATGTTCACCGCGGTCTTCCCGCCGACCGCGGCGTCGACCATGCCGGCCACCGATGTGGAGACCGGCACCCAGCGCACCCCGCGCAACCAGGCCGCGGCGACGTAGCCGGCCAGGTCGGTGGTCGCTCCCCCACCGACACCGACAACCACATCGGTACGGGTGAAGCCCGCCGCGCCCAGCTCGTCCCAGCAGTGCGCGGCCACCTCGACGGTCTTGCCCCGCTCGGCGTCCGGCACCTCGATCAGCACCGTCGTGGCCCGTGCCGCCTCGGCCACCGCCGCCGCCCGCTCACGCAGCGTCGGCGGATACAGCACAGCGACCCGCGCGGCCCCCTCGATCAGCTTCGGAAGCTCGTCGTCAAGGCCTCGCCCGACGATCACGTCATACGGACGGTCACCCGCCACCGGAATTCGCGTCACCACAGCGCTGAGCCTATCGGTGCCCCGGCCCGCAGTCGTCGCACACAGCCATCGGTCCGCCAGGTGGGCACCCACCCCAGACGTGTGTGGGGAGTTTGGGCGCGCTCCGCACCCGAACTCCCCACACAACGCTTGCCACAGACGTGTGTGGGGAGTTGCGGTGCGCTCCGCACCCGAACTCCCCACGCAGCGCTGGGAACGGACGTGTCCGGGTCAGCGGAGGAGGGTGGCCACCTCGGCGGCGATCTCGGCGGGGTCGCGGGCGTCGGTGGTGATGGTGTGGGTGGCGATCTCGGTGTAGAGCGGACGGCGCTGCTCCAGCAGGTACTTCATCGTCGCGCGCGGGTTCATGGCCAGCAGGGGGCGGCCGCCGCCGAGGCCTACCCGCTTGATGGCGTCGGAGAGCTCGACCGAGAGGAAGACGACCGTGTGGTCGTGGAGGAGTTTGCGGGTGGCCTCGTCGAGGATGGCGCCGCCGCCCAGGGCCAGGACACCCGGGAACGACGTGAGGGCCTCCGCGACGACCTCGCGTTCCAGGGCGCGGAAGACGGGCTCACCCTCGTCGATGAAGATGTCCGGGATGGGCTTGCCGGCGCGGGCCTCGATGAGGGCGTCGGTGTCGACGAACGTCAGGCCCAGGGCGGCCGCGACGGCCTCGCCGATGGTGGTCTTGCCGGCGCCCGGCGGGCCGACCAGGACTGCGACCGGCGCCATCAGCGGATCACCAGGTTGTCCAGGTAGGACTGCAGGTTGCGGCGGATCTCCGGGACCGAGTCGCCGCCGAACTTCTCGGTGGCGGCCTCGGCCAGGACCAGGGCGACCATCGCCTCGGCGACGACCGCGCCGGCCGGGACCGCGCAGACGTCGGAGCGCTGGTTGATCGCGGTGGTGGCCTCGCCGGTGAGGATGTCGACGGTCTGCAGGGCCCGGTTCAGCGACGAGATCGGCTTCAGGGCGGCGCGGACCCGCAGCGGCTCACCGTTGGTGATGCCGCCCTCGAGGCCGCCGGCGCGGTCGGTGACCCGCTTCACGCCGTCCGGCGTGGGGATGATCTCGTCGTGCGCGACCGAGCCGCGCGAACGGGCCTGGGTGAACCCGTCGCCGATCTCGACGCCCTTGACCGACTGGATGGACATCAGCGCGGTCGCGAGGCGGGCGTCGAGCTTGCGGTCCCACTGCACGTGCGAGCCGAGGCCCGGCGGGACGTGGTAGGCCAGCACCTCGACGATGCCACCGAGCGTGTCGGCGTCCCGCTTGGCGGCGTCGACCTCGGCCACCATCCGGGCGCTGGCCTCCGGGTCGAGGCAGCGCAGCGGGTCGGCGTCGATCCGGTCGGCGTCGTCAGGCGTGGGGATCAGGCCGGACTTGGCGGCGACCGAACCCAGCTCGATCACGTGCGAGACGATCTCGATGCCCAGGGCCTGCTTGATCAGCTGCTTGGCGACCACGCCGACGGCGACCCGGGCCGCGGTCTCCCGGGCGCTGGCGCGCTCCAGGATCGGGCGGGCGTCGGTGTGCCCGTACTTCTGCATGCCGGCCAGGTCGGCGTGACCGGGGCGCGGGCGGGTCAGCGGGGCGTTGCGGGTCTGCGCGGCCAGCACCTCGGGGTCGACCGGATCGGGTGACATCACCGTCTCCCACTTCGGCCACTCGGTGTTGCCGACCCGGATCGCGACCGGGCTGCCCAGGGTCAGGCCGTGCCGGACACCGCCGATGAACTCGACCTCGTCCTGCTCGAACTTCATCCGGGCGCCGCGGCCGTAGCCCAGGCGTCGGCGCACGAGGTCACGGGTGATGTCCGCGCTCGTCACCTCCACCCCGGCGGGAACACCCTCCAGAAGCGCGACGAGAGCCGGACCGTGCGATTCACCTGCAGTAAGCCAGCGCAGCATGGGAGAAGTCTAGATATGCGGCCCGCACGCGCCGACGGGAGGCACGCCGATCCCGCACTCCGGACCGGGAACGACGAGCGGTGCTGGTCACACCTGGTGTGCGCGGACACCGGCCGGACACCGCGCCGCCGTAACTTCGGCGGCGTGACCGCACCCAGCACCGCCGCAGCAGACGCCCCGCCCGAGTCACCGGCCCCGCGTCCCCGGGCCCTGCTCGTCGTGGTGCTCGGGCTGATCACCGCGATCGGGCCGCTCTCGCTCGACATGTACCTGCCGGCGCTGCCGGAGATCACCGCCGAGCTGCGGGTGCCGGCCGGGCAGGTGCAGCTGTCGCTCACCGCGTGCCTGATCGGGCTGGCGCTGGGCCAGTTCGTGTTCGGCCCGCTCAGCGACCGCTGGGGACGGCGGCGACCGGCGCTGCTGGGCGTGCTGGCGTACGCGATCGTCTCGTTCTTGATCGCCCTGGCCCCGACGGCGCCGGTGCTGACCGGCCTCCGCTTCCTGCAGGGGGTTGCCGGTGGGGTCGGCGTCGTGGTGGCCCGGGCGGTGGTCCGCGACCTGAGTTCCGGGGTGGGTGCGGCGCGGCTGTTCGGCACGCTGACGCTGATCTTCGGGGTGGCGCCGATCGCGGCGCCCAGCCTGGGCAGCGCGGTGCTGCGGGCCGCCTCCTGGCAGGGGATCTTCGTGGCGCTCGGCGTGATCGGCCTGCTGCTCACCCTGCTGGTGCTGGTCGGCCTGCCGGAGACGCTGCCGCCGGAGCGGCGCAGCGCGGGCGGGCTGGGTTCGCTGGCCGGCATCGCGCGGACGCTCTTCACCGATCGGGTCTTCCTCGGGTACGCGCTGGCCCAGGCGTTCGCGTTCGCCGCCCTGTTCGCCTACATCTCCGGGTCGAGTTTTGTGCTGCAGGACGGGTACGGCCTGTCCCCCACCGTGTTCAGCCTGCTCTTCGGCGCGAACGCGATCGGCCTGACCGTGCTGAGCCAGGCCAACGGCGCGCTGCTGGGCCGGTGGGGCCTGCGCACCATGCTCGGCACCGGGCTGGTGCTGCTGACCGTCGCGGGCGCGCTGGCCCTGCTCGGCGCCGGGCTGCAGAGCCTGCTGGTGCTCCTCGCGGGGCTGTTCCTGCTGGTCACGGCGATGGGACTGATCCTGCCGAACACTGCCGCCCTGGCCCTGGACCGCTATCCGGCGCACGCCGGGGCGGCCGCCGCGCTGCTCGGCGGGGTCCAGTCGGTGATCGGCGCGGTGGCCGCGCCGCTGGTGGGACTGGGCGCGGCCGGTCACGGCGTACCGATGGCGGTGGTGATTTTCGGTTTTGCCGCAGCGGCCCTGATCGTGACAGCGGTCCTGACCCGCGCGGCCCCCGCCTCGCCGAAAAACTAGGCCGAGCGGGCGCGGACCGCCTCGTCGAGAGCGGCCCGCATCTCCGCCTCCGGGGCGTCGGGCACCCCGGTGAACTGCTCGAACTGGCTCAGCGCCTGGGCCAGCAGCAGGTCCAGCCCGGAGACCACGGCCAGCCCGGCCGCGGACGCCGACGCGGCGAGCGGTGTCGGCCACGGGTCGTAGAGCGCGTCGAAGAGCACCGTCCCGGGCCGCCAGGTGGCCACCGCGGCCAGCTCGTCGGCGGCACCCTTGGGCACCGTGGCGATCACCGCGTCGGCGTCGAACGCGGACGGGGCGTCGGCCCAGGCCACGCCGTCCAGCTTGATGCCGAGCTCGCCGGCGATCGGCTCCAGCTCGTCGCGGGCCTCGGGGCGGCGGGTGATCAGCGTGACCACCTCGGCGCCCAGCTCGGCCGCGGTGGCCAGCGCGGCGCGGGCGGTGCCGCCGTTACCGAGAATGGTCACCCGCGGCGGCGCCTCCGGGACGGCGTGCCGGCCGGTGCCACGGCCCAGACCGGCCTCGCGCAGCACCCGGACCATGCCGGAGATGTCGGTGTTGTCGGCGTGCCAGGCCCCGTCCGGCTGGCGGACCAGAGTGTTCGCGACACCGACGGCGAGCGCGGCCGGTGTCGCCACGGCGGCCAGCTTGAGCGCGGCCTCCTTGAGCGGCATGGTCAGCGACAGGCCGGCCCACTCCGGGCCGAAGCCGGCCACCAGGGCGGGAAGCTCCGACTCGGCGCACTCGATCGCCTCGTAGCTCCAGCCGGTCAGGCCGGCGGCGGCGAACCCGGCACGATGGATCACCGGGGAGAGCGAGTGGGCGATCGGCTTGCCGAGGACGGCCGCCCGTCGCGAGCTGTTCGTCTGCACAGCGGTCCGTCCTTGTCGTCGGCGAAGGGTCGCCGTCGTATTTTACGGAGTCCGCCCACAGGGGACGACGTCAGCAGAGCGGAATGCCGTTCTGGCAGGCGATCAGGACGTTCTTGGCGTGGTCCTCGCCGGTCTTGCCGTAGGCCATCGTCCCGGCCGTGTCGACGCTGATGAAGTAGTAGTACGGGAAGTTGTTCGTCGGGTTCATGGCGCCCTTGATCGCAACCTGGCCGGGGTTGCCGATCGGGCCGGGCGGCAGGCCCTTCTTGTCGTGCGTGTTGTACGGGTTCTTCGGATTGTGCAGATCCGCGTTCGTCAGGTGCTCGGACGCCTTAGAGCCCTTGCCGGTGATCCGCAGCCAGTAGTTGACCGTGCTGTCCAGGCCCAGGCACTTGCAGTCGAAGTCGCCGTACGCCCGGTTGTAGATCACCCGGGACACCTTCGCCATGTCCACGTCCTTGAGCGCCTCGGCCTGCGCGATCGACGCCACGATCAGGGCCTCGTACGGCGTGACCCCGCCCCGCGACTTGCGCACGGTGGCGGCGAACTCCATCTGCTCCATCTGCGTGTTGAAGTTCGCGATGATCGTCTTGAGCACCTCGGTGGCGTCCGCCTTCGGCGACAGCTCGTACGTCGCCGGGTAGAGGAAGCCCTCGATGTCGGTCTTGTCGATCTTCTTGCCGTCGCTGCGGGTGAACCAGGACGCGTCGATCCCGAGCCCGACCGGGTTCTTGCCGGCCTTCTCGAACGCGGCCACCGGGATCTTGGTGGCTTTCGACAGCGCCTGGAAGGTCTGCTGGTAGGTGAGGCCCTCGGGCAGGGTGACCTTGGTGACCCAGCGGCTCTTCGGGTCGAGCAGCAGGGTGAGCGCGTCGCTCGCCTTCATCTCGACCTTGAGCTTGTACCAGCCGGCCTGGATGTTCTTGCTGCGCGCGTTCTCCTTGGCGGCCGCGACGAACGCGTCGGCCGAGGCGACCACCTTCTGACCGACCAGCGTGGTGCCGATCTCGGCGGCCGACTGACCGGTCTTGATCTGCACGATCGCCTCGGCGCCACCGGGACCTGCGTAGTCCTCGTCGGTGAACAGGCCCTTGACCTTGGTGTACCCGTACCACCCGCCCCCGGCCAGCAGGCCGAACAGCAGCAGGGTGAGGAAGAGGGCGATGGCCGAGCGGCCACCCCGCCCGCGTGGGCTCAGCCGTGGCGAATCGGACTTCGCCGGCTGATCCTCTTCCTCCAGTACCGCGTCCAGATCGTCGAGCATGACCGCCTCCGCTACCCGTCCAGCCACCGAGCCCCCGGCCGGAACCACGAAAGGGAGGGTGCCACGGATCGACAATCGGCGCTACCTCGCACCACCGGCCGGCCGGAATGATCCGGCCGGCCGTTCATGACTTCAGCAGAGCGGAATACCGTTCCTGCAGGCGATTTGAATGTTCGCCTTGTGGTCATCGTTGGTCACGCCGTATGCCGTCGTGCCCTTTTTGTCAATCGTCACGAAGAAGAAATAACCGCTCTTCGGGGGGTTGAGAGCACCCTTGAGAGCAATTTCACCGGGACTGCTGATCGGCCCGACCGCCATGCCCTTGACGTCGTAGTTGTACGGGTTCTTCGGGTCGTGCAGCTCGTCCCTGAGCAGCTTCTCCGAGGACTTCGCATCCTTGCCGGAGATCCGCAGCCAGTAGTTCACCGTGCTGTCCAGTTGCAGGCAGCTGCACGGGAAATTGCCGGTATAGGCACGGTTGTACAGCACGCGCACGATCGGACCCATGTCCACCGGGAGCAGCCCCTCGACCTGAGCGATCGACGCCGCCACCAGCGCCTCGTACGGCGAGATCTTGACGTCGAGCTTCTTCACCTTCGCGACGAAGTCGAGCTTGTCCATCTCGGCGTTGAAGTTCGCGATGATCATCTTGAGGATGTCGGTGGCGGTGCTCTTCTTCGGGATCTCGTACGTCGCCGGGTAGAGGAAGCCCTCGATGTCCGTCTTGACGACCTTCTTGCCGTCCAGGCGGGTGAACCAGAGCGCCGGCACCCCGAGCTTCTGCGGATCCTTCGCGGCCTTCTTGAACTCGGCGACCGGGATGCCGGACGCCTTCGACAGCCGGTCGAAGATCTGCAGCGAGATGATCCCCTCGGGGATGGTCACCTTGTTGACGTTCTTGTTCTTCAGGTCCAGCAGCATGGTCAGCGCCTCGCTGGCCTTCATCTCCTTCTTCAGGAGATACGACCCGACCTGCACCTCGGTGCTCTTCGGGTTGTCCTTGGCAGCGTCGACGAACGCCGCGGCGCTCTTCACCACACCCGCTTTGAACAGGGTGTTGGCGATGTCGGTCGCGGTGTTGCCGGACTTGACCTCGATGACGGCCTCACCGGCGCCGGGACCGGGGAAGTCCTCAGCGCTGAAGTAGCCCTTCACCTTGTCGTAGCCGACGTAAACACCGCCGCCGAGTGCGCCGAGCAGCAGAATGACCATGGCGAAGGCCATCAGCGTGCGACCGCTGCCCTCCTTCTTGCGATGTTTCCACCGGCCTCGGTCCTCGGCTCCCTCGAACGAAAGATCCAGGTCGTCGTCGTTCAATTAAGTCTGCCTCCGCTGCGCGTCCAGCCAGCACTGCAGGATCTCCACGGCGGCCGCCTGGTCGACGACGGCACGCTGCCGACGCCCGCGAACGCCCCGCTCACTCAGCCTACGGCTGGCTACCACGGTCGACATCCGCTCGTCGGAGAGCACGACCGGCCGAGGCGCGACAGCCGCGCTCAGCCGTTCCACGTACGCCCGGACGTGGCCGGCCGCCACGCCCTCGCGCCCGTTCAGGGCGACCGGGAGCCCCACGACGACCTCGACGGCCTCGTGCTCCTCCGCCAGCCGGGCCAGCTCGGCGATGTCGGCGGGGACCTTGTCCTCGCCGGCCAGCTGATCCCGGGCCACGGTCACCACCGGGCTGGCCAGGATCCCGTCCGGGTCGCACTTGGCGACCCCGACGCGCACCTGGCCGACGTCCACCCCGAGGCGCACCCCTCGGGTGAAGCCGTGTGTCACGCTCTCTCCCTGCACACCAGCAAGCCGCTTCTCCAAGTCCTGCGAACAAGCCGTTTCGAAAGGCGAAGAGAGCCGATATCAAGAAATATCGATACCGGATCTCGATCGCGCGCAAAGCTTAACCGCTTCGCCCGCCAAAACGACGCCCCCCTGTGCACGAGCTAGGCGTACCCAAGGAAAACAAAAGGATCCGTCGCGGTGGGCGACGGATCCGTTACCAATCCGGCCGCTCCGGATACCCGGAGCGGCCATCACCATTACCGTCAGTTCGCCTCGGCGAGCGACTTCTCGATCGACGCCAGCAGGTTCGCGGCCTCGGCCGCCGGAACGCCGCCGCCCTGCGCCAGATCGGCGTTGCCGCCACCCCGGCCGGAGAGCGCACCCTTGACCAGATCCTGCGCGGACAGCCCCCGGCTCTTCGCGGCCGCGTTCACCGCCACGATCAGCGACGCCTTGCCGTTGGCCCGGGAGGTCACCGCGACCACCGCGGGACGCGCCTGGTCGATCCGGCCCCGGATCTCCTGGGCCAGCGTGCGCACGTCGTTGACCGCCGCGCCCTCCGGCGCCTCGGTCCCCACGTAGGCCACGCCGCGCAGATCCTTGGCGCCGTCGGCGAGCGCGCTCGCGCCACCCATCACCATCTGCGCCTTGAGCTTCTCCAGCTCCTTCTCCGCGTCGCGCAGCGCCGAGACGGTCTGCTCGACCCGGTCGGCGACCTGGTCGCCGGGCACCCGGAACATGTCGGCCAGGCGGGACACCAGCAGGTGCTCCTTGGCCAGGAAGCTGAACGCGTCGATGCCGACCAGCGCCTCGACCCGGCGCACGCCGGAGCCGATCGACGCCTCGGCCAGGATCTTCACGAGGCCGAGCTGACCGGAACGGGCCACGTGGGTGCCACCGCACAGCTCGCGGGCGTAGTCGCCGACCTCGACGACCCGGACCTCGTCGCCGTACTTCTCGCCGAAGAGCGCCATCGCGCCGAGCCGGCGCGCCTCCTCCTGCGAGGTGATGAACGCGTTGACCTCGAGGTCGCGCAGCAGCACCTCGTTGATCTGCTGCTCGACGTCGTGCAGCACCGCCGGCGAGACCGCGCCCGGGGTGTGGAAGTCGAACCGCAGCCGTCCCGGCGCGTTCAGCGAACCCGCCTGGGTCGCCGACTCGCCGAGGAAGTTGCGCATGGTCTGGTGGACCAGGTGGGTCGCGGTGTGCGACCGGGAGATCGCCTTGCGGCGGGTCACGTCGATCTCGGCCAGCGCGGACTCACCGGCGCGCACCTCGCCGCGGACCACCCGCACCTTGTGCACGATCAGGCCGGGGATCGGCTGCTGCACGTCGACCACCTCGACGCGGCCGTCACCCACGTTGATCAGGCCGGTGTCGGCCTGCTGGCCGCCGCCCTCCGCGTAGAACGGGGTGGTGTCCAGGACCAGCTCGACGAAGTCGCCCTCGCCGGCCACCTCGATCCGGCCCTTCTCCCCGATCAGCGCACGGACCCGGGACTCCCGGGTGACCTCCTGATAGCCGGTGAACTCGACGGCGCCGCCGGCGTCCAGCGCCGACCGGTACGCCGACAGGTCCGCGTGGCCGGTCTTGCGCGCCTTCGCGTCCGCCTTCGCCGCGTTCTTCTGGTCGGCCATCAGCCGGCGGAAACCAGCCTGGTCGACCTCGAGGCCCTGCTCCTGCGCGATCTCCAGGGTCAGGTCGATCGGGAAGCCGTACGTGTCGTGCAGCTTGAACGCCTGCGAACCGGACAGCTGCCGGCCACCGGACGACTTGGTCTCGGTGATCGCGGTGTCCAGGATCGTGGTGCCCGAGCGCAGCGTGGCGAGGAACGCGTCCTCCTCCGCGTACGCGTACGTGGAGATCCGGCCGAACTCCTTGGCCAGCTCCGGGTACGACGGCGCCATGCAGTCGCGCGCGATCGGCAGCAGCTCCGGCAGCGCGGCCTCCTGCCAGCCCAGCAGGCGCATCGCCCGGATCGCCCGGCGCATGATCCGGCGCAGCACGTAACCCCGGCCGTCGTTCGCCGGGACCACGCCGTCACCGATCAGCATCAGCGCGGTCCGCACGTGGTCGGCGATCACCCGCAGGCGTACGTCGTCGGGGTGCGACTCACCCGCGACGTGCCCGGAGTGCACGCCGTACTTCTTGCCGGTCATCTCGGCCGCGCGGGCCAGGATCGGACGGACCTCGTCGATCTCGTACAGGTTGTCGACACCCTGCAGGATCGACGCGATGCGCTCCAGGCCCATGCCGGTGTCGATGTTCTGCTTCGGCAGCGGCCCGACGATCGTGAAGTCTTCCTTCGAGGTCACGTTCGTGATCTCGTACTGCATGAAGACCAGGTTCCAGTACTCCATGAACCGGTCCTCGTCGGCCTCGGGGCCGCCGTCCTTGCCGTACTCCGGGCCACGGTCGTAGAACAGCTCCGAGCACGGGCCGGCCGGCCCCGGGATGCCCATCGACCAGTAGTTGTCCTTCTTGCCCCGGCGCACGATGTGCTCGACCGGCACACCGATCCGGCGCCACAGCTCGAACGCCTCGTCGTCGTCCAGGTAGACGGTCGGCCAGATCCGCGACGGGTCCAGCCCGAAACCTCCGTCGGCCACCGACTTCGTCGACAGCTCCCAGGCGAGGTTGATCGCGCCTTCCTTGAAGTAGTCGCCGAACGAGAAGTTGCCGTTCATCTGGAAGAACGTGCCGTGCCGGCTGGTCTTGCCGACCTCGTCGATGTCCGGCGTGCGCAGACACTTCTGCACGCTGACCGCCCGCGAGAACGCCGGCGTCTGCTGACCCAGGAAATACGGCACGAACTGCACCATGCCGGCGTTGATGAACAGCAGGTTCGGGTCCTCGATGGCCGGCAGCGGGGCACTCGGGACCACCGTGTGCCCGTTCGCCTCGAAATGCGCCAGATAGCGCCGCTTGATCTCCGCGGTCTTCATCGATTCTCCTCCTGCGAACCGGGCTGCGTGTCCTCGCGCAGCTCGGCGAATTTGTCCTCGTACAGCTCCCCGGCGGCGAATGCCTCGTGGATCTGCTGTTCCCGCTCGGCCATGCCGTCGCGGACGTCCTCCACGAAGCTACGCATCGACTCGACCAGCCCGCCAGCGGATTGCGAGAGCGAGGTGGCGATACCGGTCGGGGTGAACTCCTCGGCCTTACGGGTCAGCTTGCGGACCACGATGGCGCCGACGGCCAGGCCGACACCGAGCCAGAGCAGGCGTTTCATGACGGCGATTCCCTCTTCCCCAGGATGCTCAGCGACCGGCCTTGCGGCGCTGCTTGATCGTGGTGCGGACCTCACGGTCCTCCTCGGCACTGCGGCGCGCGGCGGCGGCCTTGCGCAGGCCGTACCCGAACGAGGCCACCTTGACCAGCGGGTTCGCGGCCGCGGCGGAGACCACGGTGACCAGGTTCGCGACGTTCGCGGTGACGTTCTGCGCGTGCTCGGTCATCGTGTCGACCTTGGCCAGCTGCAGGTTCACGCCGTCCAAAGAGACCTGAACCTGACCGAGCGCGGTGTTCACGTTCTCCACCGTGGTGTTCACGTTGCCGAGCAACGGTCCGGTGCGGTCGGTCACCTCGTTGATCGCGCGCGTGGCGGCGTCGACGGTGCGGCCCAGCTTCAGGATCGGCACGGCGAGCACCAGAACGAGCATCAGGAAGGCGCCCGCCGCGATCAGACCAGCGATTTCTCCGGCGTTCATGTTGCGCGTCTCCTCTACGGGTGGTCACGGTACGGCTGGGACAACGTGCAGACCCTACCGTCCGTGACCACTACGCGCGTCACGACGCCTCTGGTGTCGGCTCCAAGAGGATTTCGTCCGGGTCCAGCGTCGGATCCGGCGTCACACCGACCGGTCCCGGGTTCTTGTCGGTCTTGCCGCGTTCGTCGGCGATCGCGGTGCGCACCTTGATGCTGACCGTCGAGCCCTCGCACGTCCTCGCGCCGCTCTCGCCGGCTTCGGCCTCCGGTGTGCCGGCTTGCGGCACGGCTTCCTGCGCCACCTGGTCCACCGCACAACCGGGCAGGCTGACGAACAGGTCCAGAGTGAACTCGTCCCGCGTCCAGCAGGTGTAGATCCCGTTCTCCGCGTCGATCTTGTTCTCCGGGCAGCCGTCGACGTTCCACGGTGCCCAGCCGGCCTCCTTGAGCGCGGTCACGTAGGTCTGCGAGGTCTCCTTGAACGACTCGCCCGACTCGGCGGTCCGTTCCCAGAACCGGCACTCCAGGAAGCACCAGCGGCTGTTGCTGGCCTTGTCGTCCGGCTTCTGATCCGCCCAGGACGGCACGTTCAGCGCGTTCAGCGACGTGAAGACCGGGTCGCTGCTCATCGCCCGCAGCCCGAAGAACGCCGGCAGCAGGAGCAACACCACTGTCGCCAGCGTGGACAGCGTGATCACTCGCAGCCGCCGCTGGGTGCGCAGCTTCTGCCGCAACTCGGCGGCCAGACCACCTTCCGGCTCGGCTGCGCCATCGCCCTCGGCCCGCGATCCACTCCCGGTCTTCTTCGCACCGGGCACAGACCCCGATGGTACGGAGGAAGCCGCGCCGGCCCGTGCCACCACGACGGTGCCCGTGCCGTTACCGGTCCCGGCACCGACCGGGACGACCGCGGATCCCGCCGCGGCGCTGCCCTTGGCCCCACCGGCACCCGGACCGTCCCCGGAGCCGGTGCCCGGCGCGGATGCGGTGCCCGGCACCGAGGCCGAGCCCGTGCCACGCCCGCCGACAGCCGCGGAACCGGCGTTTCCGGACACCTGGGCTGCTCCCGTGCCCCGCGCCTGGCCACCCTGCCCGGTGCCGGGTCCGCCCGGCCCGGTGCCCGGGCCGCCGTTGCCGGGGCCGCCGGGTCCTCCGGGGCCGTTGCCGTTGCCGGGTGCCCTGGTGCCGTTGCCGGGGATGCCGGCCGTGCCGCGTCCCGGGCCGTTGCCGGGCACCGCGGCAGCACCACGCCCCGGGCCACCGGGGCCGTTGCCGGGCACCGCGGCAGCGCCACGTCCCGGACCGCCGGGCCCGTTGCCGGGCACGGCTACCGAGGCGGCGCCGCGCGGCAGGCCGCTCGGGCCGCCGGCTTCCGGGCCGCTCCCGGTGACACCGGCCGCGCCACGGGGCGGGCCGCTCAGCTCAAGGGAGTTCCCGGGCACGCTGGCGGAACCGGCGCCGCGGGGCAGGCCACTCGGGCCGCCCGGCTCGGGCCGGTTGCCCGGACCACGACCACCGGCGCCGCGCAAACCGCTCGGGCCGTCAGCATCCGGGCCGCCCTGCCCGTTCAGGCCGCCCTGTCCGTTGGGGCCGTTGGGCCCGTTGGGGCCGTTTCCGGGCACCGCTACCGATGCCGCTCCGCGTCCGGGGCCACCCGGGCCACCGGGCCCGTTCGGACCACCGGGACCATTCGGGCCGCCGGGGCCGTTCGGACCACCCGGCCCGCCGGGACGTCCGGGGCCGCCCGGGCCACCGGGACCGCTCGGACCGTTTCCGGGCACGCTGGCAGAACCGGTGCCCGGCACGCGGGCCGAACCGGCCGAACCGGGTACCGACGCGCCACCGCGAGCCGGTCCGGCGCCACGGGGCCTGGGCCCGCCGGCACGCTGGCCAGGGGCCGGCGAGACCGGGCCGCTGGGCATGCCGTGCTCCGGCTGGCCGGTTCCGGCCGCGAAGCCCTGACTCTGATCGGGACCGGCCGGGCGGCGGCCTCGCGGCCCCTGCTCACCGGCCGGGAAACCCTGGCTCTGCTCCGGACCGGCCGGGCCACGGCCCTGATCGGCCGGTCCACGGTCCTGGTCCGGAGCGGCGCGACGCCGGCGACCCCGCGAGGTCGGCTCCGGTCCGCCCATACCGGCCGGGAAGCCCTGGCTGGCGTCCGGCCCACCGGTCCCCGCCGGGAAACCCTGGCTCTGATCCGGGCCGCCCATACCGGCCGGGAAACCCTGGCTCTGGTCAGGACTGCCCATACCGGCCGGGAAACCCTGGCTCTGATCCGGACTGCCCATACCCGCGCGGAAACCCTGGCTCTGCTCGGGGTTCCCCGCACCTGCCCGGAAACCCTGGCTCTGATCGGGACCGCCCGCACCCGCACGGAAACCCTGGCTCTGGTCGGGACCACCCGTGCCCGCACGGAAGCCCTGGCTCTGGTCGGGGTGGCCCATACCGGCCGGGAAGGCCTGGCTCTGCTCCGGAACAGGCGCGCGGCGGCCGCCCGCGGCACGGGCCGGGCCACCGTCGGCGCGGCGTCCGCCACGACCGGGTTCACCGGGACGACCCGGCTCACCGGCGGTTTGCTCGCCGGCGCCCGGCTCGAGCTGCGCGCCGACCAGGTCGGCAAACGGCGAGTCGGCCGCGATCCGGACGCCCTGCTCCTCGCCGCGCCCCCGTCGTCCCGGACCGGCCTGACCGGGCACCGAGACACCGCCACCGGGGCCACGAGTCCCCTGGCCGGGCGGCGTCACACCACCGGTCTGGCCACCGTCCTGCGAACGCCGATCGGTGGTGAAACCGTCCTCGTCCGGCGCGAGCTGACCGGTGCCACCCCGCGGAGGCGGGCGCTGGATGACACCCGAGGGGCTGTCCGCCATCGCACCGGCCCGGCCGGGCATCGCCGGAGCACGCACACCCTGACGGCCCGGCACGACCGGCGGCACCACGGCCGCGGAAGCCCGGACCGGCCGCCCGTCACCGGGTCCGACCCGGCGCGGTCCGGGAACACTCGGCCCACCGTCCCGGCCGCCGGGACCGTTGCCCGGGCCGCGCTGCCCGGCGCCGGTTCCGTCACCCGGACCACCGGGCATGCCGCCAGGACCACGCTGACCGTTGCCGGGACCACCCGCGGCACGCTGACCGGCACCACGGCCGGTGGCGCCACCCGGGGCGCCGTCCGGCGCCTCGTGCCGTCCCGGACCCTGCTCGCGCGGATCCGGAGCGGCCGCGTGCCCGGCGCGGCGACCGGCCGAGCCGTCCAGCGCTCCGGTGCTCAGTCCGAACCGGTCCTCCGGCTGCGCGTGCGCTCCGGACGTCGGTCGCGCCGACCCGCCGCGCATCGCGTCCGGGCCGGTCGCGTGCGAGCCGTAGCCGTCGTCAGCCGCGGCGTGCGTGGGCGCACCGGAGACCGGGCGCGGCCCGCGACCGCCGTAGGCGCCGTCCGGCGCGGCATGTGTGGGCACACCGGAGACCGGACGCGGCCCCCGGCCACCGTCCGGCGCGGCATGTGTCGGCACACCGGAGACCGGACGAGGCCCGCGGCCGCCGTCCGGCGCGGAGTGTGAGCCGTCGACCGGCTCGACGCCGTCGGCGCGCGACCGGCGGCCGCGGCCGCGGCCGCCACGCTCGTCGGCGGTCGGCACGGGTCCGGTCTGGTAGACGGCCGGCGACACCGGGTCGGCCTGGTAGACGATCGGCGGCACGGTCTCCGCGGCGAAGCCCGCGCCACCGTTCGGGATCGGGCCGGTCTGGTAGACCGCCGGCGGGATCGGACCGGACTGCTGCGCGTCGGCGCGCGCCGGACCGCCCTCGGTGCGGAACCTGTCCCGGGCCGGACCGGCCGGTGAGGTCGGGCGGACACCCGGCGAGACCGGGCGCACGCCCGACGTCATGCCTCGTGGGTCCGGGCCGACGGCACGCCCGCCGGGGATCTCCGGCGGGTTGCCGGACCGCGGAACGCCCTGCTCCGGATAGCCCGGCGCGGCGGAGTCGATCTGACGGCGGCCGCTGCCCGGCTCGGGCGGCATGCCGGGACGACCGGGCGGGGAGACCGGCGCGCCGGGCCCACCACGCCGGGCCGGTCCCGCGCCCACCTGACCGGGCGAGACCGGGTTGGGGGCCAGCTGACCGCCGGCGCCACCACGCTGACCGGGCGGAACCGCCCGGCCCGGTGCGGCACCCGGCGGAACCTGGCCGGTCGCCATGCCACGCGGCATCTGACCGGCGGGCGGCTGACCACCACGCGGCATCTGGCCGGGCTGCTGCTGACCGTCGCGCGGCATCTGACCTGGCGCCTGACCGTCGCGCGGACCGGCCGGGACGCCACGCGGCATCTGACCACCAGGCTGTCCGACCGGCGGAGCGCCGGGAGGCGGCCCGCCACGCTGACCGGGCGGCATCTGACCGGTGGGCTGAACGCCGGGAGGCGGCCCGCCCCGCTGACCGGCGGGCTGAACGCCGGGAGGCGGCCCGCCTCGCTGGCCGGGCGGAACCGCACCGGGCGGCATCTGACCGGGAGCGATCGGGCCGGACCGCTGGCCCGGACCGGACATATTGGGGCCGGGACCTTGGCCGGGCGGCATCTGACCGGGCACCTGCGCAGCGCCCTGCGGACCCTGACCGGGCCGCCGGACCGGCGGCGCCTGCCCGGGACCGGCCGCGGCCGGTCCGGGCTGCTGCGCGCCGGGGCGTCCCGGGGAGAACTCACCCGAGGGACCCTGCCAGCCGGGCGCGGGCGCACCGGCGGGCCGGGCGGCCGGGCCGTCACCGGCGGGCTCACCGCCGCCGAAGACCGGGCCGTCGTCGTCCGGACGGTCCTCGGCGGTGGGCGCACGACGGCCGGACTTGCTGGTCCGGCCCTCGCCGGGCGCCGTACCGGGCCCGATCGCGACAGCCGACTGCTTCGCCGTCCGCAGGTCGTCGAGCCAGCCGGTCTCCTCGCGCGGGACCTCGACCGGTTCGGCCGGCTGCTCGGCACGGCCGCGCCCGAAACGGCGGCCCTTCTTGCCGCCGCTCTGACCGGGGTCGTCGTCGGGCCGATCGGCACCGCGCGCTGTCACGGCTGTTCCTTCCCGGCTGCGACGCCGCTCTTGTCTGACCGCTCTGACCGCATCACGTCGTCCTCGGCATCCGGTCCGGCCGCCGCCGTACCCGATCCCGTCACCGTTACCGGATGGTCCGCGACCGTGTCCGGGCCGCCCTCATCCGCCGTCTCCACCGCACTGCCCGGCTCACCGGCCGGTGTCCCCGCCTCGCCGGATGCCGCCGGCTCGACGGGCCCCGAACCCTGCGGTCCGGAGCCGGTGGTGCCCGTCTGTTCCAAGTCCGCCGACGACTGTGACGCATCGGAGGCCGCCGCACCACCCGCCGCGCGGTTCGCACCGCTCGCCGAAGCGGCGACCGGCCGCGACTCGCCGGGCCGGGCGCCGAGGCCCCGGACGATCCGGCGCAGGCGCGGCACCCGCTCGCCCACGGCACGCTCGGCCCCGTGTTCGGACGGCCGATAGTAGTCGGTGCCCACGAGATCGTCGGGAACGTACTGCTGACGTACAACGCCTCTCGGGTCGTCATGCGGGTACCGATAGCCCAGACCGTGACCAAGGCCACGTGAGCCCGAGTAGTGCGCGTCGCGCAGCGGCGAGGGGACAGCACCGCCCCGACCGGCCCGGACGTCGGCGATCGCGGCGCCGATCGCCGTGGTGACGCTGTTCGACTTGGGGGCGGTGGCCATGTGCACGACCGCCTGGGCCAGGTTGAGCTGGGCCTCGGGCATGCCGATGAGCTGCACCGCCTGGGCCGCCGCGGTCGCCACCAGCAGCGCCTGCGGGTCGGCCATCCCGACGTCCTCGCTCGAGAAGATCACGATGCGCCGGGCGATGAACCGCGGGTCCTCGCCGGCCACCAGCATCCGGGCCAGGTAGTGCAGTGCGGCGTCCGGGTCGCTGCCCCGCATGCTCTTGATGAACGCGCTCGTCACGTCGTAGTGCGCGTCGCCGTCCCGGTCGTAGCGGACCGCCGCCACGTCGACCGCGCGCTCGGCGGTGGCCAGGTCGATCACCTTCGCGCCCTGGGCGGTCGCGGACCCCGCGGCGGCTTCGAGTGCGGTCAGCGCCTTGCGCACGTCGCCGGCTGACAGCCGTACCAGATGGGTCTCCGCCTCGGGCGACAGCGACACCGCGCCGCCCAGCCCGCGGTGATCGGCGACGGCCCGGCGGATCAGGCCGCGCACGTCCTCCTCCTGCAGGGCCTGCAGGGTCAGCAGCACGCAGCGGGAGAGCAGCGGGGAGATCACCGAGAAATACGGGTTCTCGGTCGTCGCGGCGAGCAGCGTGACGGTGCGGTCCTCGACCGCGGCGAGCAGCGAGTCCTGCTGGGTCTTGCTGAAGCGGTGCACCTCGTCGATGAACAGCACGGTGGGTGGTCCGCCGGAGCGGCGGGCACGGCGGGCCGTCTCGATCACGGCGCGGACGTCCTTCACGCCGGCGGTCAGCGCGGACATCGCCACGAACTTGCGGTCGGTGGCGTGCGCGACCAGGTGCGCGATGGTGGTCTTGCCGGTGCCGGGCGGACCCCAGAGGATCACCGACATCGGGCTGGAACCCGTCACCAACTGCCGCAACGGGGCGCCGGGGGCGAGCAGATGCTGCTGCCCGACCAGCTCGTCCAGGCTCGCCGGGCGCATCCGGACCGGGAGCGGGGCGTCGGCCGCGGCCGCACCGAATCCGGCGGTCTCGACACCCGCCGGACCGCTCGGGGCGGCTGGCCCGAAGCCCGGTTGCGCGAGAGAGAAGAGCCCGTCGGTGTCCATCACAACCGACAGTACCGGCCCGTCGGGGCCGATCCGAAATGCCACGTCACCACGTGTGGACACGCTCCCGGCCCGCGAGTGCGGCACTACTGTGCGTGCACGCGCGGGCCCGCGGAGGAGCGGTGTGGATCAGCCGCGGCCGGGGCGACGGCCGGCGAACCGACGGCCACTGCCGGTGCCGGTGGACGGGCCACGACCCACGCCGGCCAGGTAGAGCGAGAGCAGCAGCAGGCCGAGCGACGCCATCGTGGAGAAGTTGAACAGGTCGGGCGCGCCGAAGTTCGTGTCGAACAGGTCAGCGAGCAGGTAGATACCGAAAACGACAGCTGCGGCGATCGCAAGCATCAGGTTCCTCCGGGGGTGAGAGCCGATGCTGAAGGGGTACCCGCATCAATGGGTTCCCGAAACTTGGGTTTCACCAGATAGAGCGGAGCGGCCACGGCGAGCACCACGGCGCCCGCCACCATGGCCGCGCTGACGCCGGCACTCTGCGCGAACGCGGTCAGCACGATCGCCCCGATCGCGAAGCCCGGCTGGCCGACCATCGAGTTGAGCGAGAGCAGGCTGGTGCGGTACTCCCCCTCGGCCTGCCGGTGCAGCAGCCCGGCGTGCACCGGGTTGGCCGCGCCGTGCGCCGCGTAGGTCAGCAGGAACCCGGTGATCACCCCGGCCGGGCCGGCCAGCAGACCCATCGCGACGATCGTCAGACCCTGCACGATCCGCAGGGTGAAACCGGCCCAGGGCGCGCCGACCCGCCGGATGAGCAGCGGCACCAGCGCGGCGCCGGCCGCCGAGGCCGCCCATCCCACCGAGCTGACCGGGCCCATCAGCGCCGCCGCACCGTCTTTGTCGGCCAGCACCTCGCTGAGCCGGATCGGCATCAGCTTCTCGAAGGTGACCATGCCGAAGCTCCACAGCAGCTCCACCATGATCAACGCGAACACCACCCGGGACCGGCGGGCCAGGCCCAGCGCGGAGCCGATCGCGACCGGCACGCCGCGGAGCGAGGCGGCCACGGCCGCCCATCCGCGAGCCGGGCGGGCCTCATGCATCAGCAGCGCCACCGCCAGCGTGCTCACCAGGCTCAAACCAAGAGCAACAAGCATGGGTACGGTCAGCGCGCTCACCCGGCCGACCGGCCCGAGCCAGACCAGTCCCCCGCTGACCAGGGCCCCGCCCGCGATGCCGAGGCTGAGCGCGACCGAGCCGTGGCTCAGCCCGGTCTCGATGTCGGCGTGCTCGTCCGCGGCCAGTGACTCGTCGACGAACCAGGAGTCCAGCGGGCCGCTGTCCAGCGCCCGGAACACCCCCTGCAGCAGCCAGGCCAGGGCGAAGAGCGCGAACGTGTCGGCGACGCTCATCACGGCCAGCGCGGCCACGTTGACCACCCCGGCGATCAGCAGCAGCGGGCGCCGGCCGAACGCGTCGGCGAACCCGCCGGTGGGCAGCTCGAGGACCAGCACGGTGAAACCCTGCACCGCGGCGACCGTGCCGGCCTGGGCGATGGTGAGGCCGCGCTCGAGCGGGAGCAGCACGAGCATCGGGATGGTCAAGCCGACCGGGAACCAGCGCAGCGTGACGAGGAGCAGGAAGCGGAACCGGACCTGCCGCACGGAGAGCGCCATCATCGGTCAGCCTCGTCCCCGGTCGCGTCGTCTTCCCCGGACCCGCCTTCTCCGCCTTCCGTGCCGCTCTTTCCGCCTTCCATCACGCCTTCGATGCGGGGCAGGGCGGACGTGTAGAGGGCGACCGAGCGCGTGTCCGGCGCGGGCTCGTCCAGGCCGAACTTGCGATAGCGCTCGATGACCTCCTCGATGTCGCGCATCATCGCCTGGGTCTGCGCCGAGCCCAGCTCGAGCATGTAGTCGGAGATCTCGGCGGTGTCCTGCCAGGCCGGTGTCTCGCCGGGCAACGCACGACGCCAGTTCTCCGCCAGCTCGGCGAAGCGGCTGACCTGTTGCCTCTGCAGCCACTCGGCGGCCGCGGTGGCCTCCGGGTCGCCGTCGTAGTAGCTGCGCCGGAAGCTGGACATGTCGTGCGCGGCCCGCCACCAGCGCTGCCGGCCACTGCCCGCGCGCTGCTCCTCGATGACCAAA
Organism: Actinoplanes palleronii; assembly: GCF_016862315.1. Classification (GTDB taxonomy): domain Bacteria; phylum Actinomycetota; class Actinomycetes; order Mycobacteriales; family Micromonosporaceae; genus Actinoplanes; species Actinoplanes palleronii. Next base: position 109,654 of record NZ_BOMS01000053.1, on the reverse strand, counting down.
CCGGCCTCGGCGAGCTGACGCAGGTGATAGCTGGTCGCGCCGGTGTTGGTGGCCAGGGCGGTGGCGAGCGAGGTGGCCGTGGCCGGGCCGGCCAGCCGCAGCTGGCCGAGCAGCCGGAGCCGCAGCGGGTGGGCCAGGGCGCGGATCTGCTCCCCGGTGAGGTGGACCTGTGTGAGTTCGTCGGCCATGCATCCACAATAACTGTGCACAGAAGTTATGCAAAGCAATTGTGCATCATTGGCGCCGACGTGCCGTGAGCTGGGCCTTCCGGGACTTGAAGTCAAGCCGGGTTGAGGTTGCAGGCTCGTGAGCATGGAAAACGACACGCTTGACGAAGCGCTGGTCCGGCTCCACGGGACCGGGCCGGAGCACGACGGCTGGCTCTCCAACCACGCGCCGATGGCGACCGAGGCGTTGATCAGGAACGGACACGCAGACGATGTGCACCGGTGGATCGACGCCTACCGGGATCGCCTGGACGAGGCGCCGCGCGGCATCGCGCCGATCTCCGCCGAGGGCTGGCGGGATCCCCTCGGCGACCCGACCCGAACCGCGGACTGGCTGGGCTTCTTCGAACGGGAGACCCGGTCCGGGCCGTGGCGGGAGGTGCTGGCGACCTGGTGGCCGCGGCTGCTGCCTGGTATCGCCGCGGGTGCCACGCACGGGGTGATCAGGGTCGGGCACGCGGTGCGGGCGCTGCTCGACCGGGAGACGCCGGAGCGGGTGGCGGAGCTCGGTCAGGGGCTCGCATACTGGGCCGCGCGGTGGCAGCCGCTCGCGCCGGCCGGGCACGGGGCGTATCCGGCGAGCGACCCGCGGAGCGCGCTGGACGCCGTGCCGCGGGTGCCGGATCAGCGGTTCGGCATCCGGAACCGGCTCGCTCAGCTCGCCGACCTGCCCGCGTGGCCACAGTCGGCCGGCGCGGTGCCGGGGAGCGGTGCGGCCGAGGACCGCCTGCGACAGATCGTCGCGGCAGCGGTCCGGCACCATCTTCGGTACGGATACGGCAACCCGGTCATGCTCGTGCACGCCGCGACCGCACCAGCCGCCGTGCTGCGAACGCTGCCCGCCCTCCCATCATCCCTGACCACCCCGAGCCTGGCCGCCGCCTGGGCAGCCGCAGCGGCAGTGACCGCGGCCTATTCCCCCACCACCCCCGACCCGTCCGCCACGCGCGAGCCGTCCTCCACGCTCGGGCCGGCGTCAGCGCTCGGGGCGACGTCAGCGCTCGGGGCCGCGTCGGCGCTCGGGGGCGGCCCGGCGCTTGATCGGGGTTCCGGTTCCGGCCGGGACGCCGCGCTCGATCCGGCGGAGGTGTTCGATCGGGCGGTGGTGTCGGGGGACGCGCATGCGATCAAGTTTGCGGATGCTGCCGTCGAGGCCTGGCGGGTGTTCGGTGATCCGGCCCTGCTGGCGGCTTCGGTGCACACCACCGGCCTGATCGGCCCCGCCTCCTGAACGCGGGCGCCCGGCGGTCCCGGATCACGGTCGCCGCCGCGCTCCAGGCCTTCGGCTGGCTGTCAGGGGTGTCTCCGCGTCGCGGAGACACCCCTGACGACCAGCCAACCACCGCGAGGCGCGCTGCGGTCCGGGGTGGTGACGGCCTTGCGCGGTGAGTGGCGCGGGCTGGTGGCGCGGCCGCGGTCCGGGGTGGCGCGGTGTCGCGGCGGCCTCACGGGCGGGACTCGGCTCGTAGCCTGCGCACGGGCGCTCCGTAGTCGTACCACATGGGGTGGATCGTGATGCGCGGCCCGGCGGCGAAAGGCGGGCGGTGATGGGAATCGGTCAGTCGGCGAGCTTGAAGAGCAGCACCGTTTCCCATTTGTGCATGTCGGGCTGCTCGGCGGGGTTGGTCATCAGCATCTCGACGCGGGCGTTCCACAACTCGCCGGTGGGGGTGGGCGTCATGTCCCAGGTCAGGCCGTTGCGCTGGGCCCAGTCGAGCAGGCGCGCGGTGATGCTCATCAATTGATCGGGGTGGCCGACGTGGCTGACCGTGGCGTAGCGGCCGGCCGGCAGCCGGTCCAGGAAGTCGGGCGCGTCGACCGGGACCGGGCCGGCGACCGGGATGCCGGCCTCGACCACCATCTCCGCCGCCATGTCGATCATGCGGTAGCGGAAGAACGGCGCGCCGGTGGTGGCCACGCCGCGCTGGGCCAGGCCGGAGAACATGGTGGGCAGGTGGTCGGCGATGCGGGCGAATTCGGTCATGGTGATCGATTCGCGGCGGCCGACATACAGCTGCTCGGCGCACTGGACGATGGTCGGCTCCACGCCGACCAGTCTCACAGGAACAGCGCGCCCGCGCACGCCCGGCCGGAATCGAGTCCGGCCGGGCGGCGCGACCGGATCAGTTCGAGCGTTCCACCGGGGCGGCCTGGCCGTCGGTGCCGGGCGTGCCCGCGGCGGCCTTCGGCTTGGCGTCGACGCCCGCCTCCAGACGCTGCTGCGCGGTGATCGGCGTGGGCGCGCCGGTCAGCGGGTCGAAACCGCCGCGGCTCTTCGGGAACGAGATGACCTCGCGGATCGAGTCGAACCCGCCGAGCAGCATGCAGGTCCGGTCCCAGCCCAGCGCGATGCCGGCGTGCGGCGGCGGGCCGTACTTGAACGCCTCGAGCAGGAAGCCGAACTTGTCCTGCGCCTCGTCCGGGGTGATGCCGAGCAGGTCGAAGACCCGGCTCTGCACGTCACCGCGGTGGATACGGACCGAGCCGCCACCGATCTCGTTGCCGTTCACGACGATGTCGTACGCGTAGGCCAGCGCCTTGTCCGGAGCGGACTCGAAGTTGTCGAGCCACTCGTCGTTCGGCGAGGTGAACGGGTGGTGGACCGCGGTCCAACCGCCCGCTGTCCCATCCTCGTTCGAGGTCCGTTCGAACATCGGCGCGTCGACCACCCAGCAGAACGCCCAGGCCGACTCGTCGATCAGCTTGGCCCGCTTGGCGATCTCGATGCGCGCGGCGCCGAGCAGCTCCTGCGCGTCGCGACGCTCGTTGGCCGCGGCGAAGAAGACCGCGTCACCCGGCTTGGCGCCGACCGCGTCGGCCAGGCCGGACAGGTGCTCGGGCGACAAGTTCTTCGCGACCGGGCCCTTCGGCTCGCCGGTCTCGGCGTCGAGGACCACGTAGGCCAGGCCGCGGGCGCCCCGGGCCTTCGCCCAGTCCTGCCAGCCGTCCAGCTCCTTGCGGGTCTGCGCGGCGCCACCCGGCATCACGACCGCGCCGACGTAACCGCCGGCGTCGATCGCACCGGCGAAGACGCGGAACGCCGTGCCACGCAGGTAGTCGGTCAGCTCGACCAGCTCGACCCCGTAGCGCAGGTCGGGCTTGTCGGAACCGTAGCGGTTCATCGCGTCGGTCCAGGTGATCCGCGGGATCGGCAGCTGCACCTGGTAGTCGGCGAGCTCGCTCCAGAGCTTGCTGACGATCTCCTCGCCGAGCGCGATGATGTCGTCCTGCGTCACGAACGACATCTCGATGTCGAGCTGGGTGAACTCCGGCTGCCGGTCGGCGCGGAAGTCCTCGTCGCGGTAGCAGCGGGCGATCTGGTAATACCGCTCCATGCCGGCCACCATCAGCAGCTGCTTGAACAGCTGCGGGGACTGCGGCAGCGCGTACCAGGCGCCGGGCTGCAGGCGGACCGGGACCAGGAAGTCGCGCGCGCCCTCCGGCGTCGACCGGGTCAGGGTCGGCGTCTCGATCTCGTTGAAGTCGCGGGCGTGCAGCACCTCGCGGGCGATCTGGTTGGCCCGGCTGCGCAGGCGCAGCGCCTTCGACGGGCCGGAACGGCGCAGGTCGAGGTAGCGGTACTTGAGCCGGATGTCGTCGGACGCGGTGACCGCGTCGTCGATCGGCAGCGGCAGCGGGGCCGCCTCGGAGAGCACGGTCAGCTCACTGGCGACGACCTCGATCGCGCCGGTGGCGAGATCCGGGTTCTCGTTGCCGGCCGGGCGGGCGTTGACCTCGCCGACGACCTTCACGCAGAACTCGTTGCGCAGCGCGTGCGCGTCCTCCTCGCGGAAGACCACCTGCACCACGCCCGAGCCGTCCCGCAGGTCGACGAAGATGACACCGCCGTGGTCGCGCCGGCGGGCCACCCACCCGGCGAGCGTCACCGTCGTGCCGGCGTCGCTCGCACGCAGACTGCCGGCGTCATGGGTCCTGATCACGGAAACGTCTCCTAACAGAGTTCGCGGGGCGCACCCGACATTCTGTCAGGAGCGCCAGCCGCCGCGTGTCACGGGCCAGTGGGCGCGGTCGCCGCCCGGTTCGGGGGGCGGCGCGGTGATCGCACCGGCGGTTGTTGTTGTGGTCGGTGGGTGGCTTTGGTCGGTCGGTGTGTCAGTGGTCCGTTGTCGCTGCTGGTTGTCGGTGGCGGGCCGCCGCACGCGCCCTCCGCTTGGTGGCGCTGACGGCCGACGCCTCAGCGTCGCAGTGGTCCTTAAGTCACGACGCCCGAGCACCACGGCGCCGCGAGAACGCAGAATCCAGCGCCGCAGCGTCCCAAGACCCGACAACCAAACACCACGGCACCGCGAGAACGCGGAGTCCCGAAGTCGCAGCGTCTTCAAGCCGCGACGCCCAAGCAGCGCGGCGCCGCGAGGTCGCGGAGTCCCGGTGCCGCGGGGTCCCGAAGTCCCGAAGTCGCGGCGTCGCGGCATCGGGTTGGCGGAACCATCCGATCGGCAGCGATGATCAACCTGGCGGGGTCGGTTCCGCTCGGCGGAACCAGCCGTCCTGCAGGACCGGGACAGCTGTGGACGCGTCGACCTCGGCGGCGATCGCGACATCCTCGGCGAAGCTGCGAGCCGCGGCCCCGGGATGATCCAGAGCGGCCAGCTCACGGCCCGAAGCCGCCGCGGCGAGAGCGGCCGGCACACGACCCGCCACGGCCCGATAGGCGGCCACCGCCGACTCCGCCTCCGGTGACAGATCGCTGAACCCGGCCAGGAACGCTCCCGCACCCCACAGATCCTCCACGGCCGGCCGCAGCGAACCATCCGGCCACCGCTCCCCCGCCGCGACCACCGCGACCGGCCGACCGGCGAGCCGGGCCCGCACCCACTCCCCCGCGATCGCCGCGTTGCGCAGGCACACCCCGAGCACCGTCACCGCCTCACCGGCCGGGCGGGCGCTGCCGGCTGCCGAGAGGCGCGCGCAGATGGCCGAGCCGTTGGGTGACGGCAGCACCAGCCGCTCGATCCGGCGCCCGGTCGCCACCCGCCGGATGGCCGCCGGCGACAGGCTGATCTCGTCCGGGCCGGCCGCCGACCGCCCCACCGCCAGCTCGGCGTCGTACCGTGCCGCCGCAGCCACCTCGGTGCCGTCCCGCCACGGGTAGGGCATCACCGCGACGCCGTTCTCCACCGCGACGCTCAACGCCGTGGTGAACGACAGGACGTCCACCACCGCCACGAACGCCGCCCCGGCCGCCACCGCGTCAGCTCCCGACGGCCCCCACTCGAACCGCGCCGAGTACCGCTCCTGCCCGAACACCCGCCCCACCCCCGTCACCCTCACCGGAACTCGCGGACGACCTCGATGACGCCGACGATGTGGTCGTTGAACTCGTCCAGTTCCTCGGCCGGCACCCAGAGCTCCAGGATCGTGTCCCCGCCGGCCTGCCGTACCGGATACCGAGCCGCGAACGCCGCGTCCACCTCGAACCGGGTCACGAAGCCCGCCCCGGACGCCGGCACGTTCCAGTCCCGGGCGATCCGGATCGCGTAGTCCTCGTTGAGCACCGGATAGAAGATCGGCTGGTCCGGCAGCCGCGGGGGCCATCGCCGCCACCCCGAGGCCTCCACCAGCGCGAGCTCGTTCGGCCCGGTCGGCCGCCACAGCGTCAGCGTCTCCGTCATACCGCGCAGTCTTCCAACATCAACTCCTTCCCGTCGCCCCGATTTCCCGTCGCCCCGGTTTTCCCGGGCCCCGACTTCGCCGGCCGGCACGCCCACCTGATCAACCGGGCCGGGCCGCCGCACGCGGCCGCCGCGGCCGTGTGCGGCCGCCGAGGCTGTGTGCGGCGTGCGTGGATGCCGCGCCCACCGCACGCGGCCGCGGCCGAGAGGGGCGTCCCCGGGTTCATGAGCGGCTGTGCGAGGCTCGGCCGATGAGCACATCGGAGTGGGACGCACGACTGGCCGCCGTCTGGGCCTCCATCGACGAGCGCGAGCTCGCCGATTTCCGCCAGGCGATCGCCGACCTCGCCGCGGAACTCCCCGCCGGCGACCCGGACGGCACCTTCGAGCGGGCCGCCGCCTTCGACTCGACCGGCAGTTCGGACCTCGCGGTGCCGCTCTACCAGGAGGCCCTCGCCGCCGGCCTGACCGGGGAACGCCGCCGCCGCGCCGTGATCCAGATGGCCAGCTCACTGCGGAACCTGGGCCGCTCACCGGAGAGCGTCACGCTGCTCACCGCCGAACTCCAGGCCGGTTCCGACCATCTCGACGACGCGGTGACGACAGTCCTCGCCCTGGCGCTGACCGACGTGGGCCGGGAGCGCGAGGCCGTCGCCATCGCAGTCGGCGCTCTCGCCCGGCACCTGCCCCGATACCAGCGGTCCATGGCGAATTACGCCCGCCTGCTGCTCGAGCCGGAGTCGGGCGGACCCGCCCCGGCCTGAGCTGACAGGTCGAACCGCCAGTCGTTGCAGCGGATCGGGTTCCCCTTCGGATATTCGAAGTCCACCTCGCCGAGCAGCTCGAACCCGGTCTTGCGGCACAACGCGTTCGACCCGGTGTTGTCGATCCGCGGGTAGGCGTGACCCCACCGGCGCCGCCCGGTCGCGGCGGCCCGGGACAGCGCCTCGGCGACGGCCCCGCCCGCGAGGCCGCGCCCCTGGAACCCCGGAAGCACCTTCCAGCCCAGCTCGAACACCGGCTCGCCGCGCCACTCCTTCTCCCAGAAGCCGACCGAGCCGACCGGGTCGGGCTGCTCCTCGACCACGATCAGGAACATGCTGGTGGTCCCGTCGCGGATGCCCTGGCTTATCCGCTCGTGCCGGGCCACTGTCGCCTCGTCGGGCTCGACCCCGCCGAGGAACGTCTGCATCTCCGGAGTGTTGGCCCGCCGTTCGAAGGCCAGCCCTCGCGCGTCCCACTCCACCAACCGAAATCCCGCCATGCTTTCACCTTCCCGCACGGGTACGACACTCACCCGGCGCCGGGTCAGAAGTAGGTGTGCAGCACGTCCACCACGCGCCGTTCCTCGTCCACCACCGGGATGTCCCGCCACTTGTCGAAGGCGGTGCACGGGTGCGAGATGCCGAATCGGACCAGGTCACCGGGCTCGACGACGAACCCGTCGGCCACCTCGAGATAGGTGTGGTGATCGTTGAGCCGGGTCACCCGCAGCCCCTCGGACGACGCCGCGGAACCGTCGGTGCGCCGCACCTCCAGCGGCACCGGCAGCCCCTCGTCGAACGGAGCGTCCCGCTTGCCCATCCCGGCCAGCGCCAGCCCGGGCTCCGGAACCGACAGCACCTGCGCCCAGATCTCCAGCGCCGCTGCCAGCGGCCCCTCCTCGGGCACCCGGGTGAACGGCGTCCGCTCGCGGTAGAACCCGTCGTCGTGGGTGACCGAGGCCCCGCTGCGCAGGAGGAGCCGCGCCCGGGAGTCCAGCACGGCGAGCCGGTCGGTCACCCGGTCGAACCAGGCGCTGCCACCGGCCGAGACGAGCGGCTGATCGGGCAGCAGTCCGGCACGCGACAGCCGCTCGAACCCCTCGACCAGCAGGTCGAGATAGGCGTCCACTCCGGCCTGGTCGGTGAGCTGTCCCTCGTACCCGGTCAGGCCGGCGAGGTCGACCCCGGAAGCGTCGGCCGCGGCCCGGGCCACCTCCTCCAGCTGGTCGAGGGTGCGCACGCCGGTCCGGCCACCGGGGTGGCCGAGCTCGACGAGGACCCGGGCACCTCCCGCCTCGGCCGCCGCTCGCACTCCGGCGACCGAGTCGACCTGGAAATACACCTCCCAGCCCGCGGCGCTCTGTGCGGCCAGCCAGCGCAACGCCGTGGGATCGAGCACCTGGTTCGCGATCAGCACCCGCGCCACGCCGAGGCGCCGCATCACCAGGGCCTGGTTCGGCGTGGCCACGGTCATCCCCCAGGCGCCGGCCCGCAGCTGCGCCTCGACCAGGCCGGGTGCCATGGCCGTCTTGGCGTGTGGGGCGAAGTCGAATCCGTGCCGCCGGCAGTAGGCGGCCATGGTGGCGATGTTCGCCTCCACCGCGGCACGCCGCACGGTCAGCAACGGCCAGGTGAAACCGCCGGCGAAGATGCTCTGCGGGTCGGCCGCGAACTGCTCGGGGGTCCGGGCCGCCTCCGGCAGCCAGAAACCCTTGCTGCGCCAGTCGATCGTCATTCCGGGCCTCCCTCAATTCCGCTCTTGTCGCCGATTGCCAGACTGCACACATGGTGGAGATCGCGGTGCCGGACGCTTTCGCCCAGCACGTGGCGAAGGTCTGGGGAGCCGCCGGGACCCGGTGGCTGGCCGGGCTGCCGGAGACCGCGGGGCAGGTGCTGCGGGAGTGGGATCTCCGGCTGGACGGGGCCTATCCGCTGAGCCTGAACTGGGTGACCCGGGTCCGCCGGGCGGACGGCTCCACCGCGGTGCTGAAGATGGGCGTGCCGGAATCGGAGCACCTCGCGCAGGAGGCCGCCGCGCTGGACTTCTTCGGCGGGCACGGCGCGATCTCGGTGCTCGCCCGGGACACCGCGCGCGGCGCCCTGTTGCTGGAGCAGGCCCACCCCGGTGTGCCGGCCCGATCGCTGGTGCCGGAGCGGGACGAGGCCGCCACGGCCGCCCTGATCGGGGTGATCCGCCGCCTGCACCGGCCGGCGCCACCCGGCGTCGCGCTCCCCGAACTGGCCGCTCGGCGCGCCTCCTTCGACGAGCACCTGCGCCGTTTCCCCGGGGACGATCCACTGCCCCGGCACCTGGTCGAGCGGGCCGCGGAACTGCTCACCGCCCTGTGCGCGACCGCGCACGAGCGGGTCGTGCTGCACGGCGACCTGCACCACGACAACGTGCTCACCGCCGGCCGCGAGCCGTGGCTGGCGATCGACCCGCACGGGGTGATGGGCGATCCCGGATACGAGATCGGGGCGATGCTTTACAACCCGGATCCGATGGGTGACGACGACACCGTGCTGACACTGGCGCCGGCCCGGATCGAGCAGCTCGCGGACGGCCTGGGCCTGCCGGTCGAGCGGGTGGTGGCCTGGGGTTTCGTGCAGGCGGTGCTCTCCGAGGTGTGGAACGCCAGTGGTGACGGCCCCGTCGCCGGGCGCCCGTTGCGCCTCGCGCACCTGCTGCTGCCCCGGCTGGCCTGAGCCGGGCCGCTCCGAGCGCCCGCTGTCCCCGCCTGCGGCGATCATGCCGGTGCCTGGTCCAGATCCGCGGTCATCTCGCGCAGTTCGGCGAGACGATCCTCGATCGTACGAGGGTGACCGGGCGCGTCCGGCCGGGCATCCCACGGCCGTGGCCCGGTCGGCGGCCGGTAGTTGACGCCGAGTGCATCCAACCGGGCCAGATGGGCCGGGAGTCGCGCGGTGAACGCGTCGAAGTCGCGCCCGGCCGAGCCCCAGACCGTCTCGGCGAACCCGCAGAGACGGGGGAAGGCTTGGTAGTCGACCTGCCGCGCGGACTCCATGTGCTCGGTCCAGAGATTGGCCTGCCCGCCGAGGACCAGGCTCGCCTCGGCCGGGGTGAGGCCCGGCGGGACCGGGTCGAACGCGTAGACGTCGGCGAGGGTGAGGCGGGTGCCCACCGGGGTCGGCTCGCCGGGGTCGTCGGACTGGCGATAGTCCAGATAGACCGAGGTGTCCGGGCAGGACACCACCGGGTGACCGGCCCGGGCCGCGTGGGCGGCCGGCCCGGCGCCCCGCCAGGCGGCGATCACCGCTCCGGGTGGCGCCCCGCCGGCCAGGATCTCGTCCCACCCGAAGACCCGGCGGCCGCGGCCGGCCAGGTGCTCGGCCAGCCGGGCGGTGAACCAGGCCTGCAGGTGGCGCGGTCCGGCCAGGCCCTCGTCGCGGATCCGGGCCTGCGCGACCGGGCTGTCCTGCCACTCGGTGGACGGGCACTCGTCGCCGCCGATCCCGATCAGCTCGCCGGGGAACAGGTCACAGAGGTGATCGAGCACGTCGCGACAGAACTGGAGCGCCTCCGGCCCCAGGTTGAGCACGTGCGGCGAGATGCCCCAGGAACTCCGGACCGGGCCGGCGAACCCGTTGCCGAGCGCCGGGTAGGCCGCGACCGCGGCCTGCATGTGCCCGGGCATGTCGACCTCGGGGACGACGGTGATGTGGCGCTGAGCCGCATAGGCCACGATCTCCCGCAGGTCGTCGTCGGAGTAGAAGCCGCCGTGCGGGCGCTCGTCATAACGCTCGTGCTGGCGGGAGCCGAGCATGGTGGCCGGCCGCCAGGCGCCGATCGAGGTGAGCCGGGGCCGGCCCGGCACGTCGAGCCGCCAGCCCTGGTCGTCGGTGAGATGCAGATGCAGCACGTTGAGCTTGTGGAAGGCGATCAGGTCGAGCAGGCGCAGCACGTCGGAGACCGGCATGAAGTGCCGCGCGACGTCGAGCATCACGCCGCGCCAGCCGAATCGTGGCGCGTCCTCGACTCGGACGCCGGGCAGCGTCCACGGGCCGCCGGGGAGCCGGGCGCGGCGTAACGTGGCCGGTGGCAGCAGCTGCCGCAGGGTCTGCACGGCATAGAAGGCGCCCGCCGCGGACCCGCCCCGGATCTCCACGCCGGCGGGGCGGATGTCCAGCTGGTAGCCCTCCGCCGGAAGCTCCGGGGCGATCCGCAGGCGGATGCCGCCGGGACCGGGCGGGAAGTCGCACCCGGTGGCCGGGCCCAGCACGCCACGCAGCACGGCAGCCACCTCGGTGAGGCCGGGAGCCGCGTCCAGCGTGGTCGCCGGGTCGAGAAGGAAGCCGTCGCCGCCCGCCACCACCCGCGCGGGCAGCGGGATAAGGTTCGTAAGTGGCTCGCTCATCGTGCCTCCTTGACCTGGCGGGCGTTTTCCAGGAGGCTACTACGAACCACATACGAACCACCAGAGGAGGCGCGATGGACATCGGAGTCGTGGTCCACTCCGGTCAACGTGGCCGGTTCGCCGAGGCGGCGCGCACGCTGACCGGCGTCTCCTTCTCCTGGGCGGTCTACGAGCGGGAGGAGGAGATCCGCGACCGGGTCACCGACCTGCTCGCCGGCGGCACGCTGGCCGGCCTGCTGCTGGGGCTGGTTCCGTATGCCCGGGCCCGCGACCTGCTGCCACCCGCCCTGCCCGTCGCGATCACCCGCTCCGCCGCGCTCGACCTGGCCCTCGCCTGGGCGCGAGCCCGCGGCAACGGCTGGCCGGCCACCCCGGTCAGCATCGACACCTTCCCCGACGAGACGGTCGCCGAGGTGGCCGCCGCGCTCGGCCTCGACCGCTCGGCGATCACCACCCTGCCGTTCCGGCCCGAGCAGCCGATCGCCGAGGTGGTCGCGTTCCACCGGGAGCACCTGGACCGGACGGGTTCGCCCTACGTCATCACCGTGCGCACCGGCGTCGCCGCCGCACTGGACGGGCGGACAGCCGTGCTACCGGCGCTGCCCACACCCGGCACGATCCGGGCCGACCTGCACGAGCTGGTCCTGCGGGTGCGCGGGCGGCAGGCCGACGGGCAGCGGTTCGCCGCCGCGGTGTTCCGCGCCCCCGAGTCCGGCGCCCGGGCCGCCCTGCGCGAGGCGCTGTCCGCGCTTCCCGAGCTGGCCGACGCCTGGATCGACGAGCACGGGCCGCGCGCGGTGATCGCTTTCGCACCGGCGGCCGTGTTCGAGACCATGACCCGGCACTGGGTCAGCCTGCCGCTCGGCGGGATCACCGGCTTCCACGGCGCCCCCACTCCCGGCGCCCTGATCGACGAGGAGATCTCCGGAGCGGACGACCAGCGGGTGCCCGCGGCGATGGGTGACGCGGCGATCGGCTTCGGCATCGGCGCGTCCGCCCGGGGCAGTGTGGCGCTGGCCGAGCAGGCGGCCGACCGCGCCGAGCGAGACGGCGCCACGGCCGGTTACCTGATCACCGCCGACGGCGTGATGATCGGGCCGATCGGTGCGGCCGGTCCGCCGCTGGCCTATACCTACCGGGGGCACGGCGGTCTCGAGGGGCTCGCCGGCCGGGCCGGGCTGAGCGCCGCCACCATGTCCCGGCTCGCCGCCCTGGAGCGGTCGCTGGCCGGGCGCCCGATCACCCCCGGCGAGCTGGCCCGGGCCCTCGGGATCACCGATCCGAGCGGGCGCCGCCTGATCAGGAAACTCAGCGACGCGGGGCTGGTCGCCGACGAGGGCAGCGCCCAGCCGCATCACAAGGGCCGCCCCACCCGCCTCTACCGGCTGGCGATCCACGCCGCCCTGACGACAGCCGACGACCGATGACCTTCGACCTGTTGCTGACCGGTGGCCGGCTCCTGACCGACGGCGATTCCGGCACCGGGCCGACCGCCGGTAACGGTTCCGGCCCCGGGCCGGCGGCCGGACGGCCGGTGGATGTCGCGGTCCGCGATGGGCAGATTGCCGCAGTCGGGCCGGACCTGCCCCGCGACGCGCGCCGGGTGGTGGACCTCGCCGGACGCCTGATCACCCCGGGTCTGATCGACCTGCACACCCATGTCGGCCCGGGCTACTGGGGCATCGATCCCGACCCGGTGGCCTGGCACTCCGGGGTGACCACATGGGTGGACGCCGGGTCCGCCGGGGCGTACACGCTGGACGGCCTGCGCCGGGTCGCGGCCGCCGCGGCGGTCCGGGTGCCCGCGCTGCTGAACATCTCCGCGATCGGCCTGGCCGGGCGCACCGGCGAGAGCCGGGATCTGGGCAACTGCGACGTCCCGCTGGCGATCGACACGATCCAGGCCAACCGCGAGCTGATCCACGGCGTCAAGGTCCGCATCGACCGCGAGACGGTCGGCGACAACGGGGTGGAGCCCCTGCGCCGGGGCCTGGCCGCCGCGGCGGCCTGCGGAGTGCCGGTCATGGTCCACATCGGGTCCGCCCCGCCGTCGCTCGACGAGGTGCTCGACCTGCTGCGGCCCGGCGACATCATCACGCACTGCGCCAGCGGCATCGCCGTCCCGACCGGCCCGGCGGTGCACGCGGCGGCTGGGCGCGGGGTGCTGCTGGACCTCGGGCACGGTTCCGGCGGGTTCGCCTTCGACGTGCTCGAGGCGCAGCTGGAGGCGGGCTTGCGGCCTCACACGGTCTCCACCGATCTGCACGCCCGATCCCTGCACGGGCCGGTCTTCGACCTGCCCACCACGATGGCCAAACTGCTGGCCGTCGGCGTCCCGCTGGCCGAGGTGGTCGCGGCGGTCACCACCCATCCGGCCCGGGCGCTGGGCCTGGCCGCCGGAACGCTTGCGGTGGGCGCTCCGGCCGACATCGCAATCTTCGAGGTACGAGCGGAAGAGTTCCCGGTCGCCGACGCGCATCGGCAGGTCCGCGTCTCGCCGGTCCGGCTGGTCAACGAGGCGACCTACGTGGGTGGGCGGCTGCTCGCCCCGCGCCTGCCGTCCCCGCCGGCGCCGTGGATCCCGCTCACCGACACGCAGCGCGCCGCTCTGGACAGCCGGGCGCGCCACCTCCGTGACCTGCTCGCCACTCCGCTGGTGGGAGTGGACGGGCTGGCCGAACAGTTCCCACGAGACCGACCGATCCCACGAGAGCAACCGAGGAGTTCCTGATGCCGAAGCGCGCTGTGACAACCGACAAGGCGGCGCCGGCCGGCGGCCCGTATTCGCACGCCGTCGTGGCCGGCGACACCATCTATCTGGCCGGTGCGGTGCCGGCCCTGCCGGACGGCTCCTGGGTGACCGGGAACTTCGCCGAGCAGGCCCACGCCGCGTTCCGCAATCTGGCGGCGGTCGCCGAGGCCGCCGGCGCCAGCCTGGACGATGCCGTCCGGGTCGGGGTCTACCTGCGGGACTTCGCGGACTTCGCCGAGATGAACGAGATCTACCCGCAGTACGTCAAGGGCGACCACCCGCCGGTCCGGACCACCCTGCCGGTCCCGCTGGTCGGGTTCGACATCGAGATCGACGCCATCCTCTACACCGGGGAGTAACCACACGACAACCGTGACAACAGCATCACCACCGACCTGAGGCGCGGCGCGCGGGCGCGGCGCGAACGCCGGGCTGAGGAGCGGCGTGGGCCCGGCGGGCCTGCGCGTGGGCGCGGTGTGGGCCGTGGGCGCTGGGCTGGGCGTGCGGCGTAACCGCGAGGCTGCGGCGTCAGTTCGGAGCGGCCGCCGGGCCGCCTCGGGTGAGTGGCTGCTGTCGATGTCCGGGGGCGCGGGCGGATAGTCGGTGACTCTCCTGGGTAGAGGAAGACTCATGCCTAACCCCGGAGAGCTACTCGGCGGACGGTATCGCCTGGATGACCGGATCGCGGCCGGCGGTATGGGGGAAGTCTGGGCGGCCACCGACACCGTGCTGAACCGTTCGGTCGCGGTGAAGACGTTGCTCGGTGGCCGCGGGACCGATCCCGGCTTCCTGAGCCGGTTCCGGCACGAGGCCCGGACGATGGCCGCGCTGCGGCATCCGGGCGTCGTGGCGGTCTACGACTTCGGGGACACCGACGACGGCGCCTACCTGGTGATGGCCCGGGTCGACGGGCAGCCGCTGAACCGGATCATCGCCGACCGCGGGCAGCTGACGGTCGCCGAGACCATGTCGATCGTGGCCCAGGCGGGTCGCGCGCTGCAGGCCGCCCATGAGGCCGGGATCGTGCACCGGGACGTCAAGCCCGGGAATCTGATCATCGAGCCGGATGGGACGGTGGTCCTTGTCGACTTCGGGGTGGCCCGGTCGGCCAACTCGGTCACCCTGACCGGGGCGCGCGAGGTGGTCGGTACGGCGCTCTACATCGCGCCCGAACAGGTGTCGAAGCAGACCACCGGGCCGGCCGCGGACATCTACGCGCTCGGCGCGCTGGCCTACCACTGCCTGACCGGCCAGCCGCCGTTCCTCGGCGATAACCCGCTGGCGGTCGCCCTGCAGCACGTCACGGACGATCCGCCGCCGCTGCCCCGGGAGTTGCCCCACCAGGTCCGCGACCTGGTCGGCATCGCCCTCGCGAAGGACCCGGCCGACCGCTTCCCGTCCGCGTCCGTGATGGCCACCGCCGCAGAGGAGGCCGCGAACCTCGACGACGACGCCGAAGCCGCCGCCATCGCGGCAGTGGACCCGCGGGCTGTCACGCAGGCCGTGGCGGCGGGGGCCGCGGCCGGGTTCGCCGGGCGGGCCATGGTGGGTGCGCCGCTGTTTGCCGACATTCTGCCCGCGGGTCCCGCGCAGGACGGCCACACCATGGTCTCGGGGAAACTCGACGGCCCGGCCGGACCCGCATCGACCACCGGGACAACACCGATCCCCGCAGCCGGAAGCGACACCACCGGAACTGCCAGCACTCCTTCCGCACAAAACGGATATACCGGGAACAAGATCAACGGCCTGACGGGAGCAAGCAGCCCGGCCGGAACGGATGGCCGGGCCGGGGCCGGCGACCTGGGCGGGCAGGACGGAACCGGCGGCCCGGACGGCGCCGGGCCAGCCGCGCTCACCGCCCCCCGCAACCGCACTCTGATCACGATTGCCGCTGGCCTCCTGCTGCTGCTCGGCCTGGGGACCGCTTTCGCTCTCGCCGACCCCTTCGGACTCTTCGACGAGAATCCCGCCGGCACCGCCCCCGGCGTAAGCACCCCGGCCCCGACCGCCTCGGCCGGCCCGAAGCCCGCCACCACCACGGACAAGAAGAGCGGGGGCAGCGAGACCGGCCGGCCCCGAACCTCCTCCCCCTCTCGAGCCGCCACCTCCCCCAGCGCCGGCCCGGCGAGCCCGACCGGCCCGGCGCAACCCGCCGAGACTGGATCCACCGCCCCGGAGACCACTGCCCCGGCCACCCAGCCGACCACCGCGGCACCGGCCCCGAGTTCCGGCGGCGAGGACAACAGCAACGACGGGGACGAGGACGACCCGGGAAAGATCATCAACGAGAACTGACCGAGGAAACTCCGAAAAACGTCTTTTTCGTGACTACCGAAAAGAAATTACCCGGCTCCGGCGACAACACTCGGCGGCCATCCCCATCGTGCGCCGGTCACAAAAAGGCTGCGACCGGGATAACCCCGGCCGCAGCCTCTCGAATGTCGTTCAGGACTTTTGGATCTTGTCGTTGTCGAACAAGCTCAACAGGAAGAGAGTGAGCCCGAAGGGCAGGATGGTCGCCGGAACGGCTTCCATCCAGAAACCCCAGACAGCCAGAGCAATCACGATCGGAATGCCGACAGCGAGCCCCTTCCTCCCCCGTTCAGAGCCGCGCTTGCCACGGATCGCCAGCGCGAGGCCAACACCCGCGACGGCCCCGATAAGGATCGACAAGATCTCAATGATCACTTACAGAAACCCCCACGATACGAGGAAATCCCATGCTTACCGCCCCAAAAAGTATTGACATCGATCTGGATGCACTTCCCCGACTCCACCCAGCCCTGGTATCTCCACCAATACCGAGCAGCATAGACAATCACAAAGGCAAGATAGGGGGCGGCAACCGGGTAGAGAATGGCCAAGGCACCGACGAGTGTACCTGCAAGCGCGGTGCTGTCAGTAAAACGTGCGGAATAGTACTTGTCGAGACGAACACGCAGGTGGGTGTAGTACCTGGACCACTTGGTCTTGAAGTGACGTGCCTGGCCGGACAGGTCCAGGCCGTCGATGGGGTTGCTCGGGTACGCGTAGGCGTTGTCGCTACCACCGGGGACCGGGTCCGGTGTGAGGAACCGGCCGCTGGCCGGGTTGTAGAGCCGTACGCCCATCAGTACCAGGCCACCGAGCGTCTCGGCGGAGCGCATCGCCCCACCCAGCCAGGCGTACTGCGGGGTGCTGCCACCACCGCGAGCGGCACCGAATTCGGTGGACTCGAAGTATGCGGTCGTACTGGCGCCTGATGTGTTCGCCGCGGTAGGAACCGCGTCGGGGACGGTGGCCACGATGTCACCGTGCAGGTTGGTGATCTCCAGAACCGCACCACCGCTGGACAGCTGAACCGCGGCGAGGTCGCCGCCGATCCCGAGGACGTTGCGGGCCCAGGTGGTCGTCTTTCCGCCATCAGTGGACCTTGCGATCCAGGACGGCGAGTCGATCGAGGCACCGTAGTGGTTGACGACTCTCGACGTCTCGGTTCCCGCTGTCGTGTCGATGACCTGACGGTAGCGGCCCTCGGGGTCGATGGTGAAGGACTTGCCGGCGGTTCCCTGCGTGAAGGACTTCGGCTTGTCGGTGTCGTAGTAGCTGACTGCCAGCGCGGCGGACCCGGACGCCAGGTCGGACACCGGCACCGTGAGCGTGCGACCGAGCTGGTCATAGGTGTACCCGCTGGTGGTCACCCGGTTGGCGGTGTCGTAGGTGCTGGTGCTGGTGCTGGAAACGGTGCTCGACTGGCAGGTTCCGTCTCCGCCGGCGGCATAGTTGGCCACCGAGGTGCGGTCGGCCTGCTTGTCGTAGCCGTACACGCGCGTGGCGCACGAGCCGTCGACCGTGTCCTCGACACGGCTGAGGCGCCCGTTGTTGTCGAAGGTGTAGTCCTGGGCGGACAACGGTGACTGCGTCTGCACCGTCTGACCCTGCGCGTCGGTGACGGCCGAGAAGGACAACATCGCGGCAGTTCCACCCTGGTACGTGGGCAGGGTGTAGGTCAGCCCCGTTCCGTTGCCCACGTTGTCGTATCCACGGACGGCGGTCATGCCGTTCGGGTACGTCTCGAGAACGAGCGAACCGGCCGCGTCGTAGACCCCGCCGAACGTGGACGGGTTGCCGCCCATGCCCGTCTCCATCGCGGTGACCAGGCCACGATGCTCGGTTGCGGAGTCGTAGGTGTAGCTGGTCGTACCCTTTCCGTCGTTGTTCGTCCGAAGATTGTCGTCGATGTCGTAGGTTCGCGTCGACGTGGAACCGTCAGCATCGGTGTAGCTGGTCTGACGGCCGATCGCGTCGTACGCGGCCGTGATCGCCGCGGAGTCCTGGGTGATGCTGGACAGTCCGCCGGTGGCGGAGTCGTACGCCAGCTCGATCTTCGACACCGAGGTCGACGTCGACAGACCGGCGACCGCCGCGGTGGTGCTCGTCTTGCGCCCTGCCGTGTCGTACCCGGTCGTGGTGGTCCGGGTCACCGCGCCCGACATCTCGATCGCGGTCAGCTGCTGCCGGTAGAGGTCATAGGTGTAGACCGTCGAGGCGACGGCGTGACCCGCCGAGGGGCTGCCACCGGGATCGGTACGGCACACCAGACCCGCCCAGTACGGTTTGGCACCGCACGCGCTGTAGGTCGAGTTGGCAGCGGTGCTGTAGTAGGTGGTCACTGTCGTGTTCGCGTCGGAGGCGGAGCCGCCCGGCAGGCGGGATTCCACGACGCGACCGGACGAGTCGTAACGGGTCTTCGTGGTGAGGTCGTCCGACGACGCGCTCGTACCCATCCACGTGGTCGTCGTAGTCGGCTGGAACAGGGTCCATCCGGAGGTGGCCCCCGTCGTCGAGGTGCCGTCGATCGGGTCGTACCCGGTCACGACGGTCCTGGTGTCGGCGGCGGGCACGGTCGAGCCGTCGATCGCCACCGGCTGGGTGACGGTCTTGGTGACCAGGTGGCTGGCATCCGAGGTGGGCGCCCCGGCGTCGTAGGTGTACGCCGTCCGGGATCGGATCGAGGCCATGGTGCCGTCCGAGAGCCGGGCCAGGTGGGCCGGCTCGAGCGTGCTGATCAGGTCAGCACCGTCGTCACTGTAGGTACTGATCGTGGCGAGCAGGTCGGCCCGGACGGCGGACGAGGTCTGCGCCGCGGCGTACGGGTCGGTGTCGGCGGTCGGGTTGAGCGCATGCGCCCGGCTACCGGCGTCGAGGGACCAGATCTCGCTGCCGCCGTCGTCGTACCGCACCGAGTCGATCTGCCAGGCGCCGGCCCCGTAAGCAGCGGAGCTGACGACGTTGCCGTCGATGTCGGCGTACTTGATGTCCGCGTACGGCCAGTCCGCGGCACTGGGAGCATAAGTGCCGTTACTGCCGGTGGCGGGGACGTGCGAGGCCGGGAACACCGCCGCGCCCGTGTACGCCAGGTCGGAGATCTGTCCCCAGGTGGCTGCCGCGGATTCGGAGACGTCCGGAGCACCGGAGAGTCCCGAGACAGGCAGGTTGTAGACGATCGCGCGGATGGCGTTGCCGTTGGCCGGGTCGGTCCGGGAGACACTGGCGAGTCGGCCCGCGGTGTCGTAGGTCAGAGCCCAGGCGTTGACCCCGGGCGGGGTGATCGTGGCGATCCGCCCGGCCCCGTCATACGAGTACCGCGTCTTCAACGGCACCGGCTGGCGCGGGTCCCACGTGCTCCGCAGGTGCCCGGTCGAGTCGTACTGATAGACCGCGATGGACTTCGTCGTCATCGCCGAACTGGCCGGGTCGTATCCGGTCCAGGTGATGCCCGACGCCAAGCCGCTGTAGTTGCCCCAGCCGTTCTCGTCGGTGCCGGTGGCCGTGGTGGCGGTGGCGTAGACGATCTGCAGCGCGGTGCAGCCCGGCGTGTTGAAGCTGGCCGTCGTGCACGTCACTCCGGTCGGGGTCGGAGCCAGGATCGTGGTGACCCGGCCCGCCGAGTCACGGCCGTAGGTGGTCTCCCCTTCCTTGCCCGCCCTGTCGACCCAGGCCACGAGCCATGCGCCGGTGCTCGCTTTCAGCCAGGTGGTGATCGTGCCGCTGGTGTCGGTGAGCTGCCAGCCGGTGTAGCTGGTCGTGTCCGCCGAGTTCGCCGGGTTGCCGATCGAGGTCGACTTCGCCAGCACGCTGCCGTCGTTGGCGTCTCCCACGCCCAGGTACTTACCGGAGTACGTGCCCGAGACCTGCTTCACATAGACGGACTCGGTGCCGTCGCCCTCGCGGATCACTACCGAACCGGAAACGGAGTTGTCGATCAGTGTCGCGTCACTCGCGCCGACGGAAGGCAGGGATGCGCTCCAGCCGGAACCGAAGATTCCGGTGGCACCGGTCGTAGCGGACGCCGGGGCCAGGCTGGTCGCGGCGCGTCCGATACTCAGCGAGCCGACGGCGGCATCGCCCGCCGAAACCGCGAAGTCACCAGTGGTCAGCGAGACCGTACCCGGACCGAGGTCCTCGGTGGCCGCGTTCTGCCCGAAAGTGGTCACTGCCAGGCTGAACAGCCGCTCGGCCGAGTAACCGACCGCACCGGACGCGGTGCTGAACTTGGCCCGGATCCGCAAGGCGCCGTCCGGCTCCCCGGCTGCGGCGAGGGTCGCGGCGACGTTCCAGTTGTAACCCGAGAACGACGTGAGCGACCCGGAAGCGGTACCGGCCAACGGCCAACCGCTGATCGCGGTGGATGATCCGTTCGAGGTGACATCCGCGGCCGGCAGGTCGGTCCAGGATGTCGAGGTGCTACCGGGCGCCCACTGATATGTGATCCCGGTATAGGTCGAGTTCGCGGATGACGAGAGTGCGACGCCCTTGGCCGTGGAGGCCCCGACCGCCGGGGTGAGCACCCCACCGGCGCCCACACCGAAGGTGTACGCGGTGGTCCCCGTCGACAGGTGCAACGCGGTGTCACGACTGCGGACGTACAGCGTGTGCCAGCCGGTCTTCGCGGGCACGGTCGAGACGGTCACCGCCGCACCGGAGTTGCTGCTGTCGTTCGCCAGGTTCGGCGTCGCCGGGTCGTCCAGCCCCCAGTAGTAGCCGGCACCGTCCGCCGAGACGGTGTCGAAGGTGCACGAGGTGGTCGACGCGGTCGGAGACGCCCAGGTCCCTGACGGGAAGCTACCGCAGGAGACCGCCGGGGCCGCGGGAACGCTGATGTTCAAGGCGATCTTCGACGCGGTGGTCGACGTCAGACTGGCCGGCGACCAGGCCGAGTAGTCGTAACCGCCGGCGCCGTTGGTCACCCGGGCACGCACCTGGTACATGACGTGTGTGCCGGCGGTCAGCACACCGGACGGCACGGTCACCGAGGCCTTCGCTCCCGGGTTCACGGCTGCCGAGGTGACCGTCGTGATCTCCCCCGTGCCCTCCGAGGTGTAGTTCACATCGCGCGACAGCTTCACCTGCAGGGAGACCTTCGCACCGTCCGCGTTGGAGACACTGGAGGTGAACGTCGGTGTCAGCGACGGTGAGTACACCGTCGGCTTCTTCAGGTAGGCGTCCGTAGTCGTTCCGGTCACCCGCGGCGAGAAGACGTTGGTCGTCGGTACACCCGGGTAGGTGTCGTACACGACGCTCATCGTCGGGAAGCGAGCACTGGTGGAACAGGTGGTGGCACCGGTCGCGTCGATGTTCATCGAGCAGAAGTACTTCGCGTACGAAGTGTCGGTCTCGCTACCGGCCTTGAGCAGCATGCCGTTGTCAGCCAGCGTCCCGGACACCCAGGCCTGCACCATGTTGGTCACGGCGATCGATCCCGTGCCGTTGGCGCAACCCAGACTCTCGTTGCCGTAGGCGAACGACGCGCTCGCGGCATACGCCGAGGAAGTCGAGTAGCTGGGCTGGTTGGCCCAGGTGGCGCTGGTCATGGTGTATGACTCGGTGATCGGGTAGGCGTATACCGATCGCGCCGTACACGTGATGGAGGCGTTGTTGTACAGCTTCAGCGTCGCGTTGGTGACGTGCGACCCGGCGGGAACGCTGCTGGTGGTGCTGAACCGGACCAGGGACCGCCTGATGTTACCGGTCGACGCGACACCGATGCGGAGGTCGCTGTCGGACACGTGCGAGTCCGCGTCGGCCTGAGTCACGTACGTGTCGCCGTTGCGCGACACCGATGACACTGTCGGGTCGATCCAGACCGGGTAGACCGTCGCCGGGTCGGTCAGGAACGGCATACCCGCGGACAGGTCGAGGTACGCGCTGCCGTCGTCGTCGCTCTTCAGCGTGGCCGGGACCGCCTGCACCTGGGTGCGCTCCTCATTGACCACCTGCGACGAGTACATCCGCGGCTTCGGCATCGTGAAGATCACCGTGGAGGTGGCCTCGCCGTCGACAGTCTTGACGAAGTCGTAGCCGCCGGTGCCGTTGGCCACCATGCTGACGCCGGTCATGTCGAAACCGAGGCGCTGCTTGGGAGCGCTCGTGGGTGGCGCCAGCAACTTCAGCGACTGCTCAAAACCGTCCGAGGTCGCCGTCAGGACCAGGACCTCGTTGGCATTCAGCTGGTAGAGGGCGTTAGGGCCCTCGATCGTCGGGGCGGGCAGGTCTTTCGCCCAGGACATCTCCACCCGGCGTGAGCCACTGCCCAGAGTGACGGCCGGGCCGTCGCCGCCGCCGGAGAACACCACGTCCGAGGGTGACACCTTCGGCGCGTATCCAGCGCCGGCCTTCGTCAGGTCGTAGTCGACGTCCGCCCACGATCCGTCGGATTGTTTGATCCGCACCGGCACCGTGGCCAGCTCGGAGCGCAACGAACCGTCCGGTCGCGCATAGGTCAACGACGTCTGAGTCGTCGCTCCCGTGATCAGAATTTCGTGCCGCGTAGCCTGCGCGGCCAACTGTGCCGAAACTTCGTCCGGCCGCTCAAAGTCTTCTTTCGCCGCGGCTGCGGCAGTCCCGGCGACAGCCTCGGCAACCGCACCGGCCGGTGCCACGAACACGGTCGTCGTGGCGACGACGGTAGCCGCGCACCAGGCGACCCATTGACGACCCAGGCCCGTTGACCTGAGTCGATGACGGTTCCCCTTAGGGAAACTTCGCACTTCGAACCCCCGTTGATAGAGGCCACGCTCCCGTTGACCTCAAGATCGAATCGGCGAAACACTTCCATCGGGAAGCACCTATCTACAAGGACCGGACGGTCCTAACAGGAGAGATTGAAGTCACACGTTCAGTTCGCTGTCCATCACGGCTGGTGACTGGAATACTGCGCTCCGCAGACCATCTGAATCTTGAGCGCGCCGAGCGTCACGCCGCCGGAATTCCGATCGGACCCGCCCGCCGAAAAATGGGCAACGCCCCGTAGCCGGGCGCAGCCGCCTGGGTCGCGGCCAGAGCCGACGTCGGCGGGACCAGCCGGGCAACCGGGCGAGCCGCGTCGCGCTCAGTGACGTCCGTTACGGCGTTCGAGTGACGGGGCTACTCGATCGAAGGACACCTGTCGCTATCGGGCCAACCCGGATCTATACCTGCGGCCATCTTCCTGACCTGTGCAAACGCCAGCATCTCGGCCCGATGAGCCGGGATGGGCAACAACGTATTTGCCAATGAGGCGTCATGAATCGGCTCATGGTGGGTTAGGCCCTACAAGCATCCCAAAGCAGCAGCCAGCGGGCCGACCGCCGACCTCCCGCGCCATAACTGACCGTGCCTGTGACTGCGCATTGATGGATGCCATCGCCCGACCCCCACCGGTCCCGCGCGGCCCCAACTCCAGCAGGGCAGGACATGTCGGTCACCTACGACATCCATACCGAAGCTAATCGACCGGAGAACACGGTCGGTAAGCCCGCCGAGACGCCTCGCCCCAACCTCAAGTTCCGTGCGGACATCGAGGGTATGCGGGCCATCGCGGTCACCCTGGTGGTGCTCTCGCACGCCGGCCTGTCCGGACTGGCCGGAGGCTACGTCGGCGTCGACGTCTTCTTCGTGATCTCCGGCTTCCTGATCACGACGTTGCTGCTCGGCGAGCTCAAGCGCAGCGGCACCGTCTCGCTGGCCAAGTTCTACGCCCGCCGGGCCACCCGCCTGCTGCCGGCGTCCACGCTGGTGCTGCTGGTCACCGTCGCGGCCGCGTGGATGTGGCTGCCGGCCACCCGGTTCAAGTCGATCTCCCTGGACGCGCTCTACGCGACGTTCTACGGGATCAACTGGCGGCTCGCCTACGAGGGCGTCCAGTACCTCAACGCCGACGCCGCGCCCTCCCCGCTGCAGCACTTCTGGTCGCTCGCGGTGGAGGAGCAGTTCTACCTGGTCTGGCCGCTGCTCCTGATGATCTTCGCGCTGGTGTTCAAGAAGACCACCAAGCCGATCCTGATCACCCTGGTCGCGGTGATCGCGGTCTCGCTGTACGCGAGCGTCCAGATCACCGAGTCGTCCGCCCCGTACGCCTATTTCGGCGCACACACCCGAGCCTGGGAGCTGGGCATCGGCGCCCTGGTGGCGGTCGGCACGACCCGCCTCGCCGGGCTGCACCGGGGCTTCGCCGCCGTGCTCACCTGGGCCGGCCTGGCCGCCGTCCTGAGCAGCGCGTTCCTCTACGACGAGAGCACGCCGTTCCCGGGCACCGCCGCGGCCCTGCCGGTGCTCGGCGCCGCCGCGATCATCGCCGGTGGGTGCGCGGCCCCGCGGGGTGGCGTGGCCACCCTGCTGGGCATCTGGCCGCTCCAGCAGATCGGCCGGTACTCGTACAGCTGGTATCTGTGGCACTGGCCGATCCTGATGATCGCCCCGTTCCTGCTGGACCGGGAGCCGACGCTGGGGCTGAACCTGATCCTGGCCGCGGTGGCCCTGGTGGTCGCGGTCGGGTCGTACCACCTGGTGGAGAACCCGGGGCGCAACCAGGCCTGGGTGAAGAAGTCCGCGGTGCGCGGGATCGCCGTCGGCCTGGTGCTCTCGGTCGGCGCCGCCGGGTTCGCGCACGTCGCCTCGGGGCACCCGCCGGCGCTGGCCAAGGGTGCGCCGGCCGTGGACACCGCGCAGGCGGTCGCGGCGGCCACCGACCCGGAGGCCGAGCTGCAAAAGATCATCGCGGCGTCGGCGAGCCTGGGCGAACTGCCCGCCAACATCACCCCGAAGGTGCAGAAGGCGCGCAAGGACCTGCCGTCCTACTACGCCACGAACTGCCACCTGCAGTACGAGGAGACCGTCCACCCGGGCGAGTGCGTCTTCGGCGACCCGGCCGGCACCGAGGCGGTCTACCTGTTCGGCGACTCGCACGCCGCGCACTGGTACCCGGCGATGCAGGCGATCGCGGTCGAGCGCGGCTGGAAGCTCGTCGTCCGTACCAAAAGTGCTTGTCAGGCTGCCAGCGTCACCAACTACTCGGGCACGTTCAAGCGCGCCTACACCGAGTGCGTCGAATGGCGCAAAACCGTGATGGCCGAGATCAAGCAGGCCAAACCGGCCATGGTGGTGCTGTCCTCGAACGGCTGGGACAACGGTGGCCTGCTCGACGCCAAGGGCGCCCGGATCGACAAGGGCGGCCCGGCCGAGGCCGACGCACTGTGGGCCAAGGGCTGGGCGGACACGTTCCGGGCGATCTACAGCAAGGGCACCAAGCTGGTCATGATCGAGGACACCCCGTGGCCGGACGAGGACGCCCCGGAGTGCCTCGCGGCGAACTCGAAGCACGCGTCGCGGTGCGCCCGCCCGGTCGCCGAGGCGATGCCGTTCCCGGCCCGGCAGGCGCTCGTCTCGCAGACCGCCCGCAAGCTGGGCGTCACGGTGATCCCGAGCCGGAACTGGTTCTGCACCGACGTCTGCCCGGCGGTGGTCGGCAACCTGCTGATGTGGCGGGACAACAGCCACATCACCACCAAGTACGCGGCCATGCTGGCCCCGGTCCTGGAAGCACGACTGCCGGTCGTGAAATAGGGCGGGAAACACATAGGCTGGGGCCTATGCCCCAGCCTGGCGAGTCGCTGAACGGGCGATACCGGCTGGACGATCGCATCGCGGCCGGCGGGATGGGCGAGGTGTGGCGGGCGACCGACACCGTGCTCGGCCGCCCGGTCGCGGTGAAGACGCTGCGGGTCGAGCGGGCCGCCGAGCCGAGTTTCCAGCGGCGCTTCGAGCACGAGGCCCGGGCGATGGCCACGCTGCGCCATCCCGGGGTGGCTACCGTCTTCGACTACGGCAGCACCGACGAGGGCGCCTACCTGGTGATGGCCCGGATCGACGGGAATCCCCTGGACCAGCGGATCACCGAGCGCGGCCGGCTCTCCGGCGCCGAGACGATGGCGCTGGTCACGCTCGTCGCCCGGGCGCTGCAGGCGGTGCACCGGGCGGGCATCGTGCACCGCGACGTCACCCCCGGCAATCTGATCATCGAGCCGGACGGCAACGTGGTCCTTGTCGATTTCGGGGTGGCCCGCTCGGCACTGTCGGTGACGCTGACCGGGGCGAGCAACGTGATCGGCACGGCCTGTTACATGGCGCCGGAGCAGGTCGCCAAGGCCACGGTCGGTCCGGCCGCCGATCTCTACGCGCTGGGCGCGGTCGCCTACCACTGCCTGACCGGCGGGCCGCCGTTCGCCGGCGGTGACGCGGTCTCCATCGCGTTGCGGCACGTCACCGAGGCGCCCGCGCCGCTGCCCGGCGACGTGCCGGCCCGGGTCCGCGCGCTCGTGCACCGCGCGCTGGCCAAGGATCCGGCCGATCGGCACCCGTCGGCGGCCGCGATGGCCGAGGCCGCCACGGCCGCGGCCGGCGGTGACCTCCGGCTGCTGGCCACCGAGAGCGAGACCGTCTCGATCACTCCGCCGCCCGAACCGGAAAGACCGGAAAAGCCCAGGCTCTGGACACCGCTGCTGGCCGTGGTGCTCGCCGCGGTCTCCGGGGCCGCCGCCGTCGCCGCGGTCACCGATCCGTTCGGATGGTTCCCGGAGTCCCCGGCGCCGGTCCCGGCGGTCTCCCCCGCCGCACCGAGCGTTTCCAGCACACCGGGCCCCACCCCACAACCATCAAGATCCCTTTCTCGTACGACCGAAAAGGATCCGCCACCCGCCAATCCCGGGCCCCCGCGCCGCACCAGCACCCGCCCGAGCGCCTCGGCGAGCACCAGTACCAGCGCCGGCCCGTCCACCTCGAGCAGCCCGGACGACAGCCCCGACCCGGGCGGCAGCGGCGACCCCGGCGGCGGCTCGGAGCCGGCCGGCGACGACCCGTCGGCCGCCCCTGAAGCCGCCCCCTGAAAAACGTCAGGCGAAGACGTCCTGCTGGTACCGCCCCGCGGCCTCGAGGGACCGCAGCCACACGTCGGCCTGCTCCGCGGTCCCGCCGGTCCGGCCCCGGTAGATCGCGGCCAGCTCACCCCGGACGGCCGGCGCCATCCGCGCGCCGTCCCCGCACAGGTACACGTGCGCGCCCGCCTCGAGCAGCTCCCACACCTGGTCGGCGGCCGCGGACAGGGCCTCCTGGACGTACCGGTGCGGATGCCCGGTCACCGCGGAGAACGCCAGGTGCAGGTCGGCGACACCGTCGGCCGCCCACTGCTCCATCTCCTCGCGGTAGAGCCAGTCGTGGTCGGGGTGCCGGCACCCGTAGAAGATCTTCGAGGGTCCCCGGGTGTCCAGCAGCGCGCGCTCCTGAAGGAACCCGCGCAGCGGCGCGAACCCGGTCCCAGGACCGATCAGGATCATCGGGGTGGCCGGGTCGGCCGGCGGGCGGAACGGCGGCGCGGGCACCCGCACGTGCCCGTAGAAGACGTCGCCCTCGGTCAGCCCGCCCAGGTACCGCGAGCACATCCCGCGGTAGCGCCCGGACCCGGCCCGGGACGGCCCGTCGACCAGGCCGACCGTGATGGTCACCGCGGACGGGTCGACCCGCGGCGACGAAGATATCGAGTAGAACCGCGGCCGGATCGTCCCGACCAGCTCCAGGAAGACCGCGAACGGCAGCTCGATCGCCGGGAACCGCTCCAGCAGGGCGAGGATCGACACCCGCTTGGCCAGGATCTCGTTCGCGTACGCCTCGCCCGCCTCGGCGGTGTCCGCCGTCCACCCGGCCAGCTGACCGGTGGTCCACGGGCAGCGGGTGTGCTCGGCGAGCGCGCCGAGCTGGCTGCGGGTGGCCGGCTCCTGCAGCTCGACGAAGTCGGTCAGCAGCAGCCCGGCGGTGACCGGCACGCCGATCGGCAGCCCGGTACGCCGGTCGCCGTCCTGTCCGAGACGGATCACCATGTCGTGCGCGACGCGCAGCGTGTGCAGGGCCCAGTCGACGAGCTCCGGATCGTTCTTGGCGTAGACCGCGAGGTGGTCGCCGGCCTGGTACGTCGTACCCTCCGGCAGCCGCACGGTGATCGCCTTGACGCCCGCCCGGGGCGCCTCCCGGCCGAAGTCCCACAGCCCGTCCGCGTCGCCGACCAGCTCCCGGATCGCCTCCACCATGAGCGGGTACGCGCTGCCGGACACCACGGCCGGCCGCACCTGGTCCTCGCCGAGCACCTCCACGGTGTACCGCGGGCCGGTCGCCGCCGCGGACGTCGCGCCGTAGGCGAGCGCGAGTGCCGTCCACAGCCGCTCCGACCAGGCGGTGGCCATCCCGTCGAAGTCACCGGCGGCATCCGTCTCGCCCCGCCCGACCACCGGCGACGCCCCGGCCGCGGCCAGCTTCGCCTCGACCCGCTTGGGGAACGCCTGGTACGTGGCCCACTGCGTGTTGCCGTTGCCGAGCACCGCGAACGTCACCCCGTCCAGCGCGCCGGCCGGGATCTCCAGGTCGTCGAAGAGCCGGGCGTTGTCCGGCGCCCGGCCGTTGTAGCTGGACGTCACCACGGTGAGCAGACCCTCGCCCGGCAGGTCGGCGGCGAGCTCGTCGAGGGTCTGCACGGTCACCGCGAAACCGGAGCGCCGGGCCCGGTCGGCGAGCTGCTGGGCGAGGTCCTCCGACGTACCCAGGTTGGAACCGTAGGCGACTCTCATCCGTACCCCTGACGCCTGGACCTGGACCGGCGTCGTGGCCGGCGCCGAGGCGGCGACCGGGACCGAGGCGAGCCTCTCGTGGTCCTGCCGGGCGCGGACCCGCAGCAGGAAGTCCTGCGGCTTGATCGTCAGGGTCTGCTTGATGGTGAGCCGGTGACCGGCCGGGTCGGAGATCGCGAAGCGCTGCAGGATCAGCGCGAGCGCGAGGCGGGCCTCGGTGAGCGCGAACTGCCGGCCGATGCAGGCCCGCTCGCCGTTGCCGAACGGCTTGTACGCGTGCGGGTGGTGGCCCGCCTTGGCCGCCGGCAGCCACCTGTCGATGTCGAACGTGTCCGGATCCGACCATGCCGACGGGTGCGTGTGCAGCGGCTTCATCAGCACCGCGACCTTCTGGTCCGCCGCGATCGGATACCGCCCGCCGAGCGTGGTCGCCGTCGTCGCGGCCAGGCCGATCGCGGTGATCGGCGAGTGCAGCCGGAGCGTCTCGTCGAGGATCCGCGGGATCACGTCGAGCTTCATGATCGTCTCGTAGGTGGCCGCCGTGTCGCCGGGCAGCATCCGGTCCACCTCGGCATAGGCCTGCGCCAGCACGTGCGGGTTGCGCATCAGGTGGTGCAGCGCGAACGAGAGTGTGCCGCTGGTGGTCTCGTGCCCGGCGATCAGGAAGGTGAGCACCTGATTGCGGATGTTCTCGTCGGAGAGCCGCCCGCCGGTGACCGGGTCGGCGGCGTCGAGCATCAGCCCGAGCAGGTCGTTCGAGGTGTCACTTTGTGAACGACGAGCGCGAATCACCTCATCCACTGTCTCCTGCATAACGGAGATATCCGATTTGTAGGCGGCGTCGGCGCGCTTCTTCAGCCCGGTCACGAACGGAAGCTGCCGCGTCCGATCCATCGCCTCGGTCAGCGCATGACCCATCGCCTGCAGGAACGGGTGCAATTCGGGCTGCTCGAACGACTTGAACCGTTGTCCGAAACCGGCCAGCGCGATGGTGTCCAGGGTCAGCCGGGTCATGTCGTCGGTGACGTCGACGTCAGACTTCGATGACCATGCCGCCACGAGGTCCTCGGCCACCTCCAGCATCTGCGGGAAGTACGCCTTCATCGACCGCTGGCTGAACGCCGGCAGCAGGATCCGGTGCGCCTGACCCCAGACCTCCTCCTCACCGCGGGCGGTGAACAGGCCGTCGCCGGCGAAATCCCGGACGTGCGCGAGCGGCGGGTCGATCGGCTTGTAGAACCGGGACTCGTCACACACCTCGGCGACCAGGTCCGGGTCGTAGACCAGCACGACGTGCCGGCCGGCCATGTTGAGCTTGAAGAGGCCGCCCGGGTGCTCGGCGGCGAGGTCGGTGAAGAACTGGTGCGTCCCCTCCACCGGAATCTGCCATCCGTTGCCGACGATGGGCAGCCCGCGAGGGGTGGGGATGATCGCGTTCTTTTCCACTAGGCTCCTCAGCCATACGGTGTATGGCGGGTACCGTACGGCGTATGGCGGGGAGCGCAAAGCCAGTTGATCCACGTTTAACAAAGGACGCCATCCTCCGTACCGCGTTACGGATCGTCGATGCCCACGGCATCGACGGGCTGAGCATGCGAAAGCTCGCCGCCGAGCTCGGCGTGAACCCGATGTCGCTCTATCACCATGTGGCGAACAAGGCAGCCGTGGTGAACGGGATCACCCGGCTGGTCACCGACGGGGCGCGGGACATCGCGGTCGGCCCGGGCCGCTGGCCGGACCAGCTCCGCCAGCTCGCGTACGCGTTCCGCGCGCTCAGCCTCGCCCACCCGCACCTGATGCGGCACGCGTTCACCGGCGACGACTTCATCCAGCGGCGCGGTCCGATGTGGCAGGCCCTCTGCGACGTGCTGCGCACCGCGGGCCTGCCGGAGGCCGAGGTGGAGCAGACCGGCGCGGTGCTGACGGTGCTCGTGGGCGGGCTGCTGCTGACCGAGGTCAACGGGACGATGCGCCGGCTGATCGGTGCCGACGCGGCCGACGACGCCGGTTTCGCACTCGCCGTCGACCTGCTGATTAACGGCATTGCAACCCGCGTGAGCAGGACGGACATGATTTGATCAATAAGGGTTACACGTCGGAAACTTCCAAATGCAAACATCTCGGGGCGCGACCAGGGAGGTGCTTTGTTCCTCAGCCAACATGAGCAGGAACGTCTGCTCATTCACGTGGCGGCCGATGTCGCCCAGAAACGGCGCGACCGCGGCCTCAAGCTCAACCATCCGGAGGCGATCGCGATCATCACGGCGTTCCTCCTGGAGGGCGCCCGCGACGGGCGGACCGTGGTGGAGCTGATGGACGCCGGCCGGCGTGTGCTGACCCGCGACGACGTCATGCCCGGCGTCCCGGAGATGATCGTCGAGGTGCAGGTCGAGGCGACGTTCCCGGACGGCACCAAGCTGGTCACCGTGCACGGGCCGATCCCATGAGCACCGACGCGGTGATCCCGGGCGAGGTTCTCCTCGGCGACGGCGAGATCGAGATCAACACCGGGCGGACGGTCCTGGAGCTCACCGTGCGCAACACCGGCGACCGGCCCGTGCAGGTCGGCTCGCACTTCCACTTCGCCGAGTCGAACGCGGCGCTGGAATTCGACCGCACCGCGGCCTGGGGCCACCGGCTCGGCATCCCGGCCGGCACCTCGGTCCGGTTCGAACCGGGTATGCCCCGCGACATCGTGCTGGTCCCGCTGGTCGGCAACCGGGTGGTGCCGGGCCTGCGCGGCCTGGCCGGCGGTGCGCTGGACACGACGTCGCCCGCGAGCGACACCGACTCGGCCGACATCGAACCGGCCGGCTCCCTCGACGAGGACACCGGCGAGGGCTACGCCAGCACCAACGGGAGCCCCCGATGACGTCATTGGACCGGAGCCGGTATGCGGCTCTCTACGGGCCGACCGCCGGCGACCGGATCCGGCTCGCCGACACCAACCTGCTGATCGAGATCGAAGAGGACCGCAGCGCCGGGCCGCACCCCGGCGACGAGGTGGTCTTCGGCGGCGGCAAGGTGATCCGCGAGTCGATGGGCCAGTCCCGCGCCACCCGCGCCGAGGGCACCCCGGACACCGTGATCACCGGGGTCGTCGTGCTCGACCACTGGGGCATCGTCAAGGCCGACGTCGGTATCCGCGACGGCCGGATCGTCGCGATCGGCAAGGCCGGCAACCCGGACACCATGGACGGCGTGCACCCGGGCCTGGTGATCGGCGCGAGCACCGAGATCATCGCGGGCAACGGCAAGATCCTGACGGCCGGGGCGATCGACAGCCACGTGCACCTGATCAGCCCGACCATCCTGGACACCGCGATCGCGTCCGGCATCACCACGATCATCGGTGGTGGCACCGGCCCGGCCGAGGGCACCAAGGCCACCACCGTCACCCCGAACGCCTGGCACCTGGCCCGGATGCTCGAGGCGCTGGACACCTTCCCGATCAACGTGCTGCTGCTCGGCAAGGGCAACACGATGTCCGAGGAGTCGATGTGGGAGCAGCTGCGCGGCGGCGCCGGCGGTTTCAAGCTGCACGAGGACTGGGGCACCACCCCGGCCGCGATCGACGCCTGTCTCAAGGTGTGTGACGCGTCAGGGGTGCAGGCCGCGATCCACACCGACACGCTGAACGAGGCCGGGTTCGTCGAGGAGACGATCCGGGCGATCGGCGGGCGGTCCATCCACGCGTACCACACCGAGGGTGCCGGCGGCGGGCACGCACCGGACATCATCACGGTGGCGTCGCTCCCGCACGTGCTGCCGTCGTCGACGAACCCGACCCGGCCGTACACCCGCAACACCCTGGCCGAGCACCTCGACATGCTGATGGTCTGCCACCACCTGAACTCGGCGGTGCCGGAGGACCTGGCGTTCGCCGAGAGCCGGATCCGGCCGTCCACCATGGCGGCCGAGGACCTGCTGCACGACCTCGGGGCGATCTCGATGATCGGCTCGGACTCGCAGGCGATGGGGCGGGTCGGCGAGGTCATCCTGCGGACCTGGCAGACCGCGCACGTCATGAAGGACCGCCGGGGCTCGCTGCCCGGTGACGGGCCGACCGACAACAACCGGGCCAAACGGTACGTCGCCAAGTACACGATCTGCCCCGCCGTGGCGCACGGGATGGCCGAGCAGGTGGGCTCGGTCGAACCGGGCAAGCTCGCCGACCTGGTGCTGTGGGACCCGGCGTTCTTCGGGGTCCGCCCGGCACTCGTGATCAAGGGCGGGATGATCGCGTACGCGCAGATGGGTGACGCCAACGCGTCCATCCCGACGCCGCAGCCGATGCTGCCGCGGCCGATGTTCGGGTCGTACGGCGTGGTGCCCTCACAGACCTCGCTCGCGTTCGTGGCGCCGGCGGCGATCGACGCGCTGCTCAGCGATCGGATCGGGGTGAAGCGGGCGCTCGTGCCGGTCGGGGACACCCGGTCGGTGGGCAAGGCGGACATGCCGCTGAACTCCGCGCTGCCCCGGATCGAGGTCAAGGCGGACACGTTCGAGGTGCGGATCGACGGGGAGGTCGTGGAGCCGGATCCCGTCACCTCGCTGCCGATGGCTCAGCGGTACTTCCTCTTCTGATGGCCGGTTTGGCGACGTTGTTGCTGCTTGCTGACGGGCGTCTGCCGTCCGGCGGGCATGCGCACTCGGCCGGGTTGGAGGCGCAGGTCTCGGCCGGGCGGGTCCATGACGTCGCGTCGCTGGGTGGGTTCCTGCAAGGGAAGCTCGCCACGAGCGGGCTGGTGTCCGCGGCTTTTGCGGCGGCGGCCTGCGGGGACGTGACTCGGTGCGCCGCGCTGGACGACGGGCTGGATGCGCGGACGCCGTCGCCGGCTTTGCGGAAGGCGTCGCGGGCGCAAGGGCGGGCGTTGCTGCGGGCCGGCCGGGCGATGTGGGCGGTGGCCGACCTCGGGCGGGAACCGCACCAGCCGGTGGCGCTGGGTGCGCTGGCGGCTGCTGCCGGGCTGACGCCCGGGCAGGTGGCGGTGGCGGCGGCGCACGGCACGATCACCGGTCCGGCCAGTGCGGCGGTCCGGTTGCTGGGACTTGATCCGTACGCGGTGCACGCGCTCCTGGCGCGGCTCGCACCTGTTTGTGACCGGGTCGCGGCGACCGCCGCGGCCCGTTCCGGCGACCCGGTCGACGACTTGCCGTCGGCGGGCGCCCCCCTGCTCGACATCGGCGCCGAGCATCACGCCACCTGGGAGGTGCGTCTCTTTGCATCCTGAACTGCACGAACACGGTCCCGATGAGGTTCCGCACACGCACCCCGAACCGGGTGTCGACCCGCACGCCCCGCTCGCCTCGGACGGCGCGCCGCGGGCCCTGCGGATCGGCATCGGCGGGCCGGTCGGCTCCGGCAAGACCGCGCTGGTCGCGGCGCTGTGCCGGGCGCTCGGCGAGGAGCTGGAACTGGCCGTCGTCACCAACGACATCTACACCACGGAGGACGCCGACTTCCTGCTGCGCAACGGGGTGCTGCCTGCCGAACGGATCCGCGCGGTGGAGACCGGGTGCTGCCCGCACACCGCGATCCGCGACGACATCTCGGCGAACCTGGACGCGGTCGAGGACCTCGAGTCGTCGCTCGGGCCGCTCGACCTGGTGCTCGTGGAGAGCGGTGGGGACAACCTGACCGCGACGTTCAGCAAGGGCCTGATCGACCAGCAGATCTTCGTGGTCGACGTGTCCGGCGGCGACAAGGTTCCCCGCAAGGGCGGCCCGGGCGTGACCACGGCCGACCTCCTGGTGATCAACAAGACCGATCTGGCGCCGATGGTCGGCGCGGACCTGTCGGTGATGGACCGGGACGCGAAGGCCCGCCGCCACGACCTGCCGACGGTGTTCCTGTCGCTGGCCCAGGACAAGGCGGCCACCCCGGTCGCCGAGTGGATCCGCGGCCTCCTCGCAGTGCGGTGAAAGCTGAGGCGCGGGTGGTCGCCGAGACGGACGGGATCGGCGGGACGCGGCTCGCGGTGCTCCGCGGACAGTCGCCGCTGCTGCTCCGGCGGACCGGGCCACGGCGACCCGGCGGCGTCACGGTGCACGTCGTCGGCGGGGCCGCCGGGCCGTTGCGCGGCGATGAACTCCGGCTCGACATCGAGGTCGGCCCGGGCGCCTCGCTGGAACTGCTCAGCGTCGCGGCCCAGCTCGCCCTGCCCGGCCGCCCGGCACCGGCCTCCCGGCTGACGATCACCGCGACGGTCGCGGCCGGCGGCACCCTGCGGTGGCTGCCGGAACCGCTGATCGCCGCCTCCGGCTGCGACCACATCGCGATCACCCGGGTCGCGGTCGAGGCCGGTGGGTCACTGTTGTGGCGCGACGACCTGGTCTGCGGCCGGCACGGCGAAGGCTCCGGGGACTTCGTCGCCGACACCCTCATCTCGTACGCGGGGAAAGCCCTGTACCGCCACGAACTCGCCGTCGGACCGCGTGCCTCCGGCTGGGACGGCCCGGCGGTCCTCGGCGAGGGCCGGGCCACCGGCACGGTGGTCGCCGCCGGCACCGGTCTCGCCGCGTTCACCGCGGCCGGCCGGGATTTGGCCACTTTCGCCACCACCGGCACCACGGGCGGGTCCGGGAGCCGGGCGGGCAGCTCGATCGGTGCCCGTGGCGGCCGGGTGACCGGCGCGCACGCCGCGATCATGCCGCTCGCCGGGCCGGGCTGGCTGGCCACCGCGGTCGGCGCGGACATCCGCACGGTCCGCGCCGCCCTCGACCCGCTCTGCCTCCGCCCCGCACCGGTACCGGTCTGACCGGCGGCCGGCCGCGTACACCCCGCGAGGCCGCAACCGCTCCGGACCGCAGCGCGGCTCCCCACCCCGGCTGGCTCTCAGGGGTGCCTCGACCGCGGTGAGGCACCCCTGAGAGCCAGCCGGGGACCCGGGGCCGCGCTGCGGTCCGGGGCGGGCAGCCACGTCGCGGTCGCCTCACGGGCGGGACGTGGCTCGTAGCCTGCGGACGAGCGCTCCGTATTCGTACCGGAAAAGGGTTGGCCGGAAGCTGATCGGTCTCGGACATGAAACCGGCGGAGGACGGCCGATGGCCGCCCTCCGCTTCGTCTCCCCCTGCCCCTGTGGTCTATGCGGCAACCGCGATCGGTACGCCATGGGCGTCGGTCAGCGCGAGCCGGGTGTGCAGATTGCCCTGCTGCTGCACCTTCGCGAAGTACTCGGTGCGGCGGCGTTGCAGGCAGCCCTTGCGGGTGCGCGGGCCACCCGCCGCCACCGTCAGCAGTTCCGGTGCGAGCGAGCTGTTCAGTCCCTCCCGGAGCAGGCGCAGCGCCTCGGTACGCAGCTGGGAGATCCGCGACTCGGTCACGCCGAGACGGGCGGCCACCTCGCTGAGCGGCTGCTCCTGCAGAAACGACTCCTCCACCACCTGACGCAGCCGCTCGGGCAGCGCCTGGATCGCCTGATGCAGGTATCCCAGCCGCTCGCGCTTGAGCAGCAGGTCCTCCGGCCCCTCGGACAGTTCCGGCACCATCTCCTCGGCCGCCCCGGTCGGGAAACCCTGCAGACTCAGCAACGACGCCTTCTGCACGTCGTCCTCCACGCTGGCCAGCTCGGACACCCCGATGCCGAGCATCTCGGCCACCTCGGCGTCGCTGGGGGTACGCCCGAGGGCGGCGGTGAGTTCCTGGCGGGCGGTGGCCGCACGCCGTGCCCTGGCCCGCACCGATCGGCTGGCCCAGTCCTGACCGCGGAGTTCGTCCAGCAGGGCGCCGCGGATCCGCACGGCGGCGAAGCGGTGGAACGGAATCCCGCGGGACACGTCGAAGGAGCGGGCCGCTCCGAGCAACGCCGCGAAGCCGGCCGACGACAGGTCATCTGAGTGGACATGGCCGGGCACCCGGTTGAGCAGTTCCCGGACCAGATGGCCAACCATCGGCATGTTCTCGCGGATCAGGTCCTCGATGTCGCGCGCAGAGGGCGCGTCATGGGTGATGCCGATGGCGGCGGGGAGTTGGGTCGTGGCGGTCACGTAGTCCTCCTCGCTCGTACGAACCGGCTGATGAAGCCGGCTGACGAGAAGAACACTGAGCGCCGTCGGGTGCAGTGGGGCCCGAACTCGGTTGTATTTGTGGAGTTTTTTCATGAAAAACCTCAGGCCGCGAGCTGAGCTCGCGGCCTGGTGAACCAGTGAACAGGAACCGAGGCGGATGTGCCGAGGGAATGGGCCGGAACGTCAGCGCATCGCCGGCGCCCGCAGCATCACAACCTCGGCGAGCTCCGCCTGCACCCAGCGCATCCGGCGGACCGCCACGTCCGGATGGTCACCGAACTCGGTGGCCACGCCGGCGGCGCACCCGTCACTGCCGTGCCGGAGGATCATCGTGGTGATCGCGTCCTCCACGGTGGCCCGGGTGGGGTCCTCGGAAGGCTGCAGGCACGAGACGAACAGCGCCTCGGCAGCCAGATCCTTCACAGTGCTGATCATTGTCGAACTCCCCGTTGCGACGACCTGCTTGTTGTTCCCGGCGGACACCCGCGTCGATGTGGACGAGGCCGTGACGGTCATCGCCCATCATCCCTGCGGGAGTCCTGCCGGTCGGCAGCCACGCCGTGCGAAAGTACCGCGATCCGGGCAGTAGTCGATCGGTGCGGGACACCGTGCTGAACCCGGGCGGAAAGAAGCAGAGCGCCTGTCGTTTCCCTCTGAACCGTAACGCGGCGGGCACCGGTCTGACGTCTGCTTTTCGTCCCCGGTGGCCGTTCCGCAACCAACCTGTCACCAGGTGGCCACTCCTGGTCATACCCACGGAGTGGCGCGGCTATCCCGGGACCGGCCGGCTTTCCCCCGCACGGGCGGGGAAAAGCCGGCGATAGGCGTCAGCCGACCGGGCAGTCCACCGCGGCGTCGCAGTCGTCGTCGCCCGTCCCCGGGCCCGGCGCACCGGTCGGCACCGCGATCGTGGGATCGGAGGTGGTCGGGTCGATCACCGGGTCCTGCACCGGCACCGACGGCGGGATCGTCGACTGCGAGGGGCTGGGCGACGGGCTGGCGCTGGGGCTGCTGCTGGTGCCGCCGCTCGGCGCCGCGCTGCTCGCACCGGTGGTCGGGCCGCTCGTGCTGGTGCGGCTCGGCGTGGCGCTGGTCGTGGTCGGCGTGATGTGCACGATGCCGTCCGGGTCGACCGAGATGCCGGGCTGCGGCGTGGTCTCCACGGCCGGCGTGCCGAGCCGGACCGTGCCGTCCGACAGCCGCTCGACCGGCCGGGACGGCGCACCCGGCTCGTTGGAGACGAACGCCTCGCAGTTCAGGCCGTTGAGCTGGAAGAGCATCGGGGCGGCGTTGCTCTTGGCATACCGCCCGGTGATCTCCAGAGTCGTGTTGGCCTGCGGCTGGAGGGCGGCCACCGAGGTGACCGTGACCGCGCGGTTCTCCTGGTTCAGGTGGCTCGCGGCCGTCTTGATCTTGCTGGAGAGCACCTGGTCGCCGGGCATCAGGAACCAGAGCTTCCAGTCGTCGACCGCCTTGTCACCCCGGTTGGCCAGGGTCACCTGGGCCTTGAACCGGTTGCCGGTCTGCGACCAGACCGCGTAGCTCACGATGCAGTTGCCGGCCGCCGGGATCAGGGTGGGACCGGGCACCGCGGAGGCCTTGTCGTCGCTCTTCTCCGGGCCGGCCGTCAGGCTCCACCCGTACGTCAGCAGGCTGAGCGCGGCGACCGTGCCGGCCACCACCAGGGCGCGCCGGGGCCGGACCTGTTTCGGGCCACGGGGCGGGCGGCTGTCGCCGACCGGCGCGGACGGCGGGGCACCGGCGCCCGGACGCAGCGCGGGCGCCACCGGCCGGGACGGCGCCGGCGCGGGCACCACGGCCTCGGCGGCCGGGGCCTGACCCATCCCCATGTACGGATAGCCGGACGGGAGGATCGTGGTGTCCTCGCCACCGTCCTCCCAGTCGCCCCGGAAACCGCTGACCGCGGCGGCCGGGACACCCGCGGCGATCCCGGCCAGCAGGTGCGCCACCTCGGCGGTGGGCGGACGGTCGGACGGGCGCTTCTCCAGGCAGCGGCCGATCAGCGCGTCCACCTCGGGCGGCATGCCCTCGACCGGCGGCAACGGCTCCGGCTCGGTGTACTGATGGGCGCGCAGCAGGGCCGTCGTGGTGCCCACGTCCCACGGGAGCTGGCCGATCAGCATGCGGTAGATCAGCAGGCCGACCGCGTAGACGTCGGTGGCCGGGCTGACCTGGCCACCCTCCAGCCGCTCGGGCGCGAGGTAGGCCGGCGTGCCGAGCAGGCTGCCGTCCGGGTCGGTGTCGTTCTCCCCGATCAGGGCGGAGATGCCGAAGTCGACCACCTTGGCGCCGGAGCCGGTCAGCATGACGTTGGCCGGGGTGACGTCGCGGTGCACGATGCCACGGGCGTGCGCCGCGGCCAGGGCGGCCGCCACGTCGGCGCTGATCCGCACCGCGGTGTTCCACGGCAGGGTGCGGACCCGGGCCAGCACCGCGGCCAGGGACTCGCCGTCGACGAGCTCCATCACGACGTAGGGCACGGGCTCGCCGTCGACCGTGGTGGCCTCGCCGTAGTCGTACACATTGGTGATGTGCGGGTGACTCAGCCGCGCGGCGGCCTGGGCCTCCGCGCGCAATCGCCGCCGGAACGAGGGATCGGCACTGGTGGACGGGGGCAGGACCTTGACCGCGACCTGACGCCCCAGCACTTCGTCGAACCCTCGCCACACCACTGACATCCCGCCGGCCCCGAGACGCTCGACCAGTCGATACCGACCGGCGAGCAGACCCGAACCGGGCAGGTCCGTCGTGCTCATGTGCCCCCACATGCGCGCTTGAAGAAGAAGACACCGGGCCGCACCGCCATGCCGCCCGACGCCGGGCGAGTCGGGCCCCCACCATCGGACTCCGAGCATCCCCCATCGACGGCGAGGATGTTAGTCCCTATCGGTCATCAGTTCGAGCCAGGATGAGGCGGTCTACCAGGGTTTCATCACCGTCAGTGGGATCGGTCGAACGACGCGTGCAGGTACCCGAACGGACAGGAATGCGCTTTCCGCAATCGCGTGATCACGGAGTGCCACGACCGCGCCCGGGGATTGCCCGCTTCGTCGGAACTTGCGGTTTCAACTACCTGGTCACTCCATCGTGGATAAATGCACGATGGGTCATCCGATCACTACGCAGAGAGATCAAGAATGTCCATGATCTGTCACACTCTTTGACACCATCGGAGCACTCCCGGTGAGATCTCGCCCGACCTGCGGCATCGCCCGCACCGCCGGGGTGCTCGGCAGCACCGGGTGCGTGCCCGCCGGAACCGCGCCGAGCTCCTCGAGGAACGCCCGCATCGGCGCCCACTTCTCATAGATCACCAGCAGCACCTCGCCCGGCGCGGTCAGGCCCAGCCCGGCGGTCACCGCGTCCCGGAAGCCCTCCGCACGGGCCGCCCGGATCAACGGCCGACGCGACCGCATCTCGCGTTCCACCAGGGTGGACACCTCCCCCGGGGCACGCCCCCGGGTGTCGCCGTCGTCGTAGAGCACCGCCCGGGTCAACCCGTCCGCCAGGATCTGCGCCGAGGCGGCCAGCAGGTCGTCACGGCGGTCGCCGGGCAGCGTCACGGCGGCCACGCAGCGGTCCGCGCCCCAGAGCCGGTGCAGGGTGCGCAGCGTGGTGGCGAGCGCGGCCGGGTTGTGCGCGTAGTCCAGGAAGATCGAGACGTCGCCGAGTCGCAGCAGGGTGCCCCGGCCCGGGTTGTCCACGGCCGGCTCGAACTCGCCGAGCCGGGCGGCCACCGTCTCGGTCCGCGCGCCCAGGGCCCGGGCCGCGGCGATCGCCGCCAGGGCGTTGGCGACGGCGTGCGGGGCGGCGCCGCCGTACGCCCCGGGCACCTCCGCCGACCGCAGCAGCGGCGTCCGACGGGCGCCGGTGGCCTGCACCAGCCAGCCGTCCTGCAGGACATACGCCGTACCGCCCCGGCCCAGGTGCTCGGTGAGCACCGGGTTGGCCGGGTCCAGCCCGAACCACACCAGGCGCTTGCGGTCGGCGCGTACCCGGGGCCGGCCGGGCAGGCTGCGCACCCACGGGTCGTCGACGTTCAGCACGAGCGTGCCGCCGTCCCGGACCCGTTCGGCGACCACCGCCTTGACGTGCGCCAGGTCCTCGATCGCGTCGAGCCCGTCCTGGCCCAGGTGGTCGGCGGTGATGTTGGTGATCACTCCGACGTCCGACCAGTCGTAGCCGAGCCCGCGCCGCAGCAGCCCGCCGCGCGCCGTCTCCAGCACCGCCACCTCGACCTGCGGGTCACCGAGCACCTGCTGCGCCGAGCGCGGGCCGGTGGCGTCGGCCAGGTGGATCGCCCGGCCGTCCACGAACACGCCGTCGGTGGTGGTCGTGCCGACCGTACGGCCGTTGCCGCCGAGCAGGTGCGCGGCCAGCCGGGTCACCGTGGTCTTGCCGTTGGTGCCGGTCACCGCGACGGTCGGGATCCGCCCGTCGGAGCCGCCCGGGAACATCGCCCGGACGATCGCGTCGCCCACGTCCCGGGCCCGGCCGCGGACCGGGGCCAGGTGCATCCGCAGCCCGGGCACCGCGTTCACCTCGATCACGCCGGCCGTCGGCTCGTCCTCACCGGTCGGTGGCAGCGGCGCGGCGATGTCCGGCAGCCGCAGGTCGATCCCGGCGATGTCCAGCCCGACCAGGGCGGCGACCCGCTGGCACAGCCGGGTGACGTCCGGGTGCACCCGGTCGGTGACGTCCCGGCTGGTCCCGCCGGTCGACAGGTTGGCGCCCTCGCGCAGCCAGACCGTCTCGCCGTCGGCCGGCACGTCGGCGGGCTCCCGGCCGGCCAGCCGCAGGGCCTCCGCGTCCAGGGTCAGCCGGGTCAGCACCCGGGAGTGCCCGACACCGCGGCGCGGGTCGGCGTTGGTCAGCCCGACCAGCTCGGCCAGGGTGGACCGGCCGTCGCCGACCACGTGCGCGGCGATCCGCTCGGCGGCGGCCACCATCTCGCCGGCCACCATCAGCACCCGGTAGTCCCGGCCGTCCAGCTGCCGTTCCACCACCACGTCGCCGCCCGCGTCCCGGCAGGCCCGTTCCACCTCGCCGGGCGTGGTCAGGCCGAGCGCCACGTGCCGGCCCTGGCTGCCGTGCCGGGGTTTCACCACCACCGGGCCGCCCAGGTCGCGCAGCAGTCGTACCGCCTCCCCCGGCGAGCCGGCCGCGCCACCGGCCGCCACCGGGATGCCGGCCTCGCCGAGCAGCCGCCGGGTGACGTGCTTGTCGCCGGCGATGTCGATGCCCACCCCGCTGGTCCGGTCGGTCATCGCGGCCCAGGCCATCCGCCGCCGGGTGCCCCAGCCCAGCCGGACAAGGCTGAGGTCGTCGAACCGTTCGACCGGGATGCCCCGGCGGCGGGCGGCCGCGATGATCGCCCGGGTGCTCGGCCCGGTCGCCTCCCGCTCGGCGAACGCGGCCAGTTCCTCGAGCCGGGCCGCCGGTGTGCCGCCGGCCTGCCCGGCGTGGGTGGCCAGGACCAGGTCGACCGCGGCTTCCAGCAACTCGCCCGGCACCCGGGACTCCGGGGACTCGTCGACCGGGCACTCCAGGATCACGTCGTAGCTGCCGGGTTCGCCGGCCGACACGGTACGGCCGAAGCTCACGTCCCGGCCGATCAGCTGGGACAGCTCCAGGCAGACGTGCTCGGTGACGTGCCCGAAGTACGTACCGCCGCGCAGCCGGCTGACGAACCCGCCCGCCGCGCCCGCCGCGCAGTGGTGCTCGGCCAGCCCGGGCAGCGCCCGCAGCAGCCGCTCGGTGAACCCGGTGACGTCAGACGTCTCCCGGCCGGTCAGCTCCTCCAGCCGGAGCCGGGCCACCACCGCCGGCCGGGACAGGTACACGTTGGGGCCGCGCAGGCGACGCAGGCTCTCGATCTTCATGCGAGTCCCCGATCCCCGGCTTGCGGCCGGTCAGGTGGAAGGTGTGCCCGGCCGGCAGCACGTGGATCAACGCCCCGGCGAGGGCGATCGGCCCGGTCCTCGGTACCCGGATGTCGGAGGCCGCCCCGGCGTCGACGACGGTGACCGCGCCGCTGCCGAGCACCTCGAACCGGTCGCCGTCGGTGAGGATCGCGGTGTCCTCGTCGATGCCCAGACCGAGCTCGTGCGGGTACCGGGCCACCGCGCTGAGCAGCCGGTTGAGCCGCCCACGCTGGGCGAAGTGCTGGTCGATCAGCACGCCGGGCAGGAACTCCAGG
Organism: Actinoplanes palleronii; assembly: GCF_016862315.1. GTDB lineage: Bacteria > Actinomycetota > Actinomycetes > Mycobacteriales > Micromonosporaceae > Actinoplanes > Actinoplanes palleronii. The sequence continues at coordinate 66,760 of NZ_BOMS01000053.1, read as the reverse complement.
CCGGGACCGGTCCGCACGCTCGCCGCGGTCACCCCCGGCCCGTCCCCGCCGACGATCATGGTGGCCGACATCATGGCCGCGCCCGCGCTGGTCCCGCCGAGCAGCACCGCGCCGCTCGCCACCAGCTCCTGCAGCAGCGAGTCGGTGGCGGTGCCGCCCAGCACCGAGGTGATCCGTTCCTGGTCACCGCCGGTGAAGAAGATCCCGGTGGCGTCCCGCAGCGCGGTGGCGGCCGCGGGCGCGTTCGCGTCGGCCCGGGTGGCCAGGCGCAGCGCGCGGACCCGGCCGGCGCCCCGCGAGGTGAACGCGTCGACGTAGTGCGCCTCGGCGGTCTCCGGCTGTTCACTGGCGGTCGCGATCACCACGATCCGCGCGGCGACGCCCCCGGCCAGCTCCACGAACCGGACGAGCAGCTCCGGTCCGGCGGCGCCTCCCATGATCAACAACCGGGCGTCCACCGTGCCTCCTCAGCAGGGGCCCGCGCGGGCCACTGTTGAGATTAAGCGGAACAAAAACGAAACATCCGGCTATTCAGAATGCTCCGCCGGCAGCAGGTGCCGGACCTCCGGCGGACCCTCGGCGAGCGCCGTCGCGCGCTGCTCGGCCTGCTCGTCGTCGCCGGTCAACCGGCCCTCGTGCTGACGCAGGTGCTCCTCCCACGTCGGCACCAGATAGACCTCGACGAACCGCGCCGGGTCCGCGCCGTCGCGGAACAGTCCCCACTGGGTGGCGCCGGTGCGCTGCCGGGAGCCCCGCAACCCGAGCATGGCGGCGGCGAACGCGGTGGCGTTCGCGGGCGGCACCCGGTACGTCGCGGAGACCAGGATCGGGCCGTCGGTCAGGTGCGGTTGCAGCATCAGGTGCGGCTCGGCCCAGAAGACCGCGGGACTGTGGTCCTCGTCCTCGTGCGTGTGGACCGGCCATAGTCGTACCGTCACCGTCCCCGCAAGCATCAGGACCGCCGCGACCCCGAACGTCTGCCGCAGGCCGAAGGCCTGTGCCGATTGCCCCCAGGCGACCGCGCCGAGCGCCTGCCCACCGGCGAAGACCAGCTGGTAGATCGCCAGCGCCCGGGCCCGGACCCAGTTCGGCAGGAAGAGCTGCATCGCCGCGTTCATCCGGGACACCAGCATCATCCAGGCCAGACCCGCGCCGACCAGCGCCGGCGCCACCGCGAACCGGTTCGGCACCAACGCCGTGACCAGCAGCGCGACCCCGTAGACGGCGCCCGCCGCGACGATCATCTGGTTGGTCCGGAGCAGCCGGCGGGCCCGCGGCATCAGCAGCGCACCGGCGATCGCGCCGGCACCGAGCGCGGCCAGCAGCAGGCCGTAGCCGTCCGCGCCCATGCGCAGCTCCCGGCTGGCCACCAGCGGCAGCAGGCCCCAGACCACACTGCCCGGCACCACGAACAGCAGCACCCGCCCGAGAATCCGGCGGATCACCGGCGACCAGCGGACGTAGCGGCCGCCGGCCCGCAGCGCCGAGGCGAAGTGCTCGGGATGGCGCGCCGGCGGGTTCGGCGCCCGCCGCCAGCGCAGCAGCGCCACCGCGAACACCGCGAAGGACAGCGCGTTGAGACCGAACACCACCGCCGACCCGAAGTGCGCGACGAGCAGCCCGGCCAGTGCCGGACCCGCCGACCGGGCCAGGTTCGTATTGACCGCGCCGAGCGCCGACGCCGACGGCAGCTGGTCGTGCGGCACCAGCTCCGGGATCACCGCCTGCCAGGACGGCAGGGTCACCGCCTGACCGCACCCGAGCAGGAACGTGAAGACCAGCAGACCCCGCGGACCGATGTCATCCCGGGCCGTCAGCACGGCCAGGACCGCTGCGATGCCACAAAGCCCTATTTGTACGACGATGAGCAGCCGACGCCGGTCGAGAGTGTCCGCCAGGGCACCGGCCGGCAGCGCGAAGAGCAGCACCGGGAGCATGGTCGCGGTCTGCACCAGGCTGACCCAGGTGGCCGCGTCGGGCTGGTGGACGACGAGCCACTGCGCGCCGACGGTCTGCATCCAGGTGCCGACGTTGCCGGCCAGTACGGCGATCCAGAGCGCCCGGAACACCGGCTCGCGCAGTGGCGACCTCTCGTCCGGCCCGGTTTTCTCGTCGGACGTCGGCTTCTCGTCGGGCATTTCCAGGAATCTAGCGGCGGTGTGCGCCCGGGCCCGGGCGGGGCAGCACGTCGCGATGGTCGCTCACCGGGTGCCCCTGCGCGCAGTGGATCTCGACGTGCAGCGCGGCCCCGCAGTCCCGGTGCGCGAACTCCAGCGGGGGCCCCTCCGGGTCGGCCAGGTGCTTGTCCCCCCACCCGGCCAGGGCGATCAGCACCGGATAGAGGTCGAAGCCCTTCGCGGTCAGCCGGTACTCGTGCCGCACCCGGGCGCCCGGCTCCTGATAGGGGTCGCGGCGCAGCACCCCGTGCTCGACCAGCGCGGCCAGCCGGTTGGCGAGCACCTGCCGGGGAATCTTCGTGCGCACCCGCATGTCGTCGAACCGCCGCACCCCGGTGAACACCTCCCGCAACACCACCATCGTCCACCGCTCACCGAGGATCGCCATCGCCCGGCTGATGGTGCAGTTGTCCACAGCCCAGTCAAGCGCACTCGGCGCCGCCGCCGGTGCCGGTGCCGGTGCCGCCCGGGGTGTCGGGGCGTTCGGCGATGACTCCTCGGGTGCGACCTGTCCGACCATGCGTCGAGGCTAGGTCTCGTTGACAGACGCAGCAAGCCCGTGCCAGCCTGCGTCCATGACACAGACTCAGGCCGCCGCCCGGACCCGCACGTTCTCCTGGACGGACCCGTCCGAGCACGTCAAGCTGCTCACCGAGCTCAGCGGCCTGGAGTTCCTCCGTGCCATGTCGGCCGGCGAGGTCCCGCCCCCGCCGATCTTCCAGCTGATCGACGGCAGCAGCCTGCACGCCGAGGACGGCAGCGTCACGATCACGCTCGACCCGCAGGAGTTCCACTACAACCCGATCGGCACCGTGCACGGCGGCGTCATCTCCACCCTGCTGGACACCGCGGCCGCCTGCTCGGTCCAGACCACCCTGCCGGTGGGTGTCGGCTACACCAGCATGGACCTGAACGTGAAGTTCCTCCGCGCCGTCACCGTCGACTCGGGCACGCTGACCTGCACCGGCGCCGTCCTGCAGCGCGGCCGCCGCACGGCCCTGGCCGAAGCCCGCCTGACCGACGCCAAGGGCCGCCTGGTAGCCCACGCCACCTCCACCTGCCTCATCCTCGACCTCCCCACCCCCTGACCCCGGCGCCCGCCCCCACCAGCAAGCCGCCCGTCGCACCGCGCCCCGCCGCCACGTCCGCCTGATCCTCCCGCGCGGAACGGCGATCGGCGGTCCGAGCGCGGCCCACCTGTGGGGTGCCGAACTCCTGCATCCCGACCCACCGGTGTCGGTGGTGGCGCCGAGGGACGCATGGATGAACCGGCATCCGCGGGTGTCCACCCATCACACCGTCATCGGCGAGGGTGACCTCACCGTTCTCCACGGGCTGCCGGTGACCACCCCGGAACGCACGGCGTTCGACCTGGGCCGGCGCCTGGCCCGAGTGGACTCTCTGATCCTGCTCGACGGAATGTCGGCGCTCGACGTCGGCGCCGCTGCCGAGATGGCCAGGCAGCGCTTCCGGTGGCCGGAGACGGCGCGCCTGCGGGAGGTGCTCGGTCTGGTGGACAGTCGTGCCGAGTCACCGATGGAGACGCGCCTCCGGCTGCTCATGCACGATGCCGGCGTCCCCGCGCCACATCCTCAGTTCGAGGTTCACGATCACCGGGGACGGCTGATCGGCAGAGTCGACCTGGGCTGGCCGTTCGCCCAGGTGGCCGCCGAGTACGAGGGCGATCATCACCGGGGGCGTGACCAGTTCCGCCGGGACATCGCCAGGTACGGCGCTCTGCGCGAGGCCGGCTGGACGGTCTTCCAGTTCACGGCTGACGACGTGCTCCGCCTCCCCCGCCAGACCGCGCTGAGGGTCGCCGCCGAACTGGCCCGCCGAAGCTGACCGGCTGGCCCCCGAGGTGCCTCAACCCCGCCGAGACACCCCTGCAGCCCAGCCACGGCCCGCCGGCTGGGCCCCAGGGGTGCCACAACCAGACCGAGACACCCCTACAAGCCAGCCACACCACGGAACGCCGGGGGGCCACAGGTGGGTCGAGACACCGCTGCGGGCGGGAGGTCACGAGTGGACGGGGTGGCGGGGAGGACCAAGGGCGGGGGCGTTGTCGGGGGTGGGTAGGCTCGCGGCGGTGAGGAGCCGGTGAAGCGGGGCGTGCAGGTTTCGATCGGGCTCACCGTGCTGGCCCTGCTCGCCTGTGGTCTTCCCCTGGCCTGGCAGCAGAGGAGCGACGAGTCCTGTGACACCTCGGTCGACGGGGCCAACGAAACGGTCTACACGGCACACCGGTGGACCGAGGACCAGCTGCCCGGCATCGGCGACTATCTCGAGGTGCACTACCACGTGACGGTCCTCGGCACCCCGTGCGACCGGAACGTCCCGGGACCGACCGACATGCGCTACGAGGGGCTGATCCGGTTGCGCCCGGCCGACGCCGACGAGCTGGCCGGCGAGTACGACTGGAAGCCGCTCCCGTCCGGCGCGACGTTCACCTTCGGCGCGCCGGACGACATGTGGCCCAAGCTCGCCCCGTTCGCACCGGCCGGAACGACCTGGCTGCACAGCGAGCAGTACGCGCAGACCACGTCGACCGGCCCGCTGCCCGGCGACCTGTTCCTCAGCGCCGACCGGGCAACGGCCTATTTCCTGTTGAGCACCGGCTGAGGAAGGCTCAGACCCCGGTGATCGCCGGGTGCAGGTCCGCCGTCGGCGGCGTCCACGTCGCGGCGTCCGCCTCGACCTGCTCACCGGAACGGATGTCTTTCACCGTGTGCGACTCACCCGGGAACCAGACGTACGGGATCCCCCGCTTGTCGGCGAACTGGATCTGCTTGCCGAACTTGGCGGCGGTCGGCGCCACCTCGGTCGGGATGCCCCGCCGGCGCAGTGCGGACGCGACCCGGTCGCACGCGGCCCGCTGGTCGTCGCTGGGCAGCGCGACCAGCACGCAGGTCGGCACCGAGCGGGACACGGTCAGCGCGTTCTGCCCGAAGAGCAGGCCGAGCATCCGGGACACGCCGATCGAGATGCCGACGCCGGGGAAGCGGGTGTTGCCGACCGACGCGAGGTTCTCGTACCGGCCGCCGGAGCAGATCGAGCCGAACCGCTCGTAGCCCTGCAGCTGGGTCTCGTAGACCGTACCCGTGTAGTAGTCCAGGCCCCGAGCGATCTTGAGTTCCGCGCGGACCAGGCCCGGAGCGGCCTCGACGACCTGCAGCAGTTCGGCGAGTCCCTCGTCGAGCATCGGGTCGTCGACGCCGAGCGCACGCACCCGGTCGGCGAACGAGCCGTCCGTCGAGGAGATCGCGGCGAGCGCGAGGCACGCCGCGGCCTGCGCGTCGGTCGCACCGGCGGTCTCGGTCAGCAGCGCCGCGACCTTGTCCGGCCCGATCTTGTCGAGCTTGTCGACGGTGCGGAGCACCTGCGCGGTGTCCTCGAGCCCGAGGCCGCGGTAGAAGCCCTCGCACACCTTGCGGTTGTTGACCAGGATGGTCGCGGCGGGGATCGGCAGCGAGCGGAACACGTCGCCGATGACCAGCGGCATCTCGGTGTCGAAGTGGAACGGCAGGGTGTCCCGGTTGACCACGTCGATGTCGGCCTGGAGGAACTCGCGGTAGCGACCCTCCTGCGGGCGCTCGCCGCGCCACACCTTCTGGATCTGGTAGCGCCGGAACGGGAACTGCAGCTTGCCGTGGTTCTCCGTGACGAACCGCGCGAACGGCACGGTCAGATCGAAGTGCAGCCCAAGTTGATCATCGCTCTTCGGTGCGGCGTCACCCGAATCCTGCAACCGGCGCAGCAGATAGACCTCTTTGGACGTCTCGCCCTTGGACAGCAGGGTGTCCAGCGGCTCGACCGCGCGGGTCTCCAGCGGGGCGAACCCGTACAGCTCGAAGGTGGAACGGATCTTGTCCAGCACGTACTGCTCGATCATGCGCTGGGACGGCAGCCACTCAGGGAAGCCGGAAATAGGCACTGTGTCTCCTGAAGACGATCAGAGGAAGCGGCCGGGCGCGGCGATCAGTTCCCGCAGGTACGGGTTCGACGCGCGCTCACGGCCGATGGTGGTGGCCGGTCCGTGGCCGGGCAGCACGACGGTGTCGTCGGCCAGCGGCAGGACCTTGTCCCGCAGGCTGGCCATCATCGTCGGGGTGCTGCCACCCGGCAGGTCGGTGCGTCCGATCGAGCCCGCGAAGAGCACGTCCCCGGAGAGACAGAGCTCCTCCGCGTCCCAGGAGGAGTTCGCTCCGGGCAGGCGGAACATCACCGACCCGCCGGTATGGCCGGGCGTGTGGTCGACAGTGATCTCCAGACCGGCGAGGCTGAGCACCATGCCGTCGGCGAGCGTGGCGACGTCCTCCGGCTCCGAGTACGGCAGCCGGCCGCCGAACAGCGCGTTCAGGTCCATGCTCAGGCCCTTGGCCGGGTCGGCGAGCATCTCCAGGTCGGCCGGGTGCACGTACGCGGTGATGCCGCGCGCCCCGCAGACCGGCGTGACCGAGAACGTGTGGTCCAGGTGCCCGTGCGTCAGCAGCACCGCGGCCGGTGAGAGCCGGTGCTGCGCCAGCACCTCGTCGAGCTGGTCCAGCACGCCGATACCCGGGTCCACGACCAGACACTGCTCACCCGGGCCGGCGGCCACCACATAGCAGTTGGTGCCGAAGGCCTCGGCCGGAAAGCTGGTGACGAGCACGAGCGCTTCCTCCCAGCGAACTTTGATGAAACCCAGCGAACCTTGATGAAAACGGGTGCGAATCGTAACGAGCCTAGCGGGGCAGCCGCACACCACTTTCTCAGGAGGTACCCGTACACTCTTGCGGGCGTGTGGCGTGCCGCACCCCTTGACATGTATAGGGAAGGACAGCGTTAGTGGCTCCCAGCAAGGACCGGCAGCGCAAGCTCGCGCGCGCGAAATTCGATCGCCAATCGGCACGCCGGGCTGTGCGGGAGCGGCGTCGCCGCCGGATCCTCGCCGGCGTCGGCACTGGCCTGGCCGTTCTGCTCATCGCGGTCGGTGGCGCGTGGATCGGTGGCGCTTTCGACAGCGACGAGAAGACCACCACCGAGGCCGCGGACGTCTGCCTCTGGTCCCCCTTGACCAAGGATGACAACCCCGACAAGACGGACGTGGGTACACCGCCCACCAAGGACTTGCCGGAGACCGGCACCGAGACGCTGACGATCGCCACCAACCAGGGTGACCCGATCACGGCGAGCCTGGATGTCGCGAGCGCCCCGTGCGGCGCCGCCAGCCTCAGCTACCTGGCCGGCAAGAAGTTCTACGACGGCACCGACTGCCACGAGATCCTGGACATCGGTGCGGTGCACTGTGGCGACCCGTCCGGCACCAACAACGGCGGCCCGCTCTACAGCTTCTACGACGAGAACACTCCGGTGCAGCCGGAGCCGGCGGCGAGCGCCAGCGCCCCGGCCAAGGCCCCCGTGCTCTACCCCAAGGGCACCGTGACGCTGATCGGCAACCCGGCCGCCAGCAACGGCAGCCAGTTCCTCATCTTCTTCAAGGATTACGCGCCGACCACCGACGCGTCGTACTCCATCGTGGGCCAGGTCACCGGTGGGCTGGACACGCTGGCGAAGATCGGCAAGATCACGACGGTGACCGATGACGCAGGCGACAAGGTCAAACCCAAGGAGAAGATCACCATCAAGACCCTGACCGTCGGCGCGGATGCCGCCTCCACGGCCGCTCCCTCGGCGAGCGTGCAGTCGTGAGTTCGGAAGAGACCAGCAGGAGGAACGACGTGTCGACGATCAAGGACCGGCAGCGTGCGGCAGCACGGGCCCGGCTCGAGAAGGAGATGGCCGAGCGCGCCGCTTCGGCCCGGGGCCGGCGTCGCAAGCAGGCGATCATCGGGTCGGCTCTCGCCGTCGTGGTGATCGCCGGCGCGGCTGTGTGGATCGTCAGTGCCCTGAAGAAGGACGACAAGAAGACGTCCTCCGGGAGCGCCACCGTCGCAGCCGGTTCGGTCGCCTGCACCTGGACGCCGGTCGACACGGCCACGGCCGAGGCCAGCGGTGGCAAGGTCAAGGACGTCGGCACTCCGCCGGCCACCGTGCCGAACACCGGCACCAGCCTGCTGACCTTCGACACCAACCTCGGTGCGATCGAGGCGACCATCGACCTGACGAAGGCGCCTTGCACCGGCGCCAGCTTCAAGTACCTCGCGTCGAAGAACTTCCTCGACAACACCAAGTGCCACCGCCTGGTGAACGAGGACAGCTTCAAGGTCCTGCAGTGCGGCGACCCGTTCGCCACCGGCAAGGGCTACCGCGACACCGACGGCACCGGCGGCCCGAGCTACACCATGGCCGAGGAGAACCTGCCGACCGACACGACCAACCCGTACCCCGCGGGTTCGATCGCGATGGCCAATACCGGTAACCCGGGTTCCACCGGCAGCCAGTTCTTCATCTGCTCGGAGAACACCACGCTGGGTGCGAACTACACGCTGCTCGGCACCATCACCAAGGGCCTCGACCTGGTGAAGTCGGTGGTCAAGGCCGGCGACGACGGCGCGTTCGCGTCGCAGGCCGGCGGCGGTCACCCGAAGAAGGAACTCGACATCAAGACCATGAAGGTCTCCTGACCCCAGGTCTGCGAAAAAGGGCGGCCCCCGGCGGGGGTCGCCCTTTTTGCGATCAACGACATTTTTTCGGTACGACGGAAGCTCAGGCCCCGGACGTCACCCGGTACGCGTCGAACACCCCGTCGACCTTCCGCACCGCTGCCACCAGGTGGCCCAGGTGTTTCGGGTCGGCCATCTCGAAGGTGAACCGGCTGACCGCCACCCGATCACGCGTCGTGGTGACCGTGGCGGACAGGATGTTCACCCGCTCCTCGGAGAGCACCCGGGTCACGTCGGCCAGCAGCTTGTGCCGGTCGAGCGCCTCCACCTGGATGGCGACCAGGAACGTCGACGCGGACGTCGGCTTCCAGCTCACCTCGACCACGCGTTCCGCCTGATCGCGCAGGTCCTGCGAGTTGGCGCAGTCCTCCCGGTGCACGCTGACCCCGCCGGAACGGGTGACAAAACCGAACACCGCGTCGCCGGGCACCGGGGTGCAGCAGCGGGCCAGTTTCACCCAGACGTCCGAGACGCCCTTCACCACCACACCCGGGTCCTGCGCGGTGGCGCGGTTGCGCGGCGGACGGGTCGCGACGGCGGTCTCGGCGATGTCCTCGACCGCGCCCTCCTCGCCACCGAAGCCGGCCACCAGTTTGGTGACCACCGAGTGTGCCGAGACGGTGCTCTCGCCGACCGCCGCATAGAGCGAGGCGACGTCGGGCAGGTGCAGGTCACGCGCGATGGTGTTGAGGTTGTCGCTGGTCAGCATGCGTTGCAGGGGCAGGCCCTGCTTGCGCATCGCCTTGACGATCGAGTCCTTGCCGACCTCGATCGCTTCCTCGCGGCGTTCCTTGTTGAAGAACTGGCGGATCTTCGTCCGGGCCCGGGGGCTCTTCACGAAGCCGAGCCAGTCCTGCGTCGGGCCGGCCGTGCTGGACTTGGACGTGAAGATCTCGATCACGTCGCCGTTGGAGAGCGTCGACTCCAGCGGCACCAGCTTGCCGTTGACCCGCGCGCCGATGCACTTGTGCCCGACCTCGGTGTGCACGGCATAGGCGAAGTCGACCGGTGTCGAACCGGTCGGCAGCGGGATCACGTCGCCCTTCGGCGTGAAGACGTAGACCTCCTGGCTGGAGAGGTCGAAGCGCAACGCGTCCAGGAACTCGGACGGGTCGCTCGCCTCCCGCTGCCAGTCGAGCAGCTGCCGCAGCCAGGTCATCTCGTCGATGTGCGCCGGCGGGCCGACGATCGTCGCGCCCTTCTGCTCCTTGTACTTCCAGTGCGCGGCGATGCCGAACTCGGCGGTCCGGTGCATCGCGAACGTCCGGATCTGCATCTCGACCGGCTTGCCGGTCGGGCCGATCACCGTCGTGTGCAACGACTGGTACATGTTGAACTTCGGCATCGCGATGTAGTCCTTGAACCGGCCCGGCACCGGCTGCCAGTTCGCGTGGATCACACCCAGCGCGGCGTAGCAGTCGCGGACCGTGTCGACCAGGATGCGCACGCCGACCAGGTCGTAGATGTCGTTGAAGTCCCGGCCCCGGACGATCATCTTCTGATAGATCGAGTACAGGTGCTTGGGACGGCCGGTGGTCTCGGCCTTGATCTTCGCCGACTTGAGGTCGAGGCTGACCCGGTTGGTCACCTGGCGCAACAGCGCCTCGCGCTGCGGCTGGTGCTCCCCGATCAGGCGGTTGATCTCCTCGAACCGCTTCGGGAAGAGCGTGCCGAAGGCCAGGTCCTCGAGCTCCCACTTGATCGTGTTCATACCCAGCCGGTGGGCCAGCGGGGCCAGGATCTCCAGCGTCTCCTTCGCCTTCTGCTCCTGCTTGGGGCGGGGCAGGAAGGTCAGGGTCCGCATGTTGTGCAGCCGGTCGGCCAGCTTGATCACCAGGACCCGCGGGTCCTTGGCCATCGCGACGACCATCTTGCGGATCGTCTCGGCTTTCGCCGCGTCGCCGAGTTTCACCCGGTCGAGCTTGGTGACGCCGTCGACCAGCAGCGCCACCTCGGCGCCGAAGTCGGTGCGCATCTGCTCGAGGCCGTAGTCGGTGTCCTCGATCGTGTCGTGCAGCAGCGCGGCCACCAGCGTCGTGGTGTCCATGCCGAGGTTGGCCAGGATGGTCGCGACCGCGAGCGGGTGCGTGATGTACGGATCGCCGGATTTCCGGTACTGACCGGAGTGCCAGCGGGCCGCGACGTCGAACGCCTTCTGCAGCTGGCGCACGTCACCCTTGGGGTGGCTCGCCCGGTGCGTGGCGATCAGCGGCTCGAGCACCTCACTGATCTGGGTGTTCTGCCACGGCGCGTTGAACCGGGCCAGACGGGCCCGGACCCGCCGCCCGGTGGGCGCGCTGGCGAATCCGAAACCGACCGTCTCACCGGTCGGTGTGAGTGGCTGAGCAAGCTCGACTTCACCGGCGGGGGCCGCGGAGCGGGGACCCACCGCGGGTGTCACCCCGTCGGCAGTGGCCTTCTCGTCCGCGCGAGCCTCGTCGCCGGGCGTGGAGTCACCCGAGCCGGTCCGCGAGTTCTGGGTCGGTTGCACCGTGCCCTCCGCCGGAGGGACGACGTCGCTGGACACCGGCCTCCCTCTCACCTTCGCGAATACCTCGCCGGAGCGTGCAGCCCGCCGAAGCCGATTTCTCCCAGGGGTGCCCCTCTGGAACGCCCATCCTACCCGCACCGCGATGGCGATTGGCCCGGCCGAACCTCTGATTCGGCCGGGACCAGCCGGGCGACGGACATCGAAGTCGGATCAAACGGTCAGCAGGGCGTGCACCGTACGCGGGCTCAGCTTCTCCCGGCCGGGCAGGAAACCCAGCTCCAGCAGCACCGAGAAGCCGCTGACCGTGCCGCCGGCCCGCTCCACCAGATCCATCGCGGCAGCCGCGGTGCCACCGGTGGCGAGCACGTCGTCGACCACCAAGACCCGCTGTCCGGCGATGAACGCGTCCTCGTGCACCTCGATGGTGGCCTCGCCGTATTCCAGCGCGTACGAGGCGGACAGGACCTTGCGCGGCAGCTTGCCGGCCTTGCGGATCGGCACCACCCCGGCACCGGTGGCGTACGCGATCGCGGCCGCCACCACGAACCCGCGCGCCTCGACGCCGGCCACCACGTCGAACGAGCCGGCGCCGTGGTGCGCGACGATCCCGTCGATCACCTGACGGAACACCGCGCCGTCGGCGAACAGCGGCATCAGGTCCTTGAACACCACACCCGGCTGGGGGAAGTCCGGCACGTCGACGCTGGCGCCCGCGACCAGGGCGGCCAGCTCGGCACCGCTGTCACCGGTCACTGAAGGATTCTCGCTAGTCACCGCGACAGCCTAATGACAGCGGAACGGCCCGCCACCGCAGGTGCGGTGACGGGCCGTCCAGAAGTGCCGTGCCAGGTCAGCGCTTGCCGCCCGGCCGGTTGTTGTTGGTGCCCCGGCGGGTCGCCGGACGGGCGCCCGGGCGGGGGGCGGAGCCACCCGCCATGACCGGCTGCACGTCCGCGTCGGTGGCGTTGGCCGGCCGGCCACGGTCGCCGCGGGCCACGTCGTCGGAGCGGTTCGCGCGGCGGGTCAGCACCCGGGCGTTGTGCGCCTTGATCTTCGGGTCCTGGTCCTTCAGCGCGCTCAGCACCGGCGCGGCGAACAGGATCGAGGAGATGACCCCGAAGCCCATGCCGACGAAGAGCACCAGGCCCAGGTCCTTCAGGGTGCCCGCGCCGAGCAGGCCGGCACCGATGAAGAGCAGGCCACCGACCGGCAGCAACGCCACCAGACCGGTGTTCAGCGACCGCATCAGCGTCTGGTTGACCGCCAGGTTGGTCGCCTCGGAGTACGTCCGGGTGCTGCCCGCGGTGATCCCGCGGGTGTTCTCCTGCACCTTGTCGAACACCACCACCACGTCGTACAGCGAATAACCCAGAATCGTCAGGAAGCCGATCACCGTGGACGGCGTCACCTCGAAGCCGACGATCGAGTACACGCCCGCGGTGAGCACCAGGTCGAGGATGAGCGAGGCCAGCGCGGCCACCGCCATCCGCCACTCGAACCGGACGATCAGGTACCCGACCACCAGCACCAGGAACACGATCAGACCGATGAGCGCCTGCTTCGTGACCGCGCCACCCCAGGCCGCCGAGACCTGGCTGTCCGAGACCTCCTCGGCCTTCACGCCGAGGTCGGTGACCAGCGCGGTCTTGGCCTGCTCAACCTCGGCCGCGGAGAGCGCCGAGGCGCGCACCGTGTAGCTGGCCTTGGCGCCGTCGCCGACCTGCTGCGCGTTGAGCACGGCGGCCTCGGGGTTGGCCGCGACCACGGCCTTCTCCACCGCGTCGTGGACCCGGTCCTGGGTCAGCGTCTTGCCGTCGGCGGAGGCCGGGACGCTGAACGAGGTGCCACCGGCGAACTCGATGCCGAGCTCGAAGCCACGGATCACGAAGCTGCCGATCGCGACGAGGATCAGCGCCGCGGCGACCGTGAACCACATCTTCCGGCGGCCGACGATGTTGATGTTCGCTTCGCCCTGGTAAAGGCGATTCGCGAGACCGGAACCGGCCATGTCAGGCCTCCTTCACACGCGAGGAGCCGGGCTCCTCGGTCGGGGTGCGGCGCAGGACGCGGCCGAGACCACTGACCCGCGGCGACATGAACGCCTTGGTGCTGGCGAACATGGTCATGATCGGGTGCCGGAAGAGGAACACCACGAGAAGGTCCAGCACGGTGGAGAGACCCATCGCGAACGCGAAGCCCTGCACCGCGCCGATCGACACCACATACAACACCACCGCACACATGATGGTGATGGTGTTCGCCGAGATGATCGTCCGGCGGGCCCGGTGCCACGCCCGCGGCACCGCGCTGCGAGGTGACCGGCCCTCGTGGATCTCGTCCTTCAATCGTTCGAAATAGATCACGAACGAGTCGGCCGCGACGCCTAGTGACACGATGAAGCCGGCGATACCGGCCAGCGTCAGCGTGTAGCCCATGGTCCGGCCGAGGAAGACCAGCGCGCCGAAGGTGAGCAGGCCGGAGAGCAGCAGGCTCAGGAAGATGACCGAGCCGAGCAGCCGGTAGTAGAAGAACGCGTACACCGCCACCAGGGCCATGCCGATCGCGGCGGCGATCAGGCCGGCCTCGAGCTGCTGGATGCCCAGCGTCGCGGAGACGGTCTGCATCGGGCCGGCCGTGAAGGTGACCGGGATGGCGCCGAACTTCAGCTGGTCGGCGAGCTGCTTGGAGGTGACCCCGTCGAAGCTGCCGGTGATCTGCGAGGAGCCGGTCAGCACGCCCTGGATCTGCGGCGCGGACAGGATCTCCTTGTCCAGCACGACGGCGACGGCGCAGTGCTCGGTGTCGGTGCCGTAGAGGCTCTGCACCGCGGTGAAGCAGGGGTCGGCCGAGGTCGCGTTGAACGCCACCCGGGTCAGGTCGGCCCACTTCTTCTGGCCGTCGCTCTTGAAGTTGAGCGAGACGACCCACTGGCCGGTCTGCGAGTCGAGCTGCGGGCTCGCGCTGTCGATGTCGTTACCGGTGACCTTGGCCTGGTCGAGCGTGACCTTGGCCTGGCCCTCGTAGCACGCCACCACCGGCGAGGCCGGGTCGTCGATCGAGCCGTTCGGCCGCTTGTTCAGCTGCTCGCAGCCGATCGTCGGGATGTTGAACTGCATCGCCGGGCTGAGCGCGGCGATCTCGGCCGGGGTCAGCTGGGCGAACGGCTTGTAGACCAGGCCGGCCTTCGGGTCGGTGGACAGGTCCACCGGCGCCTTCAGCGCCTCGGCCTGCGCCCAGAGCTTGGCGCCGACCTTCTGCTCGATCGCCTTGCGCTGCGCCTGCACGTTCGCCGCGACCGGAGCCGGGGTGGACGACGCGGTCGGCGTGGCCGCCGGGGCCTCGGCCGTCGCGGACGGCGCCGCGGACGGGGCCGACGGGGTGGCGCTCGGCACCGCCTCGCCACCGCCCTGGCCACCGGTGCCGGACGACACGCTGGGCTTGACCGCCGGCGCGCTGCCGCTGGTCTTCGGGGTGGCCGCGCCACTCGGCTTCACCGAGCCGGACGGTGCCGGGGCACCGGACGCGCTCGGGCTCGGCGCGGCCGGGTTCAGCGCCGCCGCGGACACGTCCATGGTCGTGCCGGTGAGCAGCCGGAACCGCATGTTGGCGGCCTGCGCGAGGTCCTTGAGCTGGTCGTCGGCCTTGCCCGCCAGGGAGACCACGATGGTGTTGTTGCCCTGGATGACCACTTCGGCCTCGGAGACGCCGAGGGCGTTCACCCGATTCGAGATGATCGTCCGGGCCTGCTCCATCGCTTCCTTGGTCGGCGTCCCGCCGGCCTGCGTCGCGATGTACGTCGCCTGCGTGCCGCCGACCAGGTCGAGACCCAGTTTCGGCTTGAGGCGGTTGGTGAAGCTGCCACTGGCGTCACCAGCGAAGAAGACCATGAGATACAGGACGACGAAGATCAAGCCGAGCACGCCGAGTTGGCGTCCAGGATGCATCTGTCCCTGTGGTGGTCGTGCCACGGCGTTAGGTCTCCCTGTGTTCCGGCCGCGCGATCCGCGCGGCACTGTCGATCGATGGCCGGCCGTCGACGGTCGAAACGGCGGCCGGGACGGACCGGACCCGCCGGCTGGGAGGCCGCGGGCCGGTCCGGAAGAACGTCCTGTCAGTCCTTCTTACGGACGTCGACGACCGGGTTCACCGGCTCCTCGACGGAAGGCTCGGCGACCACCGGCTCCTCGGCCTCCGACTCGTCGGTGACCGACTCCTCGGCGACCGGCTCGTCGGCGCGGGTGAGCACCCGCGCGATCGCCGGGCGAGCGAACCGGACCTGAACGTCCGGCGCGATCTCCAGGGTCACCACGTCGTCCGCCACACCGACCACGGTGCCGTGCAGGCCGCCGATGGTGACGATCTCGTCGCCGGGTCCGATCTTGTTCTGCATCTCCATCGCTTCACGCCGCTTCTTCTGCTGCGGCCGGATCATCAGGAAATACATCACGCCGATGATCAGAATGAAGGGCAGGAACAGGCCAAGGGGATTCCCGCTGGCGGACTCGGCCAGGTACAGGGGCACGACAAACAGCCTTCCGTAGGCCTCCGGCACCGCTGTAGAGGCGGTCCGAGGCGTCAAAACATCCGGGTTGAAGCGGAGGCGAGTCTAATCGGTCAACCTGGAGACTACGAATGCGGCACACGTCACGTTCACATCACGAGGGATATTTATGTATCTCGTGCGAACAGGTCACCCTGAAAGACCCCGGACCTGCCGTCTTGAGGCGGAGTGTGACCCAGGTGCGCCCAGCCCGCCTCGGTGGCCACCCGGCCGCGCGGGGTACGCGCCAGCAGACCGGCCCGGACCAGGAACGGCTCACACACCTCCTCCACCGTGTCGGACTGCTCACCGACCGCCACGGCCAGGGTGGAGAGCCCGACCGGCCCGCCCTTGAACGACTCGATCAGCGCGCGCAGCACCGCGCGGTCGAGACGGTCCAGTCCGAGCGCGTCCACGTCGTACACCTTGAGGGCGGCCCGGGCCACCGCCTCGGTGACGATGCCGTCGGCCCGGACCTCGGCGAAGTCACGGACCCGGCGCAGCAACCGGTTCGCGATGCGCGGGGTGCCCCGGGAGCGCCCGGCGATCTCGGCCGCGCCGTCCGCGGTGATCGGCACCCCGAGGATCCGGGCCGAACGGTGCAGCAGAGAGTCGAGGTCGGCGGGTGAGTAGAAGTCGAGGTGCGCGACGAAACCGAACCGGTCGCGCATCGGCCCGCTCAGCAGACCCGCCCGGGTGGTCGCGCCGACCAGGGTGAACGGCTCCACGTCCAGCGGGATCGCGGTGGCGCCGGGACCCTTGCCCACCACCACGTCGACCCGGAAGTCCTCCATGGCGCTGTAGAGCAGCTCCTCGGCCGGCTTGGCGATCCGGTGGATCTCGTCGATGAACAGCACGTCGCCCGGCGCCAGGCCGGTCAGGATCGCGGCCAGGTCGCCGGACCGCTCGATCACCGGGCCGCTGGTGGTCCGGATCCCGGCGCCCAACTCGGCCGCCACGATGTTGGCCAGCGTGGTCTTGCCCAGCCCGGGCGGGCCGGACAGCAGGATGTGGTCGGGCGGGGTGCCCCGGCCCATCGCGCCCTTGAGCAGCAGTTCCAGCTGGTCACGGACCCGGTGCTGCGCGATGAAGTCGGCAAGCCGTTTCGGCCGGACGCTCGCCTCGGCGTCCAGTTCCTCGTCGCCGGCCAGCGCGGAGACCAGGTCGGGGTCGTCGTCGCCGAACTCCTCGGTCATCGAGTCTTCCCGAGCAGCCGGATCGCCTGGCGGAGCAGGATCGGCACCGACGGGACCTCGCCGTCGATGGTCTCGGAGACCGCAGCCACCGCCTGGTCGGCCTGGGCGGCGGACCAGCCGAGCGCGAGCACGCCCTGCCGGACCTGCTCCTGCCAGGCCCCGGCGAGCACGCCGGCCGACCCGCCGTCGAGCAGGCCGATCGGGCCGATCTTGTCCTTGAGCTCGACGACCAGCTTCTCGGCACCGCGCTTGCCGATGCCCGGCACCTTGGTCAGGGCGGCCAGGTCGCCACCGGCGATCGCCCGCCGGACCGCGTCCGGCTGGTGCACCGCGAGGACCGCCTGCGCGGTCCGCGGACCCACCCCGTTCGCCGTCAGCAGCAGGTCGAACAGTTGCCGCTCGTCCTCGTCGGCGAAGCCGAACAGGGTGAGCGAGTCCTCGCGGACGATCAGCGTGGTGGCGAACCGGGCCTCGGCGCCGGTGCGCAGCCCGGCGAGCGTGTTCGGCGTGCAGAACACCCGCATGCCGACACCGCCCACCTCGACCACGGCACTGTCATGAAGGATCGCGGCGACCACGCCGCGCACGCTGGCGATCATCGAGTGCTCCTGCGGGCGGCGGCGAGCGCCGCGGCTTGGATCTTCGCGCGGGTTCCGCCGCGCCAGATGTGGCAGATGGCCAGCGCGAGGGCGTCCGCCGCGTCGGCCGGTTTGGGCGGGGCGTCGAGCTGCAGCAGGCGGGTCACCATCGCGGTCACCTGGGCCTTGCCCGCGGTGCCGGAGCCGGTCACGGCCGCCTTCACCTCGCTCGGCGTATACATCTCGACGGGCAGCCCGGCCCGGGCGCCGGCCAGCACGGCGACGCCGCTGGCCTGCGCGGTGCCGATCACCGTCTGCACGTTGTGCTGGGCGAACACCCGCTCCACGGCGACCGCGTCGGGCTTGTGTTCGGCCACCAGATCGGTCAACCCACGATCCAGATGCAGCAGCCGATGCGCGATGTCGGCATCGGTGTCGGTGCGAACCACGAAGTACCCGATCAACTTACCGGGACGACCGGGCACTCCCTCGACCACACCGACGCCGCACCGGGTGAGACCCGGGTCGATGCCGAGCACGCGCACCGCGGCCCTCCCCTCACGTACGTGTGTTCGACACCCTAGTACCCCGCCCTCTTGCGCCCGCCGCCGACACGCCTCGACGATGGGGTGGGAGGTAGCCGTGTACCTCATACCGCCGATGGAGGACGATCCACCGCCAGAGTTCGTCGATGTGATCGCGGCACACGAGCGTGAGCTGCGGTATGAGGCCGTGCGCCTGGTCGGCGGCGACCCGGTGGGTCAGGAGATCTATCAGGACCTGCTGGTCGACCTGGCCGCCCACTGGCGCCGGCTGTGCTGGTGGGGCCGCCTCACCCACTCCGACGCACCCGGGCTCTACCTGCGCAGACGCCTGCTGAAACGGACCGCTGCCTGGCGGGACGACCAGATCTACGAGGTCGAGGTCCGCGTGCTGCGCACCCCGGAAGGATCGCCGGTCCCGGTGAGCGGTCCGGCCGCCAGCATCGCTCTGCGCAAGGCCGCAGTCATCGAGGGTACGGCCAGAGCGGGCCTGCGCACTCTCGCCGACGCCGGAGTCGCCTGGATGCACGCCTGGCGCCAGTCCCAGAACCGCCGCGTCGCCCGCCTCATCATCGGCAGCGTCATCCTGATCACGACGATGGTCCAATACATGTCCTGGCTCGCCGGCCCCGGCCTCTGACCGGCAGCCCGCGAATGCGGACGGGCCGGTTCCCGCGCATTCATTCGGCCAGAGGCGAAAGCACCTGTCGAATGCGCGGGAACCGGCCCGTCCGGCCGCTGATTACGCGTCGATGAGTGCCATTACCTCGTCGGAGATGTCGAAGTTGGCGTAGACGTTCTGGACGTCGTCGCAGTCGTCGAGCGCGTCGATCAGCTTGAACGTCTTGCGCGCCGGTTCCTCGTCCAGCTCCACCGTCATCGTGGGGACCAGCGGGGACTCGGCCGAGTCGTACTCGATGCCGGCGGCCTGCAGGGCGTTGCGGACCGCGATCAGGTCGGTCGGCTCGCTGACCACCTCGAACGAGTCGCCCAGGTCGTTGATCTCCTCGGCGCCGGCCTCCAGGACGGCGAGCATCACGTCGTCCTCGCTCAGCTCGGCCTTCGGGATGATCACCTGGCCCTTGCGGTTGAACAGGTACGACACCGAACCGGCGTCGGCGAACGTGCCGCCGTTGCGGGTCAGCGCGGTGCGCACCTCGGTGGCCGCGCGGTTGCGGTTGTCGGTGAGGCACTCGATCAGCAGGGCCACGCCGTTCGGGCCGTACCCCTCATACATGATCGTCTGCCAGTCGGCGCCGCCGCCTTCCAGGCCGGAACCGCGCTTGACCGCGTTGTTGATGTTGTCGTTGGGGACCGAGCTCTTCTTCGCCTTCTGGATGGCGTCGTAGAGCGTGGGGTTACCGGACGGGTCGCCGCCGCCGGTCCGGGCCGCGACCTCGATGTTCTTGATGAGCTTGGCGAACATCTTGCCGCGCTTGGCGTCGACGACCGCCTTCTTGTGCTTGGTCGTCGCCCATTTGGAGTGGCCGGACATGCGTAACCTCCGTGTCTACCGTGCGGGTGCGGCCTGGCGGACCATCTCGACGAAGTACCGGTGGACGCGAAGGTCGCCGGTCAGCTCCGGGTGGAAAGCCGTGGCGAGCAGGTTGCCCTGCCGAACGGCGACAATCCTACCGGCGGTGTCACCACTATCAACGCGCCCCAGCACCCGCACGTCGGGTCCGACCTGTTCGACCCACGGCGCGCGGATGAAGACAGCGTGGAAATCGCCGCCGGCGATGCCCTCGATCTCCACGTCCGCCTCGAACGAGGCGATCTGCCGGCCGAACGCGTTGCGCCGGACGGTCATCTCGATCCCCTGGAAGGACTCCTGGTCGGGACGGCCGTCCAGGACCGTGGTGGCCAGCATGATCATGCCGGCGCAGGAGCCGTAGACCGGCATGCCGTCCGCGATCCGCTTCCGGATCGGGTCGAGCAGGCCGAAACTGATCGCCAGGTTGCTCATCGTGGTGGACTCACCGCCGGGGATCACCAGCGCGTCGACGTCGGCGAGTTCCTCGGGCCGCCGGATGGGCCGCGCCAGCACGTCCGACTCGGCCAGGGCGGACAGGTGTTCGCGCACGTCGCCCTGCAGGGCCAGCACTCCGATGTTCACGCCGACAACTCTAAAACGCCCCGCGCGCCCCCCGCGCACCGTGGTCACCCCCGGCTCCACCGCCGCCGGCCGGCGGCGGACCCCGGCTGGTGCTGAGGGGTGCCTCAATGCCCCGGAGACACCCCTGAGCGCCAGCCGGGGCAGGGAGGCGCGCTGCGGCCGGAGGGGGAAGCGGCCTGGCGGGGCGGGGTTGGCGGCTAATGCAGGCCACCATGGGGTCGATTGGCTATCGAGGGGTCCGGTAACAGCTTCGTAGGATCGCCCTAACAACCCCGCACGAGGAGTCGTATGTCTGAGAACCAGCCCGCCGTCGGGACCGCTCGCGTCAAGCGCGGCATGGCGGAGATGCTCAAGGGCGGCGTGATCATGGACGTCGTCAACTCCGAGCAGGCGAAGATCGCTGAGGACGCCGGCGCGGTGGCCGTGATGGCGCTGGAGCGGGTGCCGGCTGACATCCGGGCCCAGGGTGGCGTGTCGCGGATGTCGGACCCCGACATGATCGACGCCATCATCAACACGGTGTCGATCCCGGTGATGGCCAAGGCCCGGATCGGGCACTTCGTCGAGGCGCAGGTGCTGCAGTCGCTCGGCGTCGACTACATCGACGAGTCCGAGGTGCTGACACCGGCCGACTTCGCCAACCACATCGACAAGTGGCAGTTCACCACGCCGTTCGTGTGTGGTGCGACGAACCTGGGTGAGGCGCTGCGCCGGATCACCGAGGGCGCCGCGATGATCCGTTCGAAGGGCGAGGCCGGCACCGGCGACGTCTCGAACGCGACCACCCACATGCGCAAGATCCGCGCGGAGATCCGCCGGTTGCAGACCCTGCCGGAGGACGAGCTGTACGTCGCCGCGAAGGAGCTGCAGGCGCCGTACGAGCTGGTCAAGGAGGTCGCCGAGGCGGGCAAGCTGCCGGTCGTGCTGTTCACCGCGGGTGGCATCGCCACGCCGGCCGACGCGGCCATGATGATGCAGCTCGGCGCCGAGGGCGTGTTCGTCGGCTCGGGCATCTTCAAGTCCGGCAACCCGGCACAGCGCGCCGAGGCGATCGTCAAGGCGACCACGTTCCACGACGACCCGGACGTGATCGCCAAGGTGTCGCGGGGGCTGGGCGAGGCCATGGTCGGGATCAACGTCGAGGAGATCCCGCAGCCGCACCGGCTCGCCGAGCGTGGCTGGTAGTCATCTCGTGGAAAAGGGCCGCCCGGCTGGGCGGCCCTTTTTCGTCAAAGGACGGGGAGCGGGGTCTCCGGAGGAACGGCTGGGACCGGGACCGGCATCGGCAGGGCCGGCATGATCGGCTCGACGATGTCGAAGTACCGCGGCATCGGGTAGCGCCCGGGCAGCCGCAGCACCCGCACCAGTTTGCGGCGCCGCGCGGTGAGCGCGTCCCGGACCAGGTCGGTGTGCACCTGCCGGGCCAGCACCACCCGCCGGCTGCTGCCGATCAGGGTGCGTGCCGCCGGGTCGGCCGGGTTCAGCACGATCCCGTGCAGCTGCCGGGTCAGGTCGTTCTCGGCGGACTCCCGCTCGTCCGGCTCGGCGTCCAGGGCCAGCCGCGCGGCGGCGTACAGCTCGATCGCGTCGCTCTGCTCGGCGACCACCGCGGCGGCCGCGGCGCGGCGCAGCAGGTGGGCGTCGAGGGCGCGTTCCGCCGACTGGGCGCGGGCGTGCACCCGCTCGACCCGCTGGGCGGTCCAACCGAGGTACGCCGAGAAGATCGCGGCCAGCACGACGGCACCCACCACCCACCACATGCGGGGCATCGTAGTGCCGGAATGTGTCCGACCGTTACCTGCCCCGGACGGATCAGGCCCCGTTGTCGTCGAAAACGCGCCCGTCGGTGGCCTCGATCGCCGTGGTGTAGACCTCGAGCACCCGGGCGGCCACACTCGGCCAGTCGAACGCTCCGACCGTCTGCCGGGCGCAGGAGGCCAGGTCAGCCCGTCGGGCGGGGTTGTCGAGGAGGTCGCCGAGCAGTTCGGTGAGCGCTGTCGCGTCGCCGTTCGGGAAGAGCGCGCCGGCCCGGCCACCGTCCAATACCCGACGGAACGCGTCGAGGTCGCTGGCCGCGATCGCCGCGCCGGCCGCCATCGCCTCGGTGAGGATCATGCCGAAGCTCTCGCCGCCGGTGTTCGGCGCCACGTAGACGTCGACGCTGCGCAGCATCCGGGCCTTGTCCGGCTCGCTGACCAGCCCGAGGAACTCGACCCGGGAGTGGAACTCGGCCGGGATGTCCTCGAAGAGCTCGTCCCGGTCGCCGGGGCCGGCCACCAGCAGACGCAGGCCGGGTCGCTCGGCGGCCAGCGCGACGAACGCCGTACGAAGAAGCGGGAACCCCTTGCGAGGCTCGGTGAAACGGCCGAGGAAACCGATCGCACCGCCCTCCCCGGGCCAGCCCGGCAGAGCGGGCGCGGTGGCGAACTTGCGCACCGCGACCCCGTTGGGGATCTCCACGGCGCCGCCACCGAGGTGCTCCACCTGCACCTTGCGGGCCAGTTCGCTGACCGCGATCCGTGCGGTGATCTTCTCCATCACCGGCTGCAGGAAGTTCTGCGCGACGGCGAGGGCCCGGGAGCGGGTCATCGCGGTGTGGAAGGTGGCCACCACCGGGCCGCGCGCGGAGAGCACCGCGAGCAGCGACAGGCTGGGGGTGAGCGGCTCGTGCACGTGCAGCACGTCGAACTCGCCGCGGGCCAGCCAGCGGCGCACCCGGGCGGTGGAGACCGGCCCGAAGGCGATCCGGGCGACCGACCCGTTGTACGGCAGTGGCAGCGCCCGCCCGGCCGGCACCAGGTAGTGCGGCAGTTCGGCGTCCTCGTCGGCGGGTGCCAGCACGCTGACGTGGTTACCGGAATCGATCAGCGCCTCGGCCAGGTCCATGATGTGGTTCTGCACACCGCCGGGGACGTCGAACGAGTAGGGCGAGACGATCCCGATCCGCACGGCCGACCTCCTAGATCCAGAGCTTCTGGAGCATGTGCCAGTCCTGCGGGTGCTCGGCGATGCCGAGGGCGAACGCGTCGGCCATCAGCTGGGTGGTGCGTTTGACCCGCTCGTCGAGCGGGCCGTCCTCCGGTGGGGTGATCTTCCGGAGCCGGGCCTCGACCCGGTGCTCCGAATACCACATGTCGACGGTGAACATCGGCGCTCCGGTGCGCAGCGCGAGGATCGCCGGACCGGCCGGCATCCGGGTGCGCCCGCCGAAGAACTGCACCTCGACGCCGTTGCGGGACAGGTCCCGGTCGGCCAGCAGCGGGACCACCCAGCCCTGCTTCAGGTGGTCGCCGAGCTCGTCGAGCGGCGAGCGCTCACCGCCGGTCAGCGGCAGCACCCGCATGCCCAGGCTCTCCCGGTACTCCAGGAACTGCTTGTAGAGCGACTCCGGCTTGAGCCGCTCGGCGACCGTGATCATGGGCCAGTCGTGGGAGACCACCCAGGCCGCGGCCGCGTCCCAGTTCGCAACGTGCGGCAACGCCAGGATCAGCCCGTTGCCCTCGGCGATCAACTTCTTCATTTCTTCGTACGAGTCGGTCTGCATGAAGAACCCGGCGGCGTTCTGCGCCCGGGACTGCGACGGCAGGCGGAACGCCTCCATCCAGTACCGGGCGTACGACCGGAGACCGTCCCGGACCAGGGTGTCCGGCATGTCCGGGCCGGCCACCTGCTGCAGGTTGCGGCGCAGGCGCTGGGTGCCGGGGCCACCGCCCCGGTAGGCCCGGTCGGCGGCCGCGGTGAACAGCTTGCGGGCGACCGGCAGCGGCAGGGCGCGCACCACCCGCCACCCGGCCGTGTAACCGAGAGCGATCAGGCGGTCCTTCATGCGGCGGGCTCGGTCCGCGCCGAGTGGATCAGCCGCTGGAACACCGTGATCAGGGAGAGCGCGGCGAGCACCCACAGCGCGGCGGGCAGGCCCCACTCGAGGCCGGCCGCGCCGAGCAGGCCGCCGACACCCACGATGAGCAGGCGTTCCAGGCGCTCGGCGATGCCCACGTCGGCGTTCAGGCCGAGGCTCTGCGCCCGGGCCTTGACGTACGACACGACCTGACCGGCGACCAGGCTGATCAGGGCGGCGATCAGGCCACCGTACGGATTGCCCTGCCCGGCCAGGTAGTACGCGACGGCACCGAAGACCGCCCCGTCCGCGAGCCGGTCCATCGACGAGTCGAGGAGCGCGCCGAACTTCCCGGTTCCGCCTCGCATCCGGGCCATCGTGCCGTCGAGCGCGTCGGTGAGGGCACAGGCGGTTACGATCACGGTGCCGGCCAGGAGATGCCCTTGCGCACCGAAATATGAACCGATGAGCACACCGACGGTGCCCGCGATTGTGACGGCGTTGGGTGTGACGCCGATTCTGAGCAGGAAACGTGCGACCGGGTTGACGCCGTACGAGACGACGGCACGGGCCGTTACTTGAACGATCTTTGCCATGGCCGTCCCACCATAACGGCGCGGGCCTGGTGGCGGTACGGCTCGCCCCCCGGTTAGCCGGATCGTCACCATCCGGCACGATCTGGTGTCCGCCGGTCCTTGCGGCCGGGGACGGCCCGGGTGTCGAATTTTATCCACAGCCGCGTCACCCCACGGATACATCAAGCGGATACGACAGGAGCGCTCGGCATGGCGCAGAAGACTTCGGAGAAGGGACTCGCCGGCGCCGTCGCGCCGGTGGTGACAGAGCCCGGCAGAGTTCGCAACGTGGTGCTGGTGGGTCACTCCGGCGCCGGGAAGACGACCTTGGTGGAGGCGCTGCTCGCCGCCACCGGCACGATCCCGCGCACCGGCAGCGTGACGGACGGCACCACGGTCACCGATCACGACCCGGCCGCGGTCCGGCAGCAACGCTCGGTGGCGCTGGCCTGCGCCCCGCTCGTGCACCGGGACGTGAAGATCAACCTATTGGACGCACCGGGGTACGCCGACTTCGTCGGTGAGCTGCGGGCCGGGCTGCGCGCGGCGGACGCGGCGCTGTTCGTGGTCTCGGCGGTGGACGGTGTCGACGAGTCGACCGTCACCCTCTGGGAGGAATGTGCCGCGGTCGGCATGCCGCGCGCCGTCGCGATCACCCGGCTGGACCACCCGCGCGCCGACTACGAGGCGGCGCTGCAGGACTGCCAGGAGGCGTTCGGCGAGAACGTGCTGCCGACCTACCAACCCATGCTCGGCGACGACGGCCAGTCGGTGGTCGGCCTGATCGGCCTGGTCACGCTGCGGGTGCTCGACTACTCGCAGGGCTACCCGCCGCGGATCGGCGAGGCCGAGCCGGAGCACCTGAACCCGATCGCCGACGACCGCAACACGCTCATCGAGGGGATCATCGCGGAGAGCGAGGACGAGACCCTGATGGACCGGTACATCGCCGGTGAGCTGATCGACACCGCGGCGCTGCTGCCCGACCTGCACCAGGCGGTCGCCCAGGGCAACTTCCACCCGGTCATCCCGGTCTGCGCGGGCACCGGCGTCGGGCTGGACGCGCTGCTCGACGGCCTGGTCGACGCCGCGCCGTCGCCGCTGGAGCACGACCTGCCGGTGGTCACCGGCGTGGACGGCTCGCCGCGCTCCCCGCTGACCTGCGACCCGGACGGCCCGCTGGTGGCCGAGGTGGTGCGCACCACGATCGACCGGCACGTCGGCCGGGTCTCGCTGGTCCGGGTCTTCTCCGGCACGCTGCGCCCCGACCAGGTGCTGCACGTCTCCGGGCACGGCCTGACCGGGCGCGGGCACCCGGACCACGACGCCGACGAGCGGGTCGCGCACGTCTACGCCCCGCTGGGCGCGCAGCTGCGCGAGGTGCCGTACGCGATCGCCGGCGACCTCTGCGCGATCACCAAGTCGGGCAGCGCCGAGACCGGTGACACGCTCTCCGGCAAGGACGACCCGATGCTGATGACGCCGTGGTCGATGCCCGAGCCGCTGCTGCCGATCGCGGTGGTCGCCAAGACCCGCTCGGACGAGGACTCGCTGGCCAAGAACCTGGCCCGGCTGGTGGCCGGCGACCCGACGCTGCGCCTGGAGCGCAACCCGGAGACCCACCAGCAGGTGCTCTGGACGATGGGCGAGTCGCACGCCGACGTGGTGCTGGAGCGGCTCCGGGCCGGCGGTGTCGAGCTGGACACCGAGCCGGTGAAGGTGGCGCTGCGGGAGACGTTCGGCGGCCCGGCCAAGGGGCACGGCCGGCACGTCAAGCAGTCCGGCGGCCATGGCCAGTACGCGGTCTGCGACATCGAGGTGGAGCCGCTCCCCCGCGGCGCCGGCTTCGAGTTCGTCGACCGGGTGGTCGGCGGCGCGGTGCCGCACAACTACATCCCGTCGGTGGAGAAGGGGGTCCGCGCCCAGCTGGAGAAGGGCATCGTCGCCGGATACCCGGTGGTCGACCTGCGGGTCACCCTCTTCGACGGCAAGTCGCACAGCGTGGACTCCTCGGACGCGGCGTTCCAGACCGCCGGGGCGCTGGCCCTGCGCGAGGCCGCCGCGGCCGGCCAGGTGACGCTGCTGGAGCCGGTGGACGAGGTGCTGGTGCGGGTGCCGGACACCTACGTCGGCGCGGTGATGAGCGATCTCTCCGGCCGCCGTGGCCGGCCACTGGGCACGGACACCGAGGACGACGGCGGGCACAGCCTGGTCCGGGCCGAGGTCCCGGCGGCGGAGCTCGTCCGGTACGCGGTGGAGCTGCGCGCCCTGTCCTCCGGGTCGGGCACGTTCTCCCGGTCGTACGTCCGGCACGAGCCGATGCCCCCGCACCTGGCCGACGTGGTCACCAAGGAGCACGCCCGGTAGGGAACCGCCGCGGTCAGGGAGCCGGCCACGCCTTCGCCAGCATCAGCCGGGTGTCGGCGAGCAGCTGCGGCAGGATCTTGGTCTGACCGATCACCGGCATGAAGTTGGCGTCGCCGCCCCACCTCGGCACCACGTGCTGGTGCAGGTGGGCGGCGATCCCGGCGCCGGCCACCGAGCCCTGGTTCATGCCCAGGTTGAAGCCGTGCGGGCGGCTCACCGTCCGGATCACCCGCATCGCCGTGCGGGTGAACGCGGCCACCTCGGCCGTCTCGGCGTCGGTGAGGTCGGTGTAGTCCGCCACGTGCCGGTACGGGCAGACCATCAGGTGACCGGGGTTGTACGGGTACAGGTTCAGCACCGCGAAGACCAGCTCACCGCGCGCCACCAGCAGGGTGTCCGGCTCGGGCACCGCCGGCGCCAGGCAGAACGGGCAGCCCGGCGGCTTCTGTTCGCCGGTGACGTACGCCATCCGGTGCGGAGTCCAGAGCCGTTCCAGGCCGTCCGGCTCACCCGTCGCATCCACGATCGCATCCTATGCGGTGGCGCTCTCCGCATCCGCGTGCACGTGATAGCGGCCGCCGCCGTTCCGCTTGGCCACGTACATCGCGGTGTCCGCGTCCCGCAGCACGTCGTCGGCGCCCTGCCCGGGCCCGGACAGCGCGATCCCGATGCTCGCCGGGGTACGCACCACGTGCCCGGCCACCGTCATCGGCAGGTTCAGCGCCCGGACCACCCGCCCGGCGATCACCAGCGCGCCGGCCGGCTCGTTCAGGTCCTCGGCCAGGATGACGAACTCGTCGCCGCCCAGCCGGGCCACCGTGTCCTCGGTCCGGACACACGTCCGCAGCCGGTCCGCCACGATCTGCAGCACCGCGTCACCGACGTCGTGCCCGTACGTGTCGTTCACCGGCTTGAACCCGTTCAGGTCCAGCAGCAGCACCCCGATCCGCCGGTCGGTACGCCGGGCCCGGGCCAGCGACGCGGTCAGCCGGTCCCAGAGCAGCGCCCGGTTGCCCAGCCCGGTGAGCATGTCGTGCATCGCGCGCCGGGTCAGCTCGGCGGTCAGCGCCACGCTGTCCAGCGCCAGCGACACCTGGGTGCGCAGCGTCTGCAGGGACTTGATCACGTCGGCGGGCAGTTCCCGCTCCGCGCCGACCTGCAGGGTGCCGAAGAACCGGCCGCCGTTGAGCAGCGGCAGCAGCAGGATCGGCCGGTCGCCGAGGGTGTCCAGCCCGACCACCCCGAGCGCGCCGAGCGTGGTCCCGGAGATCACCTCACCGCTCGCCAGCCGGGCCAGCAGCGGGCGCGGCACCGCGTCGCTGGGCAGCCGGAACCCGGCCACCGTCGCGGCGCCGTCACCGGCGGCGTGCAGCACGGTCCAGTGGTCCGGTTCGCCGGGTGTCACGCTGACGATCACGGCCCGCCCGCCCGGGCAGTCCGCGACCAGCGCCGCCGCGGCGCTCGCCGCCAGCCGCTGCACCTGCGCCGCGTCGTTCGTGGTGAGCAGCCCGGTGCCGAGGTCGTTGAGGATCTGCTCACGGGTCATCGCCTGGCGCAGCGCGCTCAGGCTGGCGTCCACCCGGACCAGCAGCCGGGTGTTGTCCCGCAGCCCGATCACCTGCCGCAGCACGACCAGCCCGGTGAGCAGGATCGAGCCGGCGACCACCGGCCAGGACCGCCCGGACAGGCCGCCGAGCAGGGCCCCGATCAGCAGCGCGCAGGCCGCGGTGATCGCCAGGTAGGGCACCAGGCTGGTCGGCCGGTGCCCGGTCGCCTCCTCGGGCGCCGCGACGCCCTCGGCGGCCACCGTCCGCAGCTGCGCCGCACCGGCCGCGATGATCAGCCCGGCGAACAGCATCCAGACGGCCAGCGTCCAGTGCTGCTCGTCCTCGGCCAGCACCCGCTGGCAGACCGGGACCACCACGTTGCAGCCGGCGGCCAGGCCGGACCAGAGCAGCGAGCGCCGGCCCACCTGGACCGGGCCGCCGAGCACCAGGCGGGCGATGGCGAAGAGCACGACGAGCACGCC
Source organism: Actinoplanes palleronii (assembly GCF_016862315.1). Classification (GTDB taxonomy): domain Bacteria; phylum Actinomycetota; class Actinomycetes; order Mycobacteriales; family Micromonosporaceae; genus Actinoplanes; species Actinoplanes palleronii. The sequence continues at coordinate 37,706 of NZ_BOMS01000053.1, read as the reverse complement.
GCACGTCTTGACCATGACCAGGGCCGGCACGAGGCCGCCGTGGCCGAGCAGGTGCGGGTAGATCAGGAAGTACCAGACGAAGAGCATCCCGGCGACCTGCACGATCGCCACGTCCAGGGCCAGCCGGGCGTTGCTCGCCGACCAGCGCGCGCGGATCGGCACGGTCAGCAGGCCGGCCAGCACGAGCAGCATCACGGTGATGTCGCCGAGCCAGACCACCGGGCTCGGCGACGGGTACCGGTGGTCGCCGGTGACCAGCATGTAGCCCAGCGCCCAGCCGGTGGCCGCGGTCATCACCGTCCAGCCCAGCGCGGTGAGCGTGGAGTACCGCCGGGCGCCGGACAGCCGGGTGCGGCGGGCCGCCCGCCAGCACAGCGCGGCCGCGGCGGCGGAGAGCAGCGGTGCGCTGACCCGGTAGCCGGTGACCTGCAACGTCCAGCCGCCGAGGTCGGCCACCAGCAGCAGGATCCCGATCACGACCGGGATCTGCAGCAGCCGGTACCTCATGAGATCTCCGCCAGCGCGTGCACGTGGTAGCGGCCGCCGCCCTGGCGCTTGGCCACGTACATCGCGGTGTCCGCCTCGCGCAGCACGTCGTCGGTCCCGCTGCCCGGTACGGAGAGGGTGATGCCGATGCTGGCCGGGGTGCGCAGGGTGTTCCCCCGTACGGTCACCGGCTCGTTGAGCGCCTCGATGATCCGTTCGGCGATCACCAGCACGTCACCGGGCTCGCGCAGGTCCTCGGTGACCACCACGAACTCGTCGCCGCCGAGCCGGGCCACGGTGTCCTCGGTGCGCACACACGTCCGCAGCCGGTCGGCCACCTCCTTGAGCAGGGTGTCCCCGGCGTCGTGGCCGAACGTGTCGTTGACCGCCTTGAAGCCGTTCAGGTCGAGCAGCAGCACCCCGACCGGCCGCTGGGTCCGGCGGGACCGGGCCAGCGCACCGGTGAGCCGGTCCCGCAGCAGCGCCCGGTTGCCCAGCTCGGTGAGCATGTCGTACATCGCCCGGCGGGTCAGCTCGGCGGTCAACGCCACCCCGGCCAGGGCCAGCGACACCTGGGTACGCAGCGTCTCCAGCGACTTGACCAGCTCGTCGGGCAGCTCGTCGTCGGTGGTCACACCGATCGACCCGAACGCACGGTCCCCGCTGAGCAGCGCCAGCACCGCCGGTGGCCGGCTCTCCGGGAGGTCCGGCCCGGTGGTGTGCACGACGGTCCCGTCCGGGTCCCGGATCACCACCCGGGGGTTGGCACAGCCGTCGAGCAGCGCGACCGCCGCGTCCGCGGCCAGCCGGTGCACCTCGGCGACCTCGGTGCTGCCGAGCATCGCGGTGCCCAGGTCGCTGAGCACGTGTTCCCGGACCATCGCCTGGCGCAGGGCGATCATGCCCACGTCGACCTGTTGCAGCAGCCGCTGGTTGTCCCGCAGCCCGATGATCTGGTGCACCACCACCAGGGTGGTCAGCGCCACCGCCAGAGGGAGCGTGACCAGGGTTCCGACGCCGACCGCGTGCAGCACGAAACAGACGGCGGCCAGGGCGTACCCGGCCAGCGCCAGCCTCGGCGTCCGGAACTGCATGCAAACCCCGTCTCCCGCCGCCGCCCGAAGCGGAGGCACCGCCACCGCGAAATGCGGAGGCTCTACCGCCGTTACGTCGGTCGGCGGGAGGCGGAGCTGAGATCAGACCGCGGACGGCCCGGTGTTAACTCGGGAGCGAACGATCTCGGCCACGTGCGCGACGGCCTCGTCGAGCGAGACGCCGTTGCGCTGCGAGCCGTCCCGGTAGCGGAACGACACGGTGCCGCCGTTGACGTCGTCGTCGCCGGCGATCGCCATGAACGGGATCTTCTGCTGCTGCGCGGTACGGATCTTCTTCTGCATCCGGTCGCTGGAGTAGTCGACCTCGGCCCGGATCCCCGCCGCCTTGAGCTTCTCGATGAACGAGGCCAGGTAGTCGGCGTGGTCGTCACGGATCGGGATGCCGACCACCTGCACCGGCGCCAGCCAGGCCGGGAACGCGCCGGCGTAGTGCTCGACCAGCACGCCGAAGAACCGCTCCAGCGAGCCGAACTTCGCCGAGTGGATCATCACCGGCTCCTGCCGGGTGCCGTCGGCGGCCTGGAACTCCAGACCGAACCGGGACGGCATGTTGAAGTCGTACTGGATCGTCGACATCTGCCAGGTGCGGCCGATCGCGTCCTTCGCCTGGACGCTGATCTTCGGGCCGTAGAACGCCGCGCCACCCGGGTCGAGCACCAGCTCGAGGCCGGACTCGGTCGCCACGTCCTCGAGGACCTTGGTGGCCGTCTCCCACTGCTCGTCCGTACCGATGAACTTGTCGCTCTTCGGGTCCCGGGTCGACAGCTCGAGGTAGTAGTCGTCCAGGCCGAAGTCGTCGAGCAGCGAGCGCACGAAGTTCAGCAGGTGCTTGATCTCGCCGGGCGCCTGCTCGGCGGTGACGTAGGAGTGCGAGTCGTCCTGGGTCAGGCCGCGCACCCGGGTCAGGCCGTGCACCACGCCGGACTTCTCGTAGCGGTAGACCGTGCCGAACTCGAACAGGCGCATCGGCAGCTCACGGTAGGACCGCCCGCGCGACCTGAAGATCAGGTTGTGCATCGGGCAGTTCATCGCCTTGAGGTAGTAGTTCGCCCCCTCGAGCTCCATCGGCGGGAACATCGTGTCCTTGTAGTAGGGCAGGTGTCCCGACGTCTGGAAGAGGTTCTCCTTGCTGATGTGCGGGGTACCGACGTACTGGAAGCCCTCCTCGATGTGGCGGGCCCGGACGTAGTCCTCCATCTCCCGCTTGATCACCCCACCCTTCGGGTGGAAGACCACGAGGCCCGACCCGATTTCATCGGGGAAGGAGAACAGGTCCAGTTCGCTGCCCAGCTTGCGGTGGTCGCGGCGCTCGGCTTCGGCAAGACGGTTCAGGTACGCCTTGAGCTCGTCCCGCGACGGCCACGCCGTGCCGTAGACCCGCTGCAGCTGCGGGTTCTTCTCGCTGCCCCGCCAGTACGCGGCGGCCGAGCGCATCAGCTTGAACGCCGGGATCAGCCGCGTCGACGGCAGGTGCGGCCCGCGGCACAGGTCGCCCCAGACCCGGTTGCCGTCCTTGTCGATGTTGTCGTAGTGGGTCAGCTCGCCCGCACCGACCTCAACAGAGACATCGGACTCGTCGACTGCGACATCTGACCCCTTGATGTCGACCAGCTCGAGCTTGAACGGCTCGGCGTGCAGCTCGGCCTTGGCCTCGTCGAGGGAGGAGTACTCCCGGCGGCGGAACGTCTGACCGGCCTTGACGATCTCCTGCATCCGCTTCTCGAGCTTCGTCAGGTCCTCCGGCTGGAACGGCTTCTCGACGTCGAAGTCGTAGTAGAAACCGTCCCGGATCGGCGGGCCGATGCCGAGCTTGGCGGCCGGGAAGATGTCCTGCACGGCCTGGGCCAGCACGTGCGCGGCCGAGTGGCGCAGCACGTCGAGGCCGTCCGGCTCGTCGATACCGACCGGGGTGACCGCGGCGTCGGCGTCCGGCGTCCAGGTCAGGTCACGCAGCCGGCCGTCGGCGTCGCGCACCACGACGACCGCCCTCGGACCGTGCACCGGGAGCCCGGCGGCGGCCACCGCGTCGGCCGCCGTCGTCCCGGCCGGGACGACTAGGGGGTCGGCCGCCGCGGGCGTACGGGGTGCAGACACGGTGATCTCCATTCAGAAGGTGATGTAGGCGTCCTGATGCTATCCGCCGGTGATTCAGTCACTGCTCTCGGCGGCCAGCCACGCCGGTAGCGGCTCGCGCCCGGCCAGCCACGCGCCGGGGATCCCGGCGGTCCCGGTGTACGCCGCCACCACTCCCCCGGCGATCGCCGCGGTGGTGTCCACGTCCCCGCCGGCCACCACGCACGCCGCCACGGCCGCCGGGAAGTCGTCCAGATAACGGTCGGCGACCCAGAGCGCGAACGGCACGGTGTCCTGCGCGGTCGCCTGCCCGCCGTTGCCCAGCCGTTCGGCCGCCTCCTGGACGCCGCCGCGCCAGGCCGCCGCCGTGGTCAGCCCGTCCCGGACCACGCTCGGCGCGGTGTGCGCCGCCGCGGCCAGCAGTGTGCGCCCCGGGTCGGGCCGGTGGCCGTTGAGCCGGGCGGCCGCCGCGAACGCCGCGGCCACGGTCACCGCGACCCCGCCGGCGATGCCCTCCGGGTGCGCGTGGGTCACCTCGGCGGCCCGGCTGCCCTGCGCCGCGGCCCGGGCCAGCGAGTCGGCGTGCCAGGCGCCCAGCGGGGCGGCCCGCATCGCCGCGCCGTTGCCGCAGGAACCCTGTCCGTCGAAGGCCGCGGCCGCCGCGATCGGCCAGGGCAGGCCCTCGCGGATCTGGCGCAGCATCACCACCGCGCCGGGGCCGTACCCGCGGTAGGGCTCGAAGCGGCGGCCGAGCAGGTCGGCGAACCCGTCCCGGTCGAAGTCGCCGTCACCGAGCGTCGCGACCAGGCAGCACGCCTGCTCGGTGTCGTCGGTCCAGTCCCAGGGCGGGTCGGGTGTCCGGGCGTCGAGCAGGTCGGCGGGATGATTTCCGGGCACGAAGTACTGCGCTCCGAGGGCGTCGCCGACGCTGAGGCCGGCCAGGCTGTCCAGCGCCAAGTCCCGGCGCGTACGGGGAAAAAGAGTGAATGACATCGGTACTTCGGATCGTATTCCATCACTGACTGTCATCAAAGCATCTCGTTCCATGACCCTTTAGGTTTCGCCCGTCGGAGCCAGTACGGTCTTCGCATGGCCACGGTATTGCTCGTCGAAGACGATCATGTCGTGCGTGGCGCCATGCTTCGTTCGCTCGCCGACCGGGGGCATGCCGTGCACGCCGTCGGCACCGCGCTCGAGGCGCTCCGCCGGGTCGCCGCGGAGACGCCCGACCTGGTGGTCCTCGATCTCGGGCTGCCCGACCTGGACGGGTCGGACGCGCTGCGGATGCTGCGCGGGATCACCGACGTGCCGATCATCATCGCCACCGCGCGCGACGACGAGCAGACCGTCGTGCGGCTGCTCCGGGCCGGCGCCGACGACTACATGGTCAAGCCGTTCACCGGCGCCCATCTGGACGCCCGGATCTCCACGGTGCTGCGCCGGGTCGGCCGCGCCAGCCGCGCCGCCCAGCCCGCCGTGCACGAGGTCGGCGAGCTGCGGGTGGACATCGGCGAGCGGAGCGCGGTGCTCGGCGACCAGACGCTGGCGCTGACCCGCAAGGAGTTCGACCTGCTGGCGTACCTCGCCGCCCGTCCGGGCCGAGTGGTTTCCCGTCGTGAGCTGTTGGAGGAGGTATGGCGACAGCCGTCGGTCGGCGAGGACCAGACCATCGACGTGCATTTGTACTGGCTCCGCCGGAAACTGGGCGAGTCCGCGGCGAAGCCCCGCTACCTGCGCACCGTGCGGGGGGTCGGATTCCGGTTGGTGGCGCCGGACTGAGGTTGCGGCTGGCGTACACGACCGCCGCCACCACCGCGGTCGCCGCGCTGGTCTTCCTCGTCCCGCTGGGCTGGGGGCTGCGCTCCGACCATCGGGAGCAGGCCCTGGCCGACGCGACCCGGTCCACCTCCACGGTGGCCGGCGCGATCGTCGCCGGCGCCGGGCAGAAGGGTGTCGCCGCCGCGGTCGCCGCGGCCGGTGACGTCGTCGTGCACACCCCGGGCCTGGCGCCCGGTGACGGCGGACGGGTGTCCGGCCGGCAGGTCGACCTGGCCGCGACCGCGACCGAGGCGAGCGTCGTCGACGTCCCCGGCGGTGTGGCGCGCCTGCAGCCGGTCACCGCGGGCGGCAAGTCCTACGTGATCGAGGCGTTCGTGCCGGACTCCGCGCTGGGCGAGAACACCGCCCGCGACTGGTGGCTGCTGCTCGGGCTGGCGATAGTGCTCGTCGGCGGCTCGGTGATAGTGGTCGACCGGCTGGCCCGGGGCGCTGTCGACTCGGCCAACAACCTGGTCGCCGCGGCGCTCGCGGTCGGCGACGGCGACCTCGGCGTCCGCATCCAGCCGTCCGGCCCGCGCGAGCTGGCCGAGGCCGGGTACGCGTTCAACCGGATGGCCGACCGGCTGGTCTCGGCGCGCACCGACGAGCGGGAGTTCGTCGCCGACCTGTCACACCGGCTGCGCACCCCGCTGACCGCGCTGCGCCTGGACGCCGAGGCGCTCGACCCGGACGACACCCAGATCATCGACCTCTCCGCGGCCGAGGTGGACCGGCGGCGGGGTATCCGGCGCATCCGGCAGGCCATCGCGTCCCTCGACGACGAGGTCAACCAGCTGATCAACACCACCCGGCAAGCGGTCGCCGCGCAGGTGGCGGCCACCCCCGAGGAGGGCCTGTGCGACGCCAGCGAGGTGGTCCGGGAACGCATGACCTTCTGGTCGGCGCTGGCCGGCGACCAGGACCGGCAGTACCGTGTGGTCGGCGCGCAGATGCGCATCCCGGTGCCGGTGCCCCGGGCCGAGCTGGCCGCCGCGCTGGACGCGGTGCTCGGCAACGTGTTCCGGTACACCCCGCAGGGCACGTCGTTCGAGGTGGCGCTGTCGCGCCGGGACGGCTGGGTGGCGCTGCGGGTCGACGACGCCGGACCGGGCATCCCGGACCCGGAGCAGGCGCTGCGCCGGGGTCAGAGCCAGCAGGGCTCGACCGGCCTGGGCCTGAACATCGCCCATCGGCTGACCCAGTCCACCGGCGGGTCGGTCAGCCTGGACCGCGCCGCGATGGGCGGGGCCAGCGTGGTGATGCTGATCGCCGACGCGGAGGCCGCCCCCAAGGCGGCGAACCGGTTCGGCCTGGTCGGACGGGGCCGGTTGACACGTGACCGGGAGTCCGGCCGCCGCCGAGGACAGCAAACGTAGTTAGCGCAAGCCCCCTGACGGACTCCTCCCCCAGACGGAACAAGAGTTGCTTAGATCTGTTTTAAGAGTGTTCCCCTGGCTCTTCCGGCCTGGCAGTGTTCCCTCCGATCCCATCCGGCTCCCCGAGCCGCTCACCGCAGCACGTCCCCATCGCCGCGGCCGGCGGAGTCACCGCGTGGTGGGGGGCGGGCACCCCATGGCCCCCTCCCACCGCGTCCCCGCTCGACGCGTTACCGCACGACGAGGAGACGCTTTGCCCGCGCATCGCCGGTCAGCGTTCCGTGGGTCGCCCGAGGGGCGGCGCCGCGCCGAGACCGACAAGCCGCGGAAGTCACGCTCAGCAACCAGCCGAATGCTTCCGGTGGCGCTCGGCATCGCCCTGCTCGGGGTCGGTGGCGTGGTCGGGCCCAGCGTGATCGGCCACTCGTCCGCTCCGGACCCGGGCGCGTTCCAGCTCACCGCGCTGCCCAAGGACGCCCCCGACGAGGGCCTGGTCTACGACGGGCTGAAGCCGGTGGCGGCCGACGCGCTGTGCTCCGGGTCGTACGTGGTGCTCGACGAGACCTGCACGCACGGTCCGGACGCGGCACCCACCGGCCTGTCCGTCCGTAAGGACGTCGCACCGGTCACCGCCGCCACCAAGCTGCCCGGCACCGTCCGGGTGGTCCAGCCGGTGGTCGTCCCGCCGGACGCCGAGATCGCCCGCGACCTGGGCGGCAGCGCGCTGACCCCGGAGGCGCCGGCGCTGATCCCGGACCCGGCGCCCGGCAACGCCGACTTCGTGCTCGGCCGCGACGGAGTGGCCTGCGAGAGCGACGGGCAGAGCGGCCGCCGGGTGCAGATGCTCTATCTGTACGCGGCCGGCACCGCCACCCGCTACAACACGTTCGTCAACTCGTTCCGCACCTGGGCCGGCGGCGTCGACGCGATCTTCGACGCCAGCGCGGGTGAGACCGGCGGCTCCCGGCACGTGCGGTACGTGACGACGCCGGAGTGCACGGTCGCGGTCGCCGAGGTGGAGCTGCCGCCCGGGTCGCTCGATTCGTTCACCGGCACCGTCAAGGCGCTCGGCGCTCTCGGGTACAACCGCACCGACCGCAAGTACCTGATGTTCGCCGACGCGAACGTCTACTGCGGCATCGCCACCTACGTCGACGACAAGCGCCCGGGGCGGACCAACCGCAACAACGGCGGCCCGTCCTACTCCCGGGTCGACTCCGGCTGCTGGAGCTCGGCGGTGGCGGCTCGCGAGCTGACCCACGCGCTCGGCGCGGTGCTCAACGGCGCGCCGAACGGCACCGGCGCGGGCGGCTGCCTGGACGACTACGACCTGCTCTGCGGCCCGGACCGGTCCGGGCGGCCGGTCCGGCAGTCCTGCCCGAAGACGCACGAGGTGCGCCTGGACTGCGGCCACGACGACTACTTCAACACCAACCCGAAGCCGGGCAGCTACCTGGACCAGAACTGGAACGTCGCACTCAGCGACTTCCTGCTGCGCTCGGACGGTGGCGACGACATCCCGGACGTCCCGGGCGCGGTGCAACCCGCACCGGGTGAGAGCGTCGACCCCGCGGCGGCCGGTGACCCGGCCCAGCCCGACCCGGCTGCGGCCGGCGGGACGCCGGCACCGAGCGCCGAGGCTCAGGACGGCAGCGGCGACGCCCCGGCCCTGCCCAGCACCGCGCCGAGCACCTCGGCGCCGGCCGATCCGCTGCCCGGCGCCAGCTCCGGCTCGCCGTCGCCGCTGGTCACCGAGCCGGCCGCCTATCAGCCCCGCACCGAGAACGGCTCCGGCGACCAGGACGCCGGCGCACCGCAGCCGCCGACCGGCGGCGACGGCGTGCAGGCGGCGCTGGAGATCCGCGACGCCACCAGCCTGTCGGTCCGGCTGACCTGGAGCGCCGCGTCCGACGACGCGAAGTACGAGGTCTCGGTGGACGGCAAGCCGGTGGCCACCACCAAGGCGACCCGGGCGCGGCTGATCGGCCTGAAGCCGGACGCCACGTACCGTGTGGAGATCAAGAGCGCGACGCTCGGCTACCACGCGACCGGCTCGGCGCGGACCGCTCCGGCGGCCCGCCCGGTGGAGAACTCGTGGTTCGTGCTGACGAACTCGCTCACCGGTGGCGCCGCCGAGCTCTACGCGGCCCGCGCCGCCGACGGCACCCCGGCCACGCTGGGTCCGGCCGACGGCGGCAACCAGCAGCAGTGGCAGCTCGTCCCGGCCGGCGCGGCCGGTAGTTACACGCTGGTCTCCCGGGCCAGCGGCAAGTGCCTGATGCCGCTGGGTGGCACTCCGGTGGCCGGCGCGCCACTGGTGCAGGGTGACTGTGCCAGCGCCGGCGGCAGCCACTGGCGGCTGCAGGCGTCCGACTACGGCTTCACCCTGCGTACCGAGACCGGCGACCTCACCATCGGCGTCGGCAGCCAGCGGTACGGCTGGCACCGGGTGCTGGCTCTCGAGCCGGACACCGGGCAGCGGCACCAGAGCTGGACCGCGGCGCCGGCCTGACGCCGTTCATCGACGAGGAGAGAAGAAGACGATGCCTGATCTGCTGAGTAGGCCGGAGACCGAGCCGGAGGAGGATCCGGCCCGGTTCAACCGGCGTCGGATGGTGCGCTGGCTGGCCATTCTCACCGTCGGTACGGTGGTGATCCTGGCCTGCCTGCAGGAGCCGCTCTACCCGTAGTTCTCGTGGTACGCGTCGATCTCGGCGAGCAGCTCGGCCTTGCCGGCGTCGGATCGGAAGCTGTGCCGGACGGCGTCCCGGGCCAGCTCGGCCACGCCGGCCGTGTCCAGGCCGAGCAGGCCGGCGGCGACCGCGTACTCCTGCTCCAGCGTGGTGCCGAACATCGGCGGGTCGTCCGAGTTCACGCTGATCGGCACGCCGGCCGCGACGAGCCGCCCGATCGGGTGCTCGGCCAGGTCGGCGACCGCTCGGGTACGCAGGTTGGAGGTCGGGCAGACCTCCAGCGGGATCTGGTGCTCGGCCAGGTAGGCCATCAGCCGCTCGTCCTGCGCGGCCGCGATGCCGTGCCCGATCCGTTCGGCGCCCAGCTCCCGGATGGCGTCCCAGATCGTCTCCGGGCCGGTGGTCTCCCCTGCGTGCGGCACGCTGTGCAGCCCGGCCGCCCGCGCCTTGTCGAAGTACGGCTTGAACTGCGGTCGCGGCACCCCGATCTCGGGCCCGCCGAGTCCGAAACTGACCAGCCCGTCCGGCCGCTCCTCGAGGGCGATCCGGAGCGTCTCCTCGGCCGACGGCAGCCCGGCCTCGCCCGGGATGTCGAAGCACCACGCCAGCTCCAGGCCGAAGTCGCGGCGGGCGCCGGCTCGGGCGTCCTCGATCGCCTCGCAGAACGCCGGCGCCGGGATGCCCCGCCGCACGCTGGAGTACGGCGTGACGGTCAGCTCCGCGTACCGCACCTGCTGGCGGCTGAGCTCCCGGGCGATCTCGTAGGTCAGCAGGCGGATGTCCTCGGCGTCCCGGATCAGGTCGACCACGCTCAGGTAGACCTCGATGAAGTGCGCGAAGTCGTGGAACTCGAAATACTTCTCGAGCGCCGCCGGGTCGGTCGGCACCGGCGAGCTGCCCTCGTGCCGGGCGGCCAGCTCGGCCACGATCCGCGGGGAGGCCGAGCCCACGTGGTGCACGTGCAACTCGGCCTTCGGCAGGCCGGCGATGAACGACGTCAGATCCGTCAAGTGGTTCCCCCTAAATAGAAGCCACCACGAAGATACGGCGGAACGGAAACGCCACGCGGCCGTGTCGCACCGGATACGCCGGTGCCAGCCGCCCGCGCAGCGCGGTGCGGAAGTCGGCCCAGGCCGGCTCGGTCAGCGCCGCCCGGACCGGTCGCAGCGCGGTGCCCTCCATCCAGCGCAGCACCGGGTGCTCCGCGCCGTCGTCGGGCAGCAGGTGCAGGTACGTGGTCTCCCAGGCGTCGACCGTGGCGCCGGGACCGGCACCGGCCAGCAGGTCGGCGTAGTCGGCCGGGTCGTCCACCGGCGACTCGCGCAGCACACCGGCCACCCCGAACTCCTCGGCGACGGCGCGCAGCAGCCGGTGCGAGGGCGCGCCGAAGTTGCCCGGCACCTGCACGGCCAGCCAGGCGCCGGACGGCAGCTCGGTCACCCAGCGGGCGAGCATCTGCTGGTGGCCGGGCACCCACTGGAGCGCGGCATTGGTGACCACCACGTCGGTGTCCGGGCCGGGACGCCAGCCGGCGATGTCACCGAGCCGGAAGTCCACGCCACCGGGCTCGGCGGCCGCCTTCTCGATCATCTCGGGCGAGGAGTCGATCCCGGTCACCCGGGCCTGCGGCCAGCGCTCGGCCAGGGTCCGGGTCAGCTCACCGGGGCCGCAGCCCAGGTCGGTCACCGCCCGCGGCCCGGTCGCGCCGATCCGGGCGACCAGGTCGGCGAACGGGCGGGAGCGCTCGTTGCCGAAGCGGCGGTAGACGGTCGGGTCCCACATGGCGGCCTCCTGTGCAAACCGTACGTACGTTTTGTTTGACCCTAGCAGGCAGGCGGTAGGGTCTCCACGTGGAAAATCGAAGCTTTCGCCGGATCGGTCGCGACGCCTCGGTGATCGGCCTGGGCGCCTGGCAGCTCGGCGCCGACTGGGGCGACGTCAGCGAGGCCGACGCGCACGCCACCCTGCAGGCCGCGGTCGACGCCGGGGTCACCTTCATCGACACCGCCGACGTGTACGGCGACGGCCGCAGCGAGCAGATCGTCGGCTCGTTCGTCAAGGACAAGCCGGGTCTCACGGTCGCCACCAAGATGGGCCGGCGGCTCCCCCAGGAGCCGGCGAACTATCACCTGGACAACTTCCGGGCCTGGACCGACCGCTCCCGCGCCAACCTCGGGGTGGACACTCTCGACCTGGTGCAGCTGCACTGCCCGCCGACCGCGGTGTTCAGCAGCGACGAGGTCTTCGACGGCCTGGACACGCTGGTCCAGGAAAAGCGGATCGCCGCGTACGGCGTGAGCGTCGAGAAGGTCGACGAGGCACTCACCGCGATCGCCCGTCCCGGCGTGGCCAGCGTCCAGATCATCCTGAACGCGTTCCGCCTCAAGCCCCTCGAGCGGGTGCTCCCGGCCGCGGCCGAGGCCGGCGTGGGTATCATCGCCCGGGTCCCGCTCGCCAGCGGCCTGCTCTCCGGGCGGTACGACGAGAACACCGCGTTCGCCGCCGACGACCACCGCAACTACAACCGGCACGGCGAGTCCTTCGACGTCGGCGAGACGTTCTCCGGTGTGGACTTCTCGACCGGCCTGGAGGCGGTTCGCCGGCTGCGTCCGGCCGTTCCGGCGGGCGCCACGATGGCGCAATTCGCACTGCGCTGGATCATCGATCAGCCGGCGGTCACCGTGGTGATCCCGGGTGCGCGTAATCCCGACCAAGCGCGCGCCAACGCGCACGCCGCCGAACTGTCGCCGCTTTCGCCGGAAACCCGGGAATTGATCACCGCGGTCTACGATGAGCTGATTCGCCCCCAGGTGCACGACAAATGGTGAACAATGAAAGCGAATCCCCGGCTGAGGTCCCCCGGTTGCACGGCTGGCTGATGATGTCGTTCGGTCTGCTCGGCCTGGTACTGGGCACGGTGTGGATCCTGCAGGGTCTGAACCTGTTCGAGAACGAGCTGATGAGCGATCAGCCCGCGTGGGCCGCCGCCGGCGGCGCGCTGGCCCTGGCCGGTCTGGTGCTCGTGGTGATCGGCAAACGGCGGCGCGAGAGCGCCCGCCCGACCGCCTGACCCGGGTTGACCGGGGGCAACCAAAAGCGGCCCCGCAACCCTCGTCGAGGGTGCGGGGCCACGGTCAGGCCGACCTCCGCCAGGCGGTCAGCGTGCCGGCCTCGCGGCCGGCGGATTGGTCTCAGAGCGGGCGGACCTGCTCCGCCTGAGGGCCCTTCTGGCCCTGGGCGATCTCGAACTCCACCCGCTGGTTCTCCTCCAGAGAGCGGTAGCCGCTCGTCTGGATGGCCGAGAAGTGGACGAACACGTCAGCACCCCCGCCATCGACGGTGATGAAGCCGAAGCCCTTGTCTGCGTTGAACCACTTCACGGTTCCTTGCGCCATGCTGAACTCTCCTTCTGAAAATGCCGGCCCGCCCTACGCGGCAGCGGAGCGCGGGGCCGATGACCGTTTTCGAGCAGCGGCACCTCGAGGCGGCCCTTTCAGAGGACGTCCCGTCCGTCCGGCGTTGCGACACCTGGTGGCCCTCCCGGGATCGGGCCGGTGCCGCGCCCCCTGGCGGAAGCAGCGAACCACGTACGCAAAAACTGGCCACACTGTACCCGAAAAACGGGCCGCAAAGCTGCCCCTCGAAGGAATCCAATAAAGCATGGCGGATATGGAAAAGGCTCCCCACTTCGCGGTTACGAAGTGGGGAGCCGTCAAGACTCCTGTCTATACCGCCGCAGATGATCTAGCGGCGATCGGACCGGCTCAACCGGGCCAGTGACCGGTCACCCGGCGGGCCCCGGTCGCACCACCACGGTGGACGGCCGCCTTCACCACGGCGAAGATCGCGCCCTGGATCGCCGCCGCGGCGAGCACCTCGCCCCAGCTCCGGTCCTCGTCGCCGGCGTCCGGCGCGTTGTCGTCACCGGACGCGAGCTTCCACACCTGCTTGAAGAGCGCTCCGGCGATGGCGCCGGCCGCAATGCCGAGCACCACGTTCACCGGCTTGAGCGCCACCTTCTCCAGCTTGCCCGCCATCAGCGCCTCCCCCGTACGATCAAAATGATCCCGACCACGGCGGCCAGCCCGGCCACGATCAGCGCGGGCGGGATCGGACTGGTCCGCGCCCGGACACCGGCGTCGTGCGCCAGCTCCCCGGACACCGCGGCGGTCTGCCCGGCCGCGTCCTTGACACTCGCCGTGGCCTGCCCGGCGGCGTCCTTCACCGTGGCGGTGGCCTGCCCGGCCACCGCGCGCAGCCGGCCGGTGGCCAGCGCGGCCTGATCCCGGACCCGCTGCTTGGTCAGCTCGACCTGGTCCTTCGCCCGCGCCTTGACGTCCGCGCGAGCGGCCAGGGCCTGCACCGTCTGGCCCAGCTCGGCCCGGGTCTGCTTGATCTCCTCGCGGAGCGCGACCAGGTCCGGCTTGGCCGGTGCCGCGCCGTTCTTCTCACTCATGCCTGGCTACGCTCCTTGACTGCGTGCTTGACCTCGTCGACGTCGGCCTTGAGGCCCGCGATCGCAGCCTGAGGCTCGGCCGGGACCGCCCGCTTGAACTGCGAGCGGCCGACCAGGGCCAGCACACCGGCGATCACGAAGATCGTCACGGTGACCACCAGGGCCGCCAGCCAGAGGTCCCAGACCAGGTTCAGCGCGATGATCGAGGTAGCGATCAGGGCACCGACGCCGTAGCCGGCGAAGAGGCCCGCGCCGCCGAACAGGCCCGCGCCGATCCCGGCGTGCTTGCCCTTTTCCGAGAGCTCGGCCTTGGCCAGGGTCAATTCGTCCCGGACCAGTTTGCTGAGCTGCTCACTGGCGCGTTGCACCAGTTCCGCGGTGGACTGCTCGGCTATCGGTCGAGGCCTGCCGTTCAGTACGTCGGCCATCGTTCCCCCTTTCGCTGTGTGCCCGGTGTATGCCCTGATCAGTCACTGCTCAATCCTGCGTGCCGTTCACCGCGCGGCGGACGCCGGAGCGTGCCCGTCCACGCCGCCGAACGCCGCGCCCCGGGACTCGCCGTCGTCGCCGCCGCTGAACACCCGGGCGTCCTCCGGGGAGTCCTCCGGTGCGCGGGCCGGACGAGACGGCGCCACCCGGTCCTCGTCGTCCAGCTGGGCGCGCACCCGGGGCAGGGTGCCGCGCTGGTGCTCCCACATCCAGCCGACCAGGCGCTCGCGGGCCAGGCAGCGCAGGTCCCACAGCGCGCCCGCGTCGGCCGCGCTGACCAGGGCCCGCAGCCGGATCATCCCGCCGGTCGCCTCGGTCACCTGCAGCACGCAGACCCGCTTGTCCCAGAGCTCGGAGCCCTCACAGACCCGGCGCAGCTCGGCGCGCAGCGGCTCGATCGGGGTGGACCAGTCCACGTCGATCTCCGCGGTGCCGAGCACCGCCGAGGTGTTGCGGGTCCAGTTCTGGAACGGCTTGGTGGTGAAGTACGAGGTGGGCAGGATCAGCCGCCGGTCGTCCCAGATCTGCACCGCCACGTAGGTCAGCGTGATCTCCTCGATCCGCCCCCACTCGGCCTCGACGACGACCACGTCGTCGACCCGGATCGCGTCGCTGAACGCGAGCTGCAGCCCGGCGAAGACGTTGCCGAGCGTGCTCTGCGCGGCCAGCGCCGCGATGACGCTGATCAGGCCGGCCGAGGCGAGCACGCTGGCGCCCAGGGCCCGGATGTCCGGGAAGGTCATCAGCATGACGCCGGCCGCGAGGATGACGATCGCCGCGACGGTGACCCGGCGCAGCATCACCACCTGGGTCTTGATCCGGCGGCGGCGCAGGTTGTCCGGGACGTCGGTGCGCCAGCGGGCCAGCGCCATGTCCTCCAGCACCAGCAACAGGGCGCCGACCAGCCAGGCGAACGCGGCGATGACGAGCAGCACCAGCGCGTGCACCACACCGGCCCGCCCGGGGAACTCCCCGGCGAAGACCCGGATCGCCTGCTGGACGGCGACCAGGGTGACGGTGACCAGGAACGGCCGGTGCATGGTCCTGGCGAGATCAGCGGCGAGTGCGGATCGGCGGCCGATCCGGATCATCGCCCAGTGCGCCGCTTCGACGAGCACGACGGCTGCTCCCGCAGCCACCGTGACACCGAGCACGGCAGTCAGAACGCTGGACACGAACTTTCCCCTCCACGGTCGAGTGCTGTGCCAGCGCACCAACGTGCCCCGGCCGGGGCCCGGCACACACCCGCTATGGCAGATGTCGGATACAGCTCACACCCGCCAGGGGTAGGAAGCGACGCCAAGTCCTGTTTCCGTCACTCAGATCTTGCGACGCGCAGATCGTGCGGACCGCGGCCGGCGAAGAACCGCGCTCAGATCTTGCGGTACTTGGCCTGCGCGAAGCAGTACGCGCCGAACGCCGCGATGCCGACCGCGATCAGCGCCAGCAGCCAGACGCCCCACGGGTGACCGGCGAGCGTCTTCAGCGCCGCGTCCAGGCCCCGGGCCTTGTCCGCGTCGAAGGTCACCGCGGCCGCGACGACGAGGATGCCGGCGATCGTGTACGCCACGCCCTTGGCCGCGTAACCGGCCATGCCGAGCCGGATGATCGGCTGCCGGGTGGCGGCCGGCATCTGCTGGGTGTTCAGGTGCTTGGCGAACTTGCGGGTCAGACCGTAGACGGCCATGCCGATGCCGACGCCGAGCACGACCAGGCCGATGAAACCGACCAGCCAGCGTCCGCCGGAGGACTGCATCAGACCCGCCGACTTGCTCTCCGAGTTGTCACCCATCGACGACTTGGCGCCCTGGATCACCTTGACCGCGACCCAGGCCAGGTAGAGGTAGAGCACGGCGCGGATGCCGGAGAGCACCCGCTCGGCGATCGCACCCTTGGTCTGCTCGCCGCTCTCGCCGACGGCCGCCTCGAAGAGCTGCCAGATCGCCATCGCGACCAGGCCGATCACGATGGCCACCAGCAGCGCCTTGCCGTAGGACTGGCCGGCCAGCTCCTGGAGCGCGCCGGACTGGTCGCTCTCCTTGCCGGAGCCGCCGAAGGCGACCTGCAGCGCGATCCAGGCGAAGAGCAGGTGGATGATGCCGTAGCCGACGAATCCGCCCCGGGCCAGGTATTCCAGAGGCTTGCTGTCGGCCGCGCGTGACGCGTGGTGCTTGACGTTCGAGGCAGTGGAGGACATGCCCCTCAATGTGACCGGACGCGCCCTCCGCCAAACGCCGGGTGTTAGCGGGCCACCTGCACCTGGATCGCGCTCTGCGTCACGTTCGACAGCGAGACCTGCAGGCCGGCCACGTCGACGGCCTGCTGGCCCTTGGTCAGCGTGACCTGCTCGCCGCCCACCGACAGGGTGACGGTGTTGTCGTCGGCGCTGATGAACGCGGCTTCCACGCCGAGGACGCTGACGCTCGCGTCGGTCTCCCGCTGAATGGTCACGGTGCACTGGTCGACGCCACAGCTCAGGTCGTCACTGCAGCCGGTCAGCAGGGCCGCACCCAGGGCGGCGGAGACGAGAACGGCGGCGATGCGGCGGCGGGGCTCAAAGGTCAACACCCATGCAAGGGTACGCACCGGCGACAACCCTAAGCTGGTCATCGATACTGCGAGGAGGCTGTGAATGAGCGAGTACCCGGTCCAGGACAACACCGCCAGACACCGGTTCGAGCTGCTGCTGGACGGCGAGGTGGGCGCGCTCGCGACGTACCGGATGCGCGGCGAGGACGTGGTGATCGTGCTGCACACCGAGACCCACCCGGACATGCGCGGGCGGGGCCTGGCCGGCGAGCTGGCCCGGCAGACCCTGGACCAGCTCCGTGCGCGGGGACAGAAGATCGTCCCGGCCTGCCCGTTCTTCGCCCACTACCTCGGCGAGCACCCGGAATACAGCGATCTCGTCGCCCACTGACCAGTACTGATCAGGCGGCGACCGGCTCCGGGACGTTCGCGCCGGCGATCAGCTCGGCGGCGGCCAGGCCGCACGCGCGGGTGGCGCCGAACGTGGCCACGTGCAGCCCGCCGAGCACGGTGACCGGGATGCCCATCTCCACAACGATCGCGTCCGGCCGTACCGCGAGCACTGCGGTCAGCGCGTCCTCGATCCAGCGGTGCCGGTGCACGTCCCGGACCACCAGCACCAGCGGCCGGCCGTCCGCACCGGCCAGCACCGCGCCCGCCGGGTCGCCGAGTCCCTCGAGGTCCTCCGCGGCGAACCGGGCCGCGGTGGTGCCGGGCAGCAGCTCGCTCAGCGGCGCGCCGATCCCCCAGGGCGTCTCGCTGCCGATCGCGATGTTCCGCGGCGGCGCGAACTCCACCACGTGCGGCACGCCGACGATCGGGAGCTCCGGCGCACCCTCGCCGCGGGTCACCCGGACCGCGCGGCGGGCGGCCGCGAAACCGACGTCCGAGCCGAGGCCCGCCGGTTGCTGCGAGCCGTGGGTGACTCCGGCTTCCTTTTGGGTACGGGTGGTCCAGGCGCCCAGCGCGCGCACCCGGGCGACCGCGTCCCGCAGTCGCTGCTCGGGCAGCTCGCCGGAGCGAACCGCTTCGACGATCGCGTCCCGGAGCTCGATCGCGGTCTGCTCGTCGGCGTGGTCACCGCCCACACAGATGGCGTCCACACCGGCGGCCAGCGCGCGCACGGTGGCGCCGGCCAGCCCGTAGCGGCGGCGCACCCCCTGCATCTCGATGCCGTCGGTGACGATCAGTCCGTCGAAGCCGAGCTCCTCGCGCAGCAGCCCGGTGAGGATGCGGTGGCTGAGGGTGGCCGGCAGCTCCGCGTCGTACGCGGGGACCAGCAGGTGGCCGGTCATCACCGACTTGACGCCGGCGGCGATCGCGGCGCGGAACGGCACGAGCTCGCGGTCGGCCAGCTCGTCGGCGGTGCGCGCGATCAGCGGGACGTCGTGGTGCGAGTCCACGCTGGTGTCGCCGTGCCCGGGGAAGTGCTTGGCGCAGCCGGCCACGCCGAAGGTCTGCAGTCCCCGTACGAAAGCGGCGGTGTGCCTCGCGACCAGCAGCGGCTCGGCGCCGAACGAGCGGACCCCGATCACCGGATTGTCGGGGTTGTTGTTGACGTCCGCGTCGGGCGCGTAGTCGAGAGTGATGCCCGCGGTGGCCAGGTCGCAGCCCAGGTCGCGGGCGACCGCCTCGGTCAGCAGCGGGTCGTCGATCACGCCGAGCGCGAGGTTGCCCGGGCGGGAGCTGCCCAGCCGGGACTCGAACCGGGTGACGTCGCCGGCTTCCTCGTCGATGGCAACGATCACGTCGGCGCGCTCGGCCCGCAGCTGCGCGGTGAGCGCGGCCACCTGGGCGGGCGATTCGACGTTGCGGGCGAAGAGCGCCACCCCGCCGAGGCCGTCGCCGAGCCAGCGGCGGATCCAGTCGGGCGCGGAGGTACCGACGAATCCCGGCTGGAGAACCGCGGCGGCAAGTTCCGACAATTCGCCGTGCTTGGACATGATCCCCCGTACCTCCGATTGCATCCAAGAACGTCTATGTGAACGTTCTCCCCCGTTCGGGGACCTATGGTCACACCCGCCACAGCCATTAGTCAACAAACCTTTCTATTAGCTGTGGCCGATACTCGATAGAGTGGCGGCGTGCCGCTCACCCCCCTCGCGGAAGCCACCGTCGACTGGTCAGAGATCCACGCCGTCCGGTTGCTCGGCGTCGCGCTCGCCGTTCTCTTGCTGATCTGGGCGATCCGCCGCATGTTCGGCGGCAAATAGGGGTACGAGGCGGCAACCTTCACCACAGATCGGATGGCCTCACCCCCATGAAGCTCCCCATCTACGGCCCCCGACTGCGCAAAGTCGCTCGCACCCACTTCGGGTGGCCGTCCCTGCGCCCGGGCCAGTTCAAGCCGATGCGCGCCGTGCTGCGCCGCAAGGACGCCCTCGTGGTGCTGCCGACCGGAGCCGGTAAGTCGGCCATCTATCAGATCCCGGCCGTGCTGCTGCCCGGCCCGACCGTGGTGATCTCCCCGCTGCTCGCTCTTCAGCAGGACCAGATCGCCGCACTCAACGAGCGGAACGACCCGAAGATCCGCGCGGTCCGGGTCAGCTCCGCCGAGACGCCGCGCGAGCAGCAGGAGGCGATCGAGGAGCTGCGCGCCGGCCGCGCCGAGTTCCTCTTCATCACCCCGGAGCAGCTGGCCAACCCGGAACGCCTGGCCGAGGTGCGCGCCCTCAAACCCGGCCTGGTCGCCGTCGACGAGGCGCACTGCATCTCCGCCTGGGGACCGGACTTCCGGCCCGACTTCCTGGCGCTCGGCGACATGATCAAGGAGCTGGGCAGCCCGCCGGTGCTGGCGCTGACCGCCACCGCGTCGCCGCCGGTCCGCGACGACATCATCGCCCGGCTGCGGCTGCGCAAGCCCGAGATCCACGTGTCCGGACTGGACCGGAGCAACCTGTTCCTCGAGGTGGCGTACTGCGCGGACGAGACGTACCGGTGGAAGCGGCTGACCGCGATGCTGGACCAGGAAGAGCGGCCCGGCATCGTCTACGTCCCCACCCGGCGCGCGGCCGAGGAGCTCGCCGAGAAGCTCACCGCGGCCGGCTACTCCGCCGAGTACTACCACGGCGGGATGACCGGCGCCCTGCGCGAGCAGCGGCACGAGGACTTCACCAACGACCGGGTCGACATCATGGTGGCCACCTCGGCGTTCGGCATGGGCATCGACAAGCCGAACATCCGCTGGGTGGCGCACGTGGCGCTGCCCGACTCACCGGACAGCTACTTCCAGGAGATCGGCCGGGCCGGCCGGGACGGCGAACCGGGCCGGGTGCTGCTGCTATGGCGTTCCGAGGACGAGGCGATCCAGCGCTTCTTCAACGGCGGCGGCCCGGACGAGGAGGAGCTGCGCAAGCTGGCCGGCGCCCTGCACAAGGGAGTGACCACCAAGACCGAGCTGGCGAAGAAGACCGGGCTCGGCCCGCGCCGTCTCGCGCAATACCTCGCGCTGCTGGAGCAGGCCGGCGCGGTCCGCACCGGAGCGGGCGGCAGACTCTCCGTCCCGCCCGGCGCGCCGATGCCGCCCAAGGCCGCCAAGACCGCTGTCGCCGAGCACGAACGGCAGCAGACCGTGGTCAAGTCGCGGACCGACATGATGCGCGCGTTCGCGGAGAGCCGGCAGTGCCGCACCGAGACCCTGCTCGCCTACTTCGGCGAGGAGATCCGGCGCAGCTGCGGCCACTGCGACAACTGCGCCGACGGCAGCGCGGAGGCGGTGAACGCGGTCGAGGAGGAAGGCCCGTTCGCCATCCACAGCAAGGTCCGCCACGGCGAGTGGGGCACCGGCATGGTGATGGGCTACGAGGAGGAGAAGATGACCGTCCTCTTCGACACGGTCGGCTACAAGACCCTGTCCGTGCCGGTCGTCGTCAACCAGAAACTGCTCACCGCCGCCTGACCGTCACCGTCCCGGCTCGGCCTGCGGGTCGCTCTCCGCGTGCCAGTCGGGCTCCGCGGAGGGCTCGTCCCGGTCGGTCAGCCGGGCGGCGACGAGCAGGATCGTCGCGGCGGCCAGGACGCAGCCGGAGACGACGAAGACGTCGACCGCGGCCCGCGCGAACGCCGGCGCGAGCAGCAGCGTGCCGAGCACCGCGAGCGACGAGCCGACGCTGCCGACCACGCCGGCCGTGAACAGGACGGTGGCCGATCCGCGGACACCCACACCGAGCGATCCCATCCAGCCCCCGTCCATCGACCGTGACGCATGACAATAGCCATGCGGGCCGGCCGATGGGGTCCCGTCAGGTAACAGCCTCGCGAAAACGTGCGGCGGCGTCGCCCGAAATCGGGCTTCCGTGCCCGAAAACGGCATGCTCGAAGTCCCGCTCGGCCAGCCGGGCGAGGCTCTCCGCGGCGCGGTCCGGGTCGGCGGTGGCCACCGGGTTCGGCCCGGTCACCCGCCCGCGGACGGCGGTGGCGGCGTCACCGGCGAAGAGCACCCCACCCGCGCGGTCCAGCAGGTAGGACACATGCCCCCGGGTGTGACCGGGGGTGTGCACGGCGGTGAACCCGTCGACCGGCTCGGCGCCGTCGCCCACCAGCTGGTCCAGCTTGGTCGGCTCGACAGTGCCGATCGTGCGGACCAGGAAGCGCCGCAGCCGGCCGCCGGTCGGCTCGGCCGGCGGGAACGCGCCGTTCATGAACGGCGCCTCAGCGGCGTGCGCGATCAGCCGGGCGCCGGCGCGTCTCCGCAGGTCGGCAGCGCTTCCCGCGTGGTCGGGGTGGTGGTGGGTGAGCAGCACGGCCCGCACGTCGGTCAGCGACCGGCCGAGCTTGCGCAGCGCGCGCTCGATCGTCGCGCCCCGCCCGGGCAGCCCGGTGTCGACGAGCACCACCCCGTCGTCGGTGACGACCAGATGGACGTTGACATATCCGAGAGGGATCTCGAAGACCCCGTCGACCACTTCGCGCACCCGCCGAATCTATCGCTAGCCCCACCCCTGTTCCCGGCAGCGGTGCCGCGGGGCGACGCGCCCGCGGGACGGCGGGAGCACGCGATCCCGGTTACGCGTGCCGCTGCCGCCCACCCGGGGGCGGTGCGGCACCGCAATCCCACAACGCGTCCCCGCACCGCCCCACAACAGCGGTCGGCTGGTGCTCAGGGGTGCCAAAAACCCGCGAGACACCCCTCAACACCAGCCCAGCGCGGCCCGGCGCGGTCGGCTGGTGCCGACGGTCCCCTCCAGGTCCGCGAGGCAACCCTGAGCACCAGCCGGTCGCCCGGACCGAGTCGACGCCGACCCGGACGGTGGCCGCCGGTCAGCAAGCGGCGGGCGGTGATGCGACAGCGGGTAGGGGTCAGCGGGTGGCCAGGTTGGGGAGGATGCCCAGGTTGCGGGCGTGGGCCACGGCCTGCCGGCGGTTGGTCGCGGTCAGTTTGGTCAGGACGGCGGCCACGTGGGCGTCGACGGTGCGCACCGACAGGAGCAGCCGGGTGGCGATCTCCGGGTTGCTCAGGCCCGCCGCGAGCAGCCGCAACACCTCCAGCTGGCGGCCGGTCAGCCCGGCCGGGTTGTCCCGGGTGGCCGGGAGCGGGCCGCGCGGGATGCGGGTGACACCCTGCTCGCGCAGCCGGTGCCGGAGCCGGCGGGCGAGCGGGGCGGCGCCCATCGCGTCCAGGTCGGTGATCGCGGTGAGCAGGTCGGCCGGGTCGGAGCTGTGGGCCAGGGCGACGGCGGCTTCGTACCGGCAGCCCGCCTCGGTCCAGCCGGCCGCTGCTTCCCGGGCCGCGCCGGCCGCTTGTAGTGCGTACAAATGGGAATTGAGCCTGACCGGGACCCCCAGCTGCCGCAACCAATAGCCGAACGCCTCCTCGCCGAAGACCGGCCGATAGGCCGGCGCGAGCAGATCCGCGACGACCCGGTCGTCGCGCAGCCACGCCGCCTCCGCCATCGCCGCGCCGGCCGGGCCGATCCGCTGCGCCTCGCCGATCCGCAACGCGATCGCCCACCCCTCGGCGATCATCTCGTCGCCACCCGGACGACCGGTGCGCACCCGGGCCAGCCCTTGCACGACGAGCGCCGGGCAGCGCATGTTCGGTGGCGCACCGGCCGCCCAACCGGCCTCGCGTTCGGCGTCCGCCCACTCGGCGCGGGCCAGGTGCAGGCGGGCCCGGGCGACGTGCAGGTAGCGCAGGAACCCGAGGGCCTCGTTGCGGTCGGCGAACTCGATCGCCTGGGTCAGCATCTCGTCGGCCTCGGCGAGCCGCAGGTGGTCGAGCAGCTGCCAGCACATGTTCGCGTAGGCGCGGCAGGCGTGATCGGTCTCGCCGGCGGCCAGCGCGACGGTCAGGCTCTCGGTCAGCAGCGGCCACCCGGTCGCGGCGTCGCCGGCCTGCCAGTGCGCGAAACCGACGTTGTTCAGCGCGTGCGAGAGCACCCCGGCGTCCGTGCCGGACCGGCGGGCCAGCGTGATCGCCCGGGTGCCGACCTCGATCGCCTCGGCGTTCTGCCCGGCCAGCATGTGCAGCTGGGACTGATTGCTCAGGCCGAACGCCAGAGCGCCCGGTTCGCCGGCGCCGGTCAGCACGAACACCGCCTGGAACGCGCACGCCTCGGCCGCCGGGCGGTCACCGGCCCACCAGTGCAGCCGGGAGAGCCGGCGCAGCGCCAGCCCGATCCGGACCGGATCACCCAGATCCCGGCGCAGCGCGAGGGCCGCCTGCTGGGTGGTCACCGCGCGGGTGGCGTCGGCCAGCAGGTAGAGCTCCTCGGCGTACCCCTCCAGCAGATCGGCCCGGACCGCCGGCTCGAACGCGGCCTGCTGATCCAGGGCCAGCGCGTAGTGCGCGGCGGCCTCGCGATGCGCGCCGGCCTTCGCCGCCTCCGCCGCGGCCGGCGGCGCGAACCGGATGATCAGCGCCTCGTCACCGGCCTCGGCCGCGTGATGCACCAGCCGGGAGAGATCAACCCCGCTTCGGTCCAGGAGGGCGGCGACCACCGCCTGATTCGCGGCGATTCTTCGGTACGACGGCAGCCCGGCCGCCACCGCCCGGCGCATCAGCTCGTGCCGGAACGCCACCCGCCCCGGCGCGACACTGAGCATCCCCCGCCGTTCCGCGGCGGCCAGCGTGCCCAGGCCACCCGGCACCAACGCCTCGACCAGCCAGCGCTCCACCGCGGACGGCACCACCGCGAGGGTCTCCAGCGCCACCCGGCACGGCTCGTCGAGCGCCTGCAGCCGGGCCAGCACCGCCTCCGCGACGGTGGCCGGCACCCCTTCCGCGTCGCGAGCGCCGAGCACCTCGGTGACGAAGAACGGGTTGCCCGAGGTGACCGCGAAGACCCGCTCGGCGTCCAGCCCGCGGCCGGCGACAAGCGTCCGCACCGCGTCCGCGGAGAGCCGGGCCAGCGGCAGCCGGCACACCGTCGCGGCCTGGGCGAGCACCTGGTGCAGCGGGTGCCCGGCGGCGACCTCGTCGTCCCGGTACGTCAGCACCAGCACCACCGGCAGCGCCGCGATCCGCCGGGCCAGGAACAGCAGCACGTCGAGGGTCGCCTCGTCGGCCCAGTGCACGTCCTCGATCAGCAGCAGGGTGGGGTGGCCCGGCCAGTCCAGCTCGGCCCGGAACGCCTCGAGCACCCGGGCCCGGTCACCGGCGGCGAGCGCCTCGGTCAACGCGGTGCCCACCTTGCCGATCAGGTCACGCAGCGGCCCGAGCACCCGCGGGGTGGCCAGTGCGTCGCACCAGCCGGTCAGCAGCCGCCCCTCGGCCGGCAGGATCGACCGGGCCGCGGCGGCCACACTCGACTTGCCGATCCCGGCCTCGCCGGTCACCAGCACCACCGAGCCGTGCCCGGCGGCGGCCCGCCGGGCGGCCGCGGCCAGCTCGGCGAGCTCCTGGTCGCGTTCCAGCAGGTGCCGCCTCATATCCCCGAGACTAAGCGCCGGGCTAGGTGATACCAGCGGCCGAGCTAGGTAGCCGACACGGATTCGGCCCGGCCCGGACGTCCGTAGAACAGATGCATGAATGACGACAAGCTGATGGAGTTCGTACACAAGTTCGTCGGTGACCTGGGCGCCACCATCGGCGCCGGCGGCGTGGTGATCGGGGATCGGCTCGGTCTTTACCAGGGGCTGACCGCCGGGCCGTCCCTCCCGGAGGAGCTGGCCGAGCGGACCGGGACCGCACCGCGCTACGTCGAGGAGTGGCTGCGCGGCCAGGCCGCCGGCGGCTACGTCGAGTACGACCCGGCGAGCGGGCGGTACTCGCTCACCGAGGAGCAGGCGTTCGCGCTGACCGACCCGGACGGGCCGATCTTCGCGCCGGGCGCGTTCCAGCTGGCCCTGGGCGCGCTGCGGGCCGAACCGCAGATCACCGAGGCGTTCCGGACCGGTCACGGGCTGGGCTGGCACCAACATACCGAGGACGTGTTCACCGGGTGTGAGCGGTTCTTCCGGCCCGGGTACAGCGCCAGCCTGGTCGCCGCGTGGCTGCCGGCACTGGACGGGGTGGAGGCGAAACTGCATGGCGGGGTGCAGGTGGCCGACGTGGGCTGCGGGCACGGTGCGTCGACGGTGCTGATGGCCTCGGCGTACCCGGACTCGGTCTTCACCGGGTCGGACCTCCACCCGGACTCGGTGGACCAGGCCCGCAAGCGGGCGTCCGACGCCGGGCTGGACGGGCGGGTGCGGTTCGAGACGGCCGGCGCGCAGAGCTTCGGTGGCGGCCCGTACGAGCTGGTCACCACGTTCGACGCGCTGCACGACATGGGCGACCCGCTGGGCGCGGCACGGCACGTACGGTCGAAGCTGACCCCGGACGGTACCTGGATGATCGTGGAGCCGGCGGCCGGTGACTCGGTGGGCGCCAACCTGAACCCGATCGGGCGGGTGTACTACGCGTTCTCGGCGTTCCTGTGCGTGCCGAGCGCGCTGTCTCAGGAGGGCGGGTACTCGCTGGGCGCGCAGGCCGGCGAGGAGCCGATCCGGCGGCTGACGGCGGACGCCGGTTTCACCCGGTTCCGGCGGGCGGCGGAGACCCCGTTCAACATCGTGTACGAGGCCCGCCCGTAGGCCGCGTTTCAGAACGAGCCGGGCCGGGTTTCGGAACCGGCCGGGCCCCGGGTTTCAGAACCGGCCGGGCCCCGGGTTTCAGAACCGGCCGGGGCCCGGGTTTCGGAACCGGCCGGGGCCCGGGTTTCGGAACCGGCCGGGCCCCGGGTCTCGGAACCGGCCGGGCCCCGGGTCTCGGAACCGGCAGGGCTCCGGGGTGAACACCAGCGTGATCGGGTAGAGGGAGCGGTGAGAGGCGCCGGCCCGGCAGTGCGCGACAATGCGCTGTCGGCCGCCGACGAAAGCGAAAGGACTCCCTGAGTGACGGACGAACCGCTCTACGCCAAGCTGGGCTTCACCGACGGCGAGTGGGGGCTGCTTGTCGGCCTTCCGCACGCGGTGGTCACCGCGGCCAGCGCCGCCACCCATGACAGCGCCCGCAAGACCCGGGCCGAGAGCGCGGCCGGGATCAGCCGGATCTCGGACGCCCGCGCATCGGCGAGCACCCTGGTCACCGCGGTGGCCACGGCCGCCGTGGCCGAGGCGGGCGACCCCGAGTTGGGCGAGGAAGCGCCGGTGATCGAACCGGCCGACCCCGCCGCGTACGCGAGTGACGTCCTGGGCCGCGCGGCCGAGGTCGCCACCCTGCTCTCGGCGAAGGCCTCGGTGGCCGACGCCGAGACCTACCGGCACTGGCTGCTCGAGGTCACCGACGCGGTGGTCGGCGCGGCCTCCAGCGGCGGCCTGCTCGGCATCGGCGCCGAGACGGTCACCGAGGACGAGCGCACGTTCCGCGACGATCTGGCGAGCGCGCTCGCTGCTTGAGCGGTCGCATCGGAGCCCGGGCCGTGTCGACGGTTCCGGGCTCCTTTGCCGTCCGGCGGGCGCCGGCCGGACGGCCGCCTCAAGCCGTCGGGCGCCCTCAGCCTGGCGGTCTTTCTCAAACCGTCGGGCATCCTGCTCTCTGCGAGCTTTGTCTTTCGGCCTCTCTGCGGGCTTTGTCTTTCGGCCTCCTCAGGTTGGTGGGTGCCAGGTCAAGACCGGGTCCATCTGGCGGAGGATCAGGTCCGGGCCCAGCCGCCCGGCCAGTGACATGCCGGTGTTGCGGACCCACTCGGCGGCCCGGTTGTCCAGCCCGGCCATGCGGGCGACCCGGCGCGACGCCCGCGCCACCGCCGTGGTCCGCGGCAATCGCTCCGCCGAATATCGCGGCAGGTCGGCAGCGTGCGCGGCGAGCACCGCGGCGTCCTCGATCGCCTGGCAGGCGCCCTGACCCAGATTCGGCGTCATGGCGTGGGCCGCGTCGCCCAGCAGCGCGACCCGGCCCCGGTGAAAGCTCGGCAACGGCTGGTCCAGGCAGCGGACGTCGGTGCGGGTGACCGACGTCGCCGCGGCGATCAGCGACCGGATCGGCTCGTGCCAGGCGCCGAAGAGCCGGGACAGCTCGGCCTGCTCGTCGGCGGCCCGGCCACCCGCCGGGGCGGGCGCGGTGGCATAGCAGTAGACCCGGCCGTCGCCGAGGACGACCACTCCGAAGACCTTGCCGCCGCCCCAGGTCTCACCGGGTGTCACCGTGCCGCCGGGGTGCGGGACGACGAAACGCCAGCTGGTCACGCCGGTGTGGACCGGGCCGGGGTGGGCGGGGAACAGGCTCATCCGTACCGAAGAGTTGATCCCGTCGGCCGCGACCACGAGATCGGCGGTGAGCGGGCCGGCGGCGGTGACCACCGTCCCGCTCGACGGGTCGACCTCGGTGACCGGCCGGCCCAGGCGGAGCGTGCCCGGCGCCAGCCCGGAGGCGAGCACCTCGACCAGGGTCGCCCGGTGCACCGCGATGATCGGATCACCGAACCGCGCGGTCGCCCGATCACCGTCGCTGCGGCTGATCCACCCGCCGTCCGGCCGCCGGATGCCGGCCGCGCCCTCCAGCCCGGACAGCTCGCGCAGCCGGTCACCGAGCCCGAACGTGTCAAGCGTGCGCAGCGCGTTGGGCGCGACCGCCAGCCCGGCGCCGACCTCCTCCAGCGCGGCCGCCCGCTCCAGCACGGTGACATCCCACCCGCGCCGCTGCAGGGCCACCCCCGCGGCGAGGCCGCCGACGCCCGCTCCGATCACCACTGCCTGTGCCATGGATCGATCCTGGCACGCGGCCGGAGCGGTCGTCCGCACTCATGAGGGCGCCTTTCGGCCGCCCCGATCGGGCCATTGTCAAACGGGCTTCCGGGACCGCCGCCTGATCCACTCGCTGCGGCTCCCTTGACCTTTCCCCTGAGGGAAGGTGCAGGCTGGAGGCCGGAGACGGGAGGGTCCGATGATCGACGAGTATGTCCAGGCGCGCCCCGCGCCGCCGCTGCGGCCGCACATCGCGTTCTACTCCGGCTATCGGCAGCGCGGCGTCCCGCCCGGCCGGCATCGTGGCCTGCCGTCGCCCTACCTCACGCTGATCTTCACGATGGACGAGCCGCTGGTCATCGCGGAGCACCCCGACCGGCGCCAGGTCCCGGGCACGTTCGACGCGCTCCTCGGCGGCCTGCACCTGCGCCCGGCGACGATCACGCACGACGGCTGCCAGTCGGGTGTCCAGGTGGCGCTGCACCCGCCCGGCTGCCGGGCGCTGCTCGGCCTGCCCGCCGCCGAGCTGGCCGGCCTCGACGTCGACCCGGGCGCCGTCCTCGGCGCGCCGTTCGTCGGCCAGCTGCGCGAGCGGTTGTCCGCGGCGCCCGGCTGGCCGGCCCGCTTCGCGGCCCTCGACACGGCGCTGACCGCCCTGCTTCCCGACGCTTCCACCCCTTATCGGTACGCAGTGCGCCACCGCACCACGATCCCGCCGGCACACGCCGCGGCCGAGCGGATCGCCCACGTCTGGGCGAGCCTGTGCCGCGGTGGCACGCCGATCGCCGAGCTGGCCGGCGAGGTCGGCTGGAGCGCGCGTCACCTGACCGACCGGTTCCACGCCGAGCTGGGCCTGCGCCCCAAGGAGGCGGGCCGGATCGCCCGTTTCGACCGCGCCCGCCGCGCGTTGCGCCCCGGCGTGCGGTTCGCCGACATCGCCGCCGAGCACGGTTATGCCGACCAGTCCCACCTGGTCCGCGACTTCCAGGCGTTCGCCGGGTGTGCACCGTCGCGGTGGTTGTCGGACGAGTTCGGTTTCGTCCAAGCGTCCGCCGCCGCGGCCGACCACGATGGAGGTCATGACTGAGCAGAAGACACCCCCGCCCCCGCAGATCTGGCCGACCCTGCGGGCGGCCGACGCCCGCGCACTGATCCGTTTCCTGGTGACCGCGTTCGGGTTCGAGGAGACCGTGACGTACGGCGACGGCGACCGGGTCGACCACTGCCAGCTGAGCTGGCCGCCGGGCGGTGGCCTCATGCTCGGCTCGGTCCGCGACGAGACGGACGACGCGTGGGCGCTGCAGCCGGGCACGTTCGGGGCCTACGTGGTCACTGACGAGCCGGACAAGCTGGCCGAGCGGGCCCGAGCGGCCGGGGCGGTGATCGTCAAGGAGCCGTTCGACACCGACTACGGCTCCCGCGATTTCGCCGCCCGCGACCCGGAGGGCAACCTGTGGGCGTTCGGCACCTACCGCGGCGAGCCCCGCTGACCGTTTTTCACCACTCGGACCGGCCGCTCACGCTGACCGGTTTTCATCACCCGGACGGGCTGCTCACCGCTGACCGGTTTTCATCACCCGGACCGGCTGCTCACCGCTGACCGGTTTCACCACCCGGACCGGCTGCTCACCGCCGAGAAGACCTCGTTCGAAGGCCGCGGCCTGCGCCGCGGCCCGGCCCGGTGCGCTTACGCCACCGCTTACGCCACCGCTTCCGCTTCCACCTCGGCGGCACTGCGGCGCAGGCCGGTCACCGCGGAGTAGACCGACCCGACCTGCGCCGCGACGCGCTTCCAGGAGTACGCCTGCCGGGCCCGATCGAGCGCCGCCGTCGCGTACGTGAACCGCCGCACCTTGTCGTTGACCAGCCGGCGCAGCGCCCCGCCGAGCGCCCGCGGGTCCCGGGCCGGCACCAGGTCACCGGTGAGCCCGTCGACAACGGTCTCGGTCAGCCCGCCCACCGCGGTCCCGATGATCGGCACGCCGCAGGCCATCGCCTCCAGCGCGGACTGCTCGAACTGCTCCTCCCAGGGCGCGGCGACAAGCATGTCGGCCGAGCGGTACCAGCTCGGCATGTCCCGGTGCGGCACCGAGCCGACCAGGCGGAACCGGTCGGCGACCTGGCACCGCTCGGCGAGCGCGCGCAGCGACTTGGCGCCCGGGTCACCGGCGAGCTGATCGGCCCGCGGACCGCCGACAACGACCACCTCGGCGCCCGGCACGAAACGCATCGCCTGGATGACGTCGCCGAAGCCCTTGTGCTCGACGAGCCGGCCGACCGAGAGGATCCGGGGCCGGTTCAGGTCACGCGCGGCCATCGGGCCCTCCGGGGTGAACCGGACGCTGTCCACGCCGGCCGGCACCACGGTGAGCTGTGCCCGCGGCACCCCGATCCGGACGAGTCCGCGCACCTCGTCCTGGGTCTGTGCGACCACCCGGTCGACCGCGCGGCCGAGCGCCCGCTCGTACCCGGAACGGGACGGGCCGACGGCGGCCGGGTCGATCGCGCCGAGTTCGTGGAACGACTGCACCACCGGGATGCCGACCTGCTTGGCCGCGGTGATCGCGGCCAGGCCACTGGTCCAGAAGTGTGCGTGCACCACGTCCGGGCGCCAGCCGTCGTGCTGCCACTGCGCGCTGAGCAGCCGGGCGAACTCGGCCATGTGCGGAAGGAGATCCTCGGCCGGCACGTGCTCGGCCGGACCGGCGGCGATGTGGACGACATGCACGCCGTCCGGCCCGGGCACCACGTCGGCCACCGCCGGGTCCGTACGACGGGTGTAGACACGGACGTCGTGCCCGATTTCGGCGAGCGCCCTGGACAGGTCGGCGACGTGGGCATGCTGGCCGCCCACGCCTAGAGGGCTGGCGTGTTCGGAGATCATCGCAATTCGCACGGGTTCTCCTCAGCGGCGGGAGTGACGGGATAACGGCAGGTTTCGTTGCCCGAGTGCCCCTAGCGTAAACATCCTGGCCGGGCGGGGTGGCCGCTCAACCGAGTTCAGACGGCGGCCTGATGGCGGTAGTACTCGGTGTACTCGTCGAGCAACGCATCGACATCGGCGGTGGCAGCGAGGTCGAAACGCTCAAAAAGGTCGTGATACAGGCGGATGTCGGAACGGCTCTGTGCGGTCATCGACGTGTTGAACAGGTCGATGATCACGGCACGCCGATCGAGCAGCTCGAAGGAGTGCATGGGCGCGACCGTGACGAACGAGCGGGCCGGCAGGATCTTCAAGCTGACGTTCGGGAGGCCGGTCAGGTACCGGATCTGCTGAAGCTGGCCGATCATGTCTTCCGGGGTGCCGACCCCGGCGCCCAGCACCGATTCCGTGATCACGAAGTGGAACCTCTTCGTCGCCGAGGCGAGGATCTCCTGTCGCGACATCCGCCGCGAAACGGTCGTCACCAGGTTCTTCCCGGCGTCCTGCCCCGCCGATTCCGGTGCGAGCATGGATGCCAGCGTGGTGATCACCGCGCGGGCATAGCTGCTGGTCTGCAGCAGGCCCGGGATGACCGACGGATTGAAGACGCGGATCTCCGCGCTCTGCCGCTCGAGCTGTCCCACCTCGTCCTGGCGCTGCGGCAGACCCCGAGGCTCGGCCCGCCAGTCGGTCATCCGCTCGTAGGTCTGCGTAGCCAGCGATTCCAGCGCCTCGGCCTCGTCTGCGGGAAGACCCATCGCCTGGGCGAGTGTCCGGACGTCGGCCGGATCCGCGGGCGATTTACCGGTCTCCAGCCGCGACACCTTGGCCTGGCTCATACCCGCCCGATTGGCCAGGTCCGCACCGGTCAGCCCGGCACGGAGCCGGGCGAACCGCAGGGCCGCGCCGATCGACAGCCTGCCGACGTCGCCGAGCGAGCCGAAGACATCAGACATGGGCCGGCCATCGCTCAGGAGATCTGGCGCGCCGCGTCCAGGAGCAGGTGCAGCGGAATCTCAACGAGTGACTCGCCTTCCGGTAGGTCGACACCGGCCACCCCGCCCGGCACGGCATAGCCTTGCACGACCAGTGAATCGCGATCCGTGCGATACACGGTCGGGCAGCTGCCGGTGACGCATACCCCGGCAATCATTTCGGCTTGAAGCGGTCGATGCTCGGACGAGTTAGTCATTTCGGCAGATGTCTCCTTTGTCATGTCATGAAGGTAGCTAGCCGCGGGCACGATAACACGACTTCTCAAATATTCAATGGATATTCACTCGATGTGGCGTCACGCGCACGATACCGCCACCTGACTACCCCGTCACCCGAGGGCCAACATCACTGATCACCAGGCAAAGTACCGTTTTGCCGCTCAGTGAATATGCATTGATATGCAGGAGCGAATCTCAGATATTCATCTCAGAGGCGAGATGCCCCTTTCCGACCCCTCGGCCCCACCGGGAGTAACCATGAACGAGGCCGTGCTCTACCTCACCGTCGCCGCCCTGATCATCTTCGTCGTGCTGACCGAGTTGGTGGCCGCCGCGATCCCGGTCCTCATCGTGATCACCCTGGTCCCACCGGCCGAGCGCGCCGACCTGGCCCGCCTGCTGGCTGCCGCCGACAGCTCCCGCCGCCTGCGCCTGTGGCCGGCGCTGCGCATCGCCACCGCCGCCCGCCGCCGGCAACGCACCCGTTAGGAGCTGGCCACGCAGGGTAATCCCCGGCCATGGCCACTGTCGTACGCACCGTTCACGCCCCGCCCGAGCGCGTCTTCGCCGTCCTCGCCGACGGCTGGTCGTACAGCGACTGGGTGGTCGGCACCACGCACATCCGCGACGTCGAGGCGTCCTGGCCCGAGGCCGGCGCCGAGCTGCATCACAAGGCCGGGCCGTGGCCGTTCTCGCTGCACGACAAGTCGACGGTGCTCGCGTGCGTCCCGGGCCGGGAGCTGACGATCCGGGCGGGGCTGTGG
The DNA here is from genome assembly GCF_016862315.1 of Actinoplanes palleronii. Classification (GTDB taxonomy): domain Bacteria; phylum Actinomycetota; class Actinomycetes; order Mycobacteriales; family Micromonosporaceae; genus Actinoplanes; species Actinoplanes palleronii. The sequence goes on along the minus strand of NZ_BOMS01000053.1, from coordinate 4,664 downwards.
CCGCTGGGCGAGGCGGTCGTGAAGATCGTGCTGGACACCGAGGTCAACGGCGACACCCGGGTGACCATGCACGAGAAGTTCGACTCCGGTCCGCTGCTCTGGGCCCGCAACAAGATCAACGATCTGGTGCTGCACCAGCGCAACGTGGAAGCCCTGCGCCGGTTGGCGGACATCGCCGAGTCCCGCCGCCGGCCCGCCGCTTGATCACCGCTTGATCACCAGCCCGAGGCGAGCCGCGCCGCACCACCAGACCGCCGCTCCTCAAAACCACCACGCCGCCACGCCACCAGACCACCGCTCCTCAAAACCGCCGCGCCGCCACGCCACCAGACCACCGCTCCTCAAAACCGCCGCGCCGCTACGAGGCGTACACCGCCCGCTGCAACCCCTCAATCCCCGCCCGATAGAACGGCAACCGATCCCGCGCCAACGCCGCCCGAGCCGCATTCGCCCCCGGCGCCCCGTGCACCCCACCCCCCGGATGCGCCGACGAACTCCCCAGATACAGCCGGTCCACCGGCGTGTCGGCCCGCCCCAGCCCCGGCACCGGCCGCAGGAACAGCTGCTGGAACGCCGCCGACGTCCCCCCGCCCAGCGCCCCGCCCACCAGCGACGGGTTCTCCCGCTCCAGATCACCCGGCCCGAACACGTTGCGCCCCACGATCGCCGCCCGGAACCCCGGCGCCTGCTTCTCGATGACCGCCTCGATCCGCTCCACGTGCGCCGCGATCACCTCGGCCGGCCACACCGGCCGGTGCGGCAGGTGGGTATACGCCCACGCGCTCTCCGTACCCGCCGGTGACCGACTCGGATCAGTCGTGGTCATCTGCCCGAGCAGCAGGAACGGGTCGTCCGGCACCTCACCGGTGGCGAGCTTCCCGGCGTACCGGGTCAGGCCGTTCAGGTCCGCGCCCAGGTGCACCGTCCCGGACCCGGACGTCTCCGCGGTCGTCCACGGGATCGGCCGGTTCAGTGCCCAGTCCACCTTCACCGTCGCGCCGTCCCAGCGGAAGTGCGCGAGATCCTCGACCAGCCGGGGCGGCAGCCACCGCTCACCGACCAGGTCCAGGAAGAGCGCCGGCGCCGGCACGTCCGCGATCACCGCGCGCCGGGCCCGCCAGTCCCGCCCGTCCGCGGTGCGCACGCCCATCGCCCGGCCGCGCGCCACCAGCACCCGGCTCACCGGCGCCCGGTGGACGATCTCGCCGCCCCGGGCCCGCAGCCGCCGGACCAGCGCGGCGGTCAGCTGACCGGCCCCGCCCACCGGCACCGGCCAGCCGACCTGCTGGCCGAGCATGGTGAGCAGCCAGCCGTAGACACCGCCGCCGGCCTCCTCCGGGGACAGGTCGGTGTGCAGCGCGCACCCGGCCAGGGCCACCCGGGCGCCCTCGCCCTGGAACAGCTCCGAACCCAGCTCCCGGGCGGAGAGCACCAGCCGCCGGGCCAGCCGCAGACTGCCACCGACGCCGAGCCGCCGGGCCAGGCCGAGGCCGTCGGCGACCGGCGGGAACGGCCGCAGGATCACCGGCAGCATCCGGTCCGCGATGTCCGACCATTCGCCGTACGCCTGCTTCCACCGCTCCCCGTCCCCGGCGGCGAACGTCTCCATCGACGCCATTGTCCGTTCCAGATCACGGCTGACCGTGGCCGCCCGCCCGTCCGGCAGCAGGTGGGTGAGCACCGTGGGTGCGTGCGTCCAGGACAGCCCGTGCCGGTCCAGGGCCAGGTCCCGCAGCACCGGCGACGCGTACCCGAGCGGGTAGAACGCGCTGAACAGGTCGGACAGATATCCGGGCGCGGTCACCTCCCCGGAACGCACCGCGCCGCCGGGTTCACCGGTGGCCTCCAGCACCCGCACCGACCAGCCCGCGTCGGCCAGCAGGTTCGCTGCCACCAAGCCGTTGTGCCCCGCCCCGACGATCACCGCGTCAACCGTGTCCACGTCCGCACGTTAGCCACGTTTCGCCCCGGACGCCGGGGGCACCTCGCAATCATGGGGTGAGGAAACAACCGGCAACCGACTGAGGGGGGATCACCGCATGAGCACGGTCACCGAGTTCGTCGACGTCAACGTCCCGGTCCGCACCTGCTACGACCAGTGGACCCAGTTCGAGGAATTCCCGCGCTTCATGGAGGGCGTCGCGGAGATCCAGCAGCTGGACGACACCCACACGCACTGGAAGACCCGGATCGCCGGGATCGAGCGCGAGTTCGACGCGACGATCACCGAGCAGCTGCCGGACGAGCGCGTCGCCTGGACCGCCACCGAGGGCGAGAAGCAGGCCGGTGTGGTCACCTTCCACCGCCTCGACGACTCGCACACCCGGATCACCGTGCAGATCGACTTCGACCCGCAGGGCTTCGTGGAGACCGCCGGCGACAAGCTCGGGCTGGTCGACCGCCGGGTCAAGGGCGATCTGCACCGCTTCAAGGAGTTCATCGAGAGCCGCGGCGGCATCACCACCGGCGGCTGGCGCGGGCAGGTCGACCGCCCGGGTGCCTGAGGTCCGCCGTTCCGGCACGGCCGCTCTCCGGGGCGGCCGTTTCGCCTGATTTCGTACGAGGGTGAAGGCCGTTTCACCCGTCCCGCACCGGGTACGCCGATGTCATGACCGAGCAACCCGAGCGCACCGCGGTGATCAGCGTGTTCGCCGTCGTGCCGGCTCGTACCGGCGCAGGACCACACTGCCCATCCCGGCCACCGCGCGGACCGCGTACCGATCAGCGGCCCGGCGCCAGCCGTCCTCCCGGAGGATCGCGCCCACCGGCGCGCCGTTGTTCGCCGCCCACGGAGTGACCACCGCGCCGGCGCCCTCGTCCAGCACCACCCGGAACGGGGCCGGCGTGCCGGTGCTCAGCACCGCGGAGCCCACGCCGCCGCGGAACATCACCGGCACCGTGCCGTCCGGGTCCGGCAACCACACCTCGGCCAGCCCGGACGCACCCAGCTCGACCCGGCTGACCCGCCCGCCGCGCAGGTTCAGCTGCTGCTCCCCCGCGCCGGCGGGCAGCCTGATGTCCCATCGGACGGCACGGTTGAGCACGATCCGCACCTCGTCCAGGCCGTCACTCCCGGTAGCCCGCAATCGTACGACGACCCGGCCGCCCTGCCGGCTCACCACCGGTGCGACACCCGAGTCCGGTGCGGCGCTGACCCGGTAGAGCAGGCCCGGCAGGGTGGCTGTCTGCACCCGTACCCGGCTGGCCGCGTCGCCGACGGTGAGCCAGGCGGCGGTCCGATCCAGCAGCGGACCGGCCTGTACGAGGTCCGGTACGAGCACCTCGATCGGCCGGATCGGCTCCGATTCCCGAAAAGATCCAACAACAACTGCCCCCACCAGCGCGAACGAGCCGATGACGGCAGCTGTTGAGCGGCTTCGACGCAACGCTGATCGCACTATCGGACAACTGAGAATCGGCCGAACGGGTGACGGCGATCCGGACTTATCGCGCCAGACTTTCCGGGTGCGATCTGCCGGATTCTTGTCTGAACGTCAGCGCCGCCTCGCGTGGCTGGGTTTTTTCCTAGCCGCCTTCCAGGCCCCGCTGGCAGCGAAGCTCATCGATGACGCCTCCTGGTTCTTCGCGGTCGTCGTCGCCCTCGTGGTAGCCACGGTCATCGTCGCCGACGACACCCAACGTCGCCGCCCCGAGCCCGTCCCCTACACGGAGTAACCCTCCCAGGACGCCCACCGACCACCACCCCAGGCGGCCGGCACTTCACCCTGCCCACCCCCGCCCCCACCCACTGCGGCCGGTGCGGCCTGCGGCCCATCAGCCGCGCCCCGGCCGCCCTCAGCCCCAGATGGCCCGTCGGCCATGGCCCGGCGGCTCTCGGCCGCGGGTGGTCATCGTTCGCGACCCGGCGGCGCTCAGCCACAGGTATCCCGGCGGTCACGGGCCGGTAGCTCTCGACCGCAGGTGGCCCCTCGGAAACGAGCCGGTAGCCCTCGGCCGCAGGTGACCCATCGGTCGCCGGCCGGTGATCCTCGGCCGCGGATCCGGGTGAGCACCGCGTCGACCGCTCCCACGTCGAGGCCGCGGGTTCAGCTCTGCTCATCCCGGCAGCGCCTCACACCCGGCCGGCCCTGCGTCCGACGCCACTCGGGCCGGTCGGGCCCGGACCGGCCTCGGGTTCCGGTCTGGCCTTCTCCCCTGCTCCGCCGCTGGCGACAGGGGCCAGGCGCGGCGAGTTCTGCGGTTTCAGGTTCAACCGACCTGCACCGTTAGGGAGAACCGTTGGCTACCCGGCGGTCTCTAACTTTCTCCTCATGCCTGGTCTGTTCAGCAACGCCGCCGCCCGCGCCGCCCTCCGCTCCGCTCACGCCTCGCTTGCCGACCTCACCGCGGCAGTCGGAGTCAGCGGGCTCGCCGCCACCCTGTCCTCCCCCGGCCTGATGTCAGTGATCGACCAGCACGCCGCCGGCGTCCGCGACAGCCTCAACGCCGACACTCGCCCGCTGACCCCGATCCTGCTGGCCGCCTACGCCGAGGGCGTCCGCGACGCCGCCTTCCAGCACGGCTGGGTCTCCCCCGAAGGCGACATCGACTGGACCGAGAGCGACTGGGTCCTCCGCCGTCTCCTCGCCGTCTGCATGCTGGCCCGCACCCTCCCCGCCCCGAACTGAACCCGCCCCAACCCACCAGGCCGGCACCGAACCTAG
>NZ_BOMS01000052.1 GCF_016862315.1 Actinoplanes palleronii | reverse complement strand
CTCTCGCTCTTTCGTTTCGCCAAATCCGCGGTTTCCCTCAGATTCAACCGAACCGATTTTCGCTCGAGTCCCGCGGAACCTTACACGATGAATTCTCGTGTTCAGTCTTTGGGGTTTCGCAGGACGGCCGGTAGCGGATCTCTCCGCTTGCCTCGCCCGTTTCCCTGCGACTTGGAGAACATTACCCGGTCCCCCGCACGACACCAAATCGACCCCCCGAGGACGACACGCGTGAGGTAGATGAGTGCTCCGGGCCGCACGGACCAGTCGATACGGGCGTGAACGCTGCGCCCATTGTGCGCGCTGTGATCACGCGATTCCGGATGGTCAGCGACTCCCTATATAAGGAGGGCGCTTTATGAAGGCCTCACCTGCAGGTTCGCGGGCCATCGATGCCCAGCACCCCACTCGGATGAGTGTCACTCATACTTTCGGCTAGTCTTTCCTCGGACGACCGGCTAGGGTGGTCGGAGCCGAACAGACAAGCAGCAGCGGACGGCGACGGTCTTGAACGCGTCGTCCGTGGAGATAGATACCCGAACGAGCGCAGGTCCAAGCACGAATGGGACCGGCTCTTCGGGAAGGTGCCAGGGAGGACCACGCATGACAGTCATGGAGACTTCGACTTCGACTTCCGTCGCGACGACGACGGAGGCCAGCGCCGAAAGCCCCGTTGACAGCGCGGCGGAACTGCTCAACGCGATGGCCGCGATGCCGGCCGGGCACCCGTCCCGGGCCGCGCTGCGCGACCGGGCGATCGAGGCCTGGCAGCCGCTGGCCCGCCACCTCGCCAACCGGTACTCCGGTCGCGGCGAGCCCACCGACGACCTGATCCAGACCGCCATGGTCGGTCTGATCAAGGCAGTCGACAAGTTCGACCCGGAGCGCGGCGTCGACTTCGCCGGCTACGCGATCCCGACCATCATCGGCGAGATCAAGCGCCACTTCCGCGACCGCACCTGGTCGGTCCGCGTCCCGCGCCGTCTGCAGGAGCTCCGCCTCGCGATCACCGAGGCGAACAGCACCCTGACCCACCGCCTGGACCGCTCGCCGACCGTGCCGGACATCGCCGGCTACCTCGGCATCAGCGAGGAGGAGGTGCTGGAGGGCCTGGAAGGCGCCCGCGCCTACAACGCCACGAGCCTCTCCACCCCGATCAGTGCCGACGGCACCACCGAGCTGGGCGACACCCTCGGCGGCGAGGACCACGAGTTCGAGCTGGCCGAGACCCGCGTGGCCCTCGGCCCCGCCCTCGCCACGCTCAACGAGCGGGAGCAGAAGATCCTGACGCTGCGGTTCTACGGCAACCTGACCCAGTCGCAGATCGCCGACCAGATCGGCATCTCCCAGATGCACGTCTCCCGCCTGCTCACCAAGGCGCTCGTCAAGCTGCGCGGGCAGCTCGCCAGCGAGACGCTGTAAAGCAAAGCAAGACGCTGGTAAGCAAAGCGGGACGCTGTAAGCAAAGCGAGACGCTGTAAAGCAACCAGCTAAACCCTGTCGTCGAGAAGGTCCCGGTCCAGCGTGGATCGGGACCTTCTTGCGAGCAGGACCGCGGCCAGGACCAGCGCGAGAGCCTCCATCCCCGCGCCAACCAACGGCGTCGAGGCGTAGCCCCAGCCGGCCGCGATCGCCCGGCCGCCGAAGTACGCACCGGCCGCGTTCCCCAGGTTGAACGCCGACACCGCGGCCGACGAGGCGAGCAGGTTCTGCCCGTCCGGGCCCGCGGCGACAAGCACCCGGTTGGTCAGGCCCGGCACCGTGGCGTACGCGACCACGCCGAGCACGAAGAGCGTGATCGCGGCGGGGACCGGTGAACGCGCGGCCACCGGGAAGATCAGCAGGACCGCGAGCATGGCCACCGAGGCGCCGACGACGGTGCCCATCAGCCACCGGTCCGCGGCTCGCGCGCCGATCACGTTGCCCAGTACGAGTCCGGTGCCGAACAGGGCCAGCAGCCAGGGCAGCGCGCCCACCGGGAACCCGGCCACGTCGGTCATCAACGGTGCCACGTACGTGAACGGGGCGTACACCGCACCGAACGCGCACGCGGTCAGCGCCAGGGCCAGCCACAGCTCGAGGTTCCGGAACGCGCCGAGCTGCCCGGTGCTGCGCGCCGGCCGGCTGTCCGGTACGAACAGCGCGGTGGCCAGTGCCGCGATCAGCCCCAGCCCGGCCATCGTCCAGAACGTGGCCCGCCAGCCGAACTGCTGACCGAGCAGGGTGCCGAGCGGCACCCCGGCCACCGTCGACAGGGTGAGACCGGCGAGCATCGCCCCGATCGCCCGGCTGCGCCGATCCGGCATCAGGTCACCGGCGACCACGGTGGCGAAGCCGATGAACGAGCCGTGCCCGAGCGCGGCCACCACCCGGCCCGCCAACATCAACGGGTACGCCGTGGCCAGCGCCGACAGCACGTTGCCGAGCACGAAGAAGGCAAGCAACCCGACCAGCACCGGCCGGCGGGAACGCGCGACGAGCAGGCTGGTCACCAGGGGACCGCCGAAGACGACGCTCAGGGCGTACCCGGAAATCAACAGACCCGCGGTCGGGATGCTGACCCGCAGGTCGGTGGCGATGTCCGGCAGCAGGCCGGTGATCACGAACTCGGTCATCCCGATGGCGAAAGTGCCGACCGAGAGCGCGGCGAGTGCCGGGGCCGTCCGGGTGCGCGTCACAGCGCCGGTATCGAGCATCCGTTCACTCTCACCGAACGTGTACCGGGCCGCTACCCGAAAGGTCTGACCGTGGTAACGGAACCAGGTCCGTGCGACCGGCGTCACCATCGGCGGCTACCGTGTTAGCCGATGCCACCTTCAACCGAGCTCCCCGGATTCCTGCACAGCGTCGCCCCGCTCCTGGACCGCTGGGGTTATCTGGCCATCGCCGCGGTGATCGGCGTGGAGAGTTTCGGTGTGCCAGCGCCGGGCCAGACGATCATGGTGGCCGCGTCGATCTACTCCGGCACCGGCCGGTTGAACATCTACGTGGTCGCGCTGATCTCGTTCATCGCCGCGGTGGTCGGCGACAACATCGGGTACTGGATCGGCCTGCGCGGCGGCCGCAAGGTCGTCGACCGGTTCGGGAAATACATCTTCGTCACCCCGGAACGCCTGGAGAAGGCCGAGCAGTTCTTCGCCCGGCGCGGCAACCGGATCATCGTGGTGGCCCGGTTCATCGACGGGTTGCGGCAGCTCAACGGCGTGATCGCCGGCATCACCAACATGCCGTGGAAGACCTTCCTGATCTACAACGCGATCGGCGCGGCCCTCTGGGTCGGCTGGTGGACCACGGTGTCGTACCTGCTCGGCTCGAACCTTGTGATGATCATGGAGCACGCGCACCGGTACAAATGGCTGGCCATCGGGCTGGGCGTGGCCGCCGTCGCGACCTACGTGACGCTGCACGTCCGGCACATCCGCCGCCGCCGAGCCCGCGCCGCAGCCGCCGCGATCGCACCGGCTTCGGCCGCCCCGGCTGCTCCGGCCGAGGAGAACCCGGTCTGACCCGGCCGGCTCAACCCACGATCGACTTTGGTCCGGGCCGCTGTCAGCATCCCGGTCCGCGCTTCATTTTTCTGGTACGCACAGAGCACCGCCCTGAGGGTGCTCCCGGAACACAGAGATGGTCCCCGCCGCCCACGGCAGGGACCATCTCTGCTTCTACCCCCAGAGGAAAGTTCAGGTGCCGGTCGCGGCGGCGGACGGCTGAGTGCCGGTCGGCGCCTGCCCGTTCTGGCCGGGTGCGCCACCGCCCTGACCTGGTGCGCCACCGGCGGGCACCGACGAGCTGCTGTCCCCGGAGAGTGCCGCGGTGACACCGGCGCCCACTCCCGCGCCGGCCAGCGCGGCCGCGACCAGGGCGGCGACCAGCGCCATCTTCGGACTCTTCCGGGCCGGCTTGCCGTCCTCGCCGGGCTGGCCAGCGCCCGGCGGCGCCCACGGCGCGGGCTCGGCGGCCGGTGCGGCGTGCACCCCCACCTCGCGGTGACCGTGCTGCGCCGGAACCGGCTCCCGGTACCCGGTGGAAGCGACAGCCGCCGAGGCGGACGTGGCATAAACAGCCGCCGAGGCGGACGTGGCATAAGCGGCGCGGCCGAGGTCGGCGCCCCAGCTGTCGTCCGAGGACCAGCCGCCCGGGCGGTCCCGGGAAGCGTGCGCGCCGCCTGGCGCCACGGGGGAGTCGAGCCAGGCGGCGGGCACACCTCCCGGCTCGCCGGCCGGGGACTGCCACTGGTTTGTCGGTATCTCCCGCTCGGCCGACCACGACCCGGACGCGCCGGCCCAGGAGCCGTGCGCCGGCTCGGGTTCGGGCGGCCGGGCGGCGAACTCGGCCGACGGCGGCCAGGAGACCGGCGGGCCGGCCAGGTGCGCGGGGGCGGAGCGTTCGGAGGGGTCATACGCGGTCATGTCTGCTCCTCGGTCGGTTGCTTCGCTCCGAAGAGACTGGCCACCGTCCCTATGGACATCCTGTGTCACCGGTAAGCGGCGGTTATCAGTAGGACGGGGCGGGCGGGATCGGCCGCAGACCGGGATAATCACCAGTGACAGCGCGGCCACGGAGCGCACGGAAGGGGCTTGACGTGCAACGGTTCACGTTCGCGGGACGCACCTGCGTGATCACCGGGGCGGCCGGCGGGATCGGCGCGGCACTGACCCTGGAGCTCGCCCGGCGGCGCGCCGTGCTGGTCCTGGTCGACAAGGACACCGACGGGCTGGCCGGGATCGCCAAGATGGCCCGGGACCTCGGCGCGACGGACGTCTCGACGTACGAAATCGATCTCAGCGACGGTGCGGACCGCGGCGATCTCGCCGCGGAAGTCTCGTCCCGCCTCGGTGGTGCGGATCTTTTGATCAACAACGCCGGGGTGACGCTGTCCGGGACGTTCGAGCAGAACCGGATGGCCGACGTGGAGTGGCTGCTGGAGATCAATCTGCATGCCGTGCTCCGGATGACCAAGGCGTTCCTGCCGCAGTTGCTCGCCCGGCCCGGTTCGCACGTGGTCAACATCTCGAGCCTGTTCGGCCTGATCGCGCCGCCCGGCCAGGTGGCGTACGCGACGAGCAAGTACGCGGTGCGCGGCTTCACCGAGGCGCTGCGGCACGAGCTGGCGCCGCGCGGTGTCGGCGTGACGGTGGTCCATCCCGGCGGGGTGCGCACCAACATCGCCCTGAACGCCCGGCTCAGCGGCACCGACGCGGACGGCGCGCAGGCGGCCGACAACCGGCACTTCCACGAGACGGCGCTGACCCTGCCGCCGGAGGAGGCGGCCCGGCAGATCGTGGCCGCGATCCAGTCCCGCCGGCCGCGCCTGGTGATCACAAAGGCCGCGCGGGCCGCCGACCTGCTGGCCCGGGTCATGCCGGCCCGCTACTGGTCGATCAGCGAACGGGTCGCCCGCACCCGCAAACTCACCTGACCCCGGCTGGCGCTCAGGGGTCCCTCAATGCCGCCGAGACACCCCCACAAGCCAGCCGGGACCGGGAGCGGAGCGGGGTCAGAAGCTGACGTAGTGGGGGCGGGGGTTGCCGTCGATCGTGGTGAAGTCGCCGCCGGCCTCGATCGTTGACGGGTGGTGGCCGGGGCTCAGCACGCGGACTCCGATCACGCCGTTGGCCTGCGGGTTCCACTCCGTGAGCACGCCGGCCGAGGTGATCGACGCGATCTTGACGCGGGGCACCGCGCCGTCCAGGCAGGCGCCCTGCGGACCGTTGCGGGCGGTCAGGCAGGCCCGGTCGAAGTGCCCGCCCACGTAGGTCACCCCGTCCAGCGTGGTGATCGCGACGGCGTCACCGTCGAAGACGCGCTGCCAGCGCAGCTTGCCGTCAAAGGCATATGCCACGGCCCGCCCGCCCTGCCCGCCGGTCGCCACGTAGACGCCCGCGCCGTCCACCGCGATCGCGTTCACCTCGGCGACCGGGCGTGGCAGGAACAGCTTGTCGACCGCGCCGGTACGCCCGCCCACCACGGCCAGCCGGAGCGTGCCGCGGACCCCGTCCACGCTGTGGAAGCCGCCGCCCAGGTAGAGCCGGTCGCCGCTGACCGCGAGGCTGTGCACCCGGTCGTCGGCGGCCGGGTGCCACTTCGGGTCGAGCCGGCCGGTGGCCAGTGAGAACGCGGCCACGTTGGACCGGGCGGCACCGTCCACCCGGGCGAAGCGTCCGGCCAGGTAGAGGCGGCCACTCCCGGCGGCCAGGGCGTACGGGGTGCCGTCCACCGCCGGGGCGAACGGCGCCGGCCGGCCCGAGCCGAGGCTGAGCCGGGCGACCGAGTCCCGCTTCTTCCCGGAGATGGTGTGGAACGAGCCGGCCACGTAGACCGCGTCCGGGGTGGTGACCAGCGCCCGCACCGTGTCGTCGGCGGCCGGGTTCCAGGGCAGCAGCGCACCGGTACGGGAGTCGTAGGCCGCCAGCCGCTGCCGCGGGTACTTCCGCCCCGCCGCGATCGCCGCGGTGAACTCACCACCCACGTAAACGGTCGAACCCCGGCGCGCGATCGTGTGGACGTTGCCGTTGAACGTCGGCGCGTCCCGGATCACCGCGGCCGTCGCCGGAACCGCGGGCAGCAGCAGGAGCGGAACGAGCAGCAGGAACTTCAGATCTCCCAGGCGCACACCGGTCTAACCATCCCGGCTCTCCGAAAGTCGCGCTGCCAGGTCCCGGTCCAGGTCATCGACGTGCAGCGGGTCGCCGGCCGGCACCGCGGGGCGGACCGGCTCCCGCAGGCCCAGCATCTCCAGCCAGGCCACCAGCTGCCGGTGCACCTCGTCCGGGCCGTCCAGGTCGCCGGCCACCGTCCAGGCCGACGGGTGCACCAGCATCGCGTCGGTCTGCCAGCCGCCCAGGCCCCCGTGCGAGCCGACCAACTCCTCGAACGCGGCGACCTCGTGGGTCTCCGGATCCACCGAGCTGATCACGACGAGGTCGCCGATGTGCGCCGCCCGCTGGTGACGCAGCAGATCGGCGCGGGCCTGCGCACCGTACGGAAGAAGGGGATCCTTGCCGGTCACCACACCGTCGGTGAGCCGATGGGTGCCTCCCGGCCCGTACGCGATGGGTCCGTCCTCATCCCCGGCCACCACCAACCCGATGCCCGGATGGGCGGCCAACCCGGCGATCAACCTGGGGTATGTCTCTTCGATCTCGGCCCGCAGCACCCGGTGCGGGAAGCGGGTCAGGTAGATCAGCGACAGATTCCCGGACGACATCACCAGCAGCGGCGCGGCCGAGGGCGGGTCCGGCGCGCGTTTGCCCTGCTCCTCGGCGGGATGCCGGGGAGCGGACGCGGAATCCGGCGCGGTCAGCCGCTCGACCACCTGGTCCAGGGTCTCGCCGTGCCGCTGCCGGAACGTGGCGCCCTGACTCTGCCCGTGGTCGGAGAGCACCACGAGGTGGTAGTGGCGGGCGGCCTCCGGTGACAGCCGTTCGAGCACACCGAGCATCCGGTCCAGGCTCTCCAGCTGGCGCATCGACTCCGGCCGGGCCGGGCCGGCGTGGTGCGCCACCTCGTCGTAGTCGACCAGGTCGCAATAGATCACCGGGACGCCGCGGGCCATCTGCTCGGCCATCAGCGAGACGTTCACGTCGCGCAGCAGCATCGAGGCCGGGCGCAGGGCCAGGAACGCGCCGGAGCGGCTGACCCGCGGCTGCAGGTTGCGCCGGCGCTGCAGGCGGGCCTGGTGCAGCTCGGTGATCACCTCGGCGACGCCGAGGACCAGGGCGCGGGTGAAGCCGTAGGGCGACGCCATGAACGCCGCCCAGCCCCGCGCCGACCGGCCCGGCAGCGCGGCGTGGCTGACCGTCAGCAGGTTGGTCGCGGCGTCACCGCCGAACGCGTTGCTGATGCTCACCCCGCCCCCGCTGAGCAGGCCGTGACCGTCGCTGAGCCGTACCTCGATCACCGCGGCGTCGCGGGGCCGGTTGGAGACCATCACCTTGCCGGTGTCTTTCTCGAACCAGCGGAACGCCGGGATCTGCCGGGACGCACCGTGCAGGATGCCGGCCTGCGACGCCGGGGTGGTGGACGGCAGGCCGGTGTGCCAGGGGCGCAGGGTGTGGCTGCCGGAACGCAGCCAGTGCCCGAGGATCGGCAGGTTGCCGGCCCGGATCGCCCAGCGCAGCACCGGCTCGGCCACCCCGTCGAGCTGGACCACCAGCAGGCCCGGCGCGGTGCCCGGGCGCGACCGGCGCAGGGTCAGCAGCGGGCCACCGGCGCGCCGGGCCGCGCGGCGGCGCACCCCGCGCATCAGCCGCCGGGCCTCCCGGACGAACGTGTCGTCGCTGCCGGCCTCGGCCATCCAGTCCAGCAGGGCCGCGAAGACCACCGCCAGGATCGCCGCGGTCACCAGGGTCGGCAGCCCGCGGATCCGGTTCGCCGGATCCAGCTTGAGCGCCACCATCATCACCACGACCTGGGCGACCACCCCGAACAGCATCGCGCCCCAGCCGCCCAGCGCGGTGATCCCGAGCAGCAGCAGCGGGCGCAGCACCGCGCCGACCACCGCGACCAGCACCACCAGGCCCAGGGTGTCGGCGATGTCGGCGCTGGCGACACCGGGCATCAGCCACAGCGCCACGGTCACCACCACGAACGTGGTGGTCGCGCTGCGCAGCACGGCTCGGGCCCGGCGCAGCACGCGTCGCCAGGTGAACAGGGTGCGCAACTCCGGGCTCAGTGCCACGGCTCGACGATCGCACAGCCGGTCCCGCTCGGCGCACCCGCACTCGAACGAGGGAACGGCGGGCAGATCACCCGTCCCGGGGGCTAGCTTCGTGCCGGTGCGTGCCCGTTCGGCGACTTTCGCCCTTCTCCTGCTGATCTTGGCGGCGTGTCAGTCGCCGTCCCGCCCCGAACCCGCTCCCCCGGTCACCCGGGTGGTGGCCGGATATTTCACCGAGTGGGGGGTCTACGGGCGCGGGTTCCGGGTGAAGAACGTCGCGGCCGACCGGCTCACCCACCTGATGTACGCGTTCGGCAAGGTCGACGGCGGACGCTGCGGGGTCGGTGACCCGTGGGCGGCGTACCAGAAGCCGGTCAGCGCGGCGGACAGTGTCGACGGCGTCGCGGACTCGCCCACCGACCCGCTGCGCGGCAACTTCGGGCAGCTGAAGAAGCTGAAGGCGGCCCACCCCGGCCTCAAGATCCTCTGGTCGTTCGGCGGGTGGTCGTGGTCGGCCGGGTTCACCGCGGCGGCCAAGGACCCGGCGGCGTTCGCCACGTCGTGCCACGACCTGGTCACCGACCCGCGCTGGGCCGGGGTGTTCGACGGCATCGACGTGGACTGGGAGTACCCGAACGCGTGCGGGATCAGCTGCGACACCAGCGGGCGGGACGCGCTGACCGGGCTGCTGGGCGGGCTGCGCACCGCCTTCGGCGCCGGCGCGCTGATCACCGCGGCGGTGCCGGGTGACGTGCGGAAACTCCAGGCCGCGGATTACTCCGGGGCGGCGGCGCAGGCGGATTGGCTCAGTGCCATGACGTACGACTACTTCGGCGCCGGGAACACCGACGTGCACACCGCGCCGCACTCGCCGCTGACCGCGTACCCGGGGATCCCGCGGGCCGGTGCGACCGCCGAGGCGACCGTGTCCGAGCTGCTGCGCCAGGGGGTGCCGGCCGCGAAGGTGCTCTTCGGCGTCGGGTTCTACGGGCGCGGCTGGACCGGGGTGGCCAGCGCCACGCCGGGTGCGGCGGCGACCGGTCCGGCGCCCGGGAAGTACGAGAAGGGCATGGAGGACTACAAGATCCTCGCTGGCCGGTGCCCGCCGACCGGGACGGTGGGCGGGACCGCGTACGCCCGGTGCGGGGCGCAGTGGTGGTCGTACGACACCCCGGCCACCGTCCGCGGCAAGGTCGAGTACGCCCGGAGCAAGGCGCTCGGCGGCGTCTTCGCCTGGGAGCTCTCCGGCGACTCCCCCGACAACGCGCTACTGACCGCCCTGCACGGCTAGCCGATCCGCAACCACACGTTGTCGAGGGCGCCGTTGAACTGGTCGTTGTCCCGGTAGGCGCCCTTGCCCCCGATGCTCAGCGGCCGGTTGTTCGCCACCGACAGCGTGGCCGGGATCCGGCTCCGGCCGCGCAGCACCTCGTCCACGTAGATGTCGAACCGGCTGCCGGCCCGCTCGCAGCGCACGCTGTGCCAGTGCCCGTCGGCGGCGGAGACCGCGCTGCGCACCATCCGGATCCCCGGCCGGCGTACGTCGACGAGCACACAGCTGGGCTGCCCGGCCACCCCGTCGATCTGCAGTTTGTACTGGCTGCTGGTCTTCGAGTAGCCCTTCTGCAGCACGTTCTGCCCCTTGCTGGTCTGTGTCGGCAGCAGCAGCACGTCGGCGCCGTACGCGAGGTTGCGGGTGCCCGGGTTCAGGTCGGCGGTGTTCGGGCTCTGCAACGCCACGTGCGGGCAGAGCGACGCCACGCAGCGGGGCGGGAAGGCCAGCGCGTTGCCCGGCCCGTGCACCACCGGACGGACCTGCCCGCCGTGGCCGGCGACGACCCGCAGGTTGTGACCGAGGCCGGACTCGTCGAGGATCGTGGCGACCCGGCCGTTGAAGCCGTACCGGGCGATCATGACGGGGGCCGGAGCCGGTACGAGTCCGGCAATCATCAGGACGACGGGTAGCAGCACGGTGTGGTCACCCGAAGAAATTCTGCACCTGGGTCAGCGTCAGGTAGCCCTGCTCCTCGAGCTCACGGGGCACCGAGGTGAGTGCCTTCTCGATCACCGGCAGGTCGTCCGCGCCGGCCGGTGGCGGGGCCGGCTCCGGGCTCGGCGGCAGGTCGGGCAGGGCCATCGCCTCCCGGATCACCTCGAACATGGTCCGGACCTCGGTCACCGCGCGCCGCATCAGCTCCTGGTCCGAGCAGTCCGGCGGGAGCGCGCAGGTGAAGATCGCGCGGAGCTGGTCGTCGACCCGGCGGATGTCGGCGCTGGGCCGCAGGTGCTCGCGGCCCTCGGTGACGATGCCGAGCTGGCACCCGCGGATGCCGCTGGAGTTCCACCACTGCTGCCAGCGCGGGTCGACGTCGATGGTGTGCACGGCGTGCTGGAGAGCCACCAGGTAGTGCCGTGGCGCCCGGCCGTCCCGAGTTGCCGTCCCCAGCCTCGGATGGAGCCAGAACTCGTCCATGGTTGGTTATGGTCGCAGCCCGGGCCGCAACATGTGTGAATTCCCCGCCGCACGTCAGGTGGAATACACCTGACCACCCCGCACAGTTGCATAAGCACATGATATAAATTTCCTGTGCGCATCCGGGACGAGGACGCGGCCATCGCGTCCGCCTTCGAATCTCTCTACGCGGGTCTCCGGCGGATCACACCGCGGGTGGAACTCAGCCTCACCGCCGCGTCCACCCTGGCCCGGCTGGAGCGAACCGGACCGCACCGGCTCTGCGAGCTGCACGCCCCCGAGGGTGTGACCCAGCCGGCGATGACGCAGCTGGTCACCCGCCTGGAACGGGACGGGCTGGCCACCCGGAGCAGTGACCCGGCCGACGGCCGCGCGGTGGTGGTCGGGATCACCGACGCCGGGCGGGACGCGGTCGCCCGGCGCCGCGCCGGGCGCGCCGAGGTGCTCGCCGGGCTGCTGCGCCGGCTGCCCGCGGGCGAGCAGGCCGCGATCGTGGCCGCACTGCCCGCCCTGGGCAGCCTGAATGACCTGCTGATGGAAGATCGGAAGGACTGATCGCATGCTCGCCGTGGATCATCCGCGTTACAAGTGGGTCGCGCTCTCCAACACCACGCTCGGCAACCTCCTGGCCACGATCAACTCGTCGATCGTGCTGATCTCGCTGCCCGCCATCTTCAAGGGCATCAACATCAACCCGCTGGCGCCGGGCAACGTCAGCTACCTGCTCTGGATGCTGATGGGCTACATGCTCGTCACCGCGGTGCTGGTGGTGACGCTCGGCCGGCTCGGCGACATGTACGGCCGGGTCAAGATCTACAACGCCGGGTTCGCGATCTTCACGGTCACCTCGGTCATCCTCGCCGTCGACCCGTTCACCGGCAGCGGCGGCGCGATCTGGCTGATCGGGTGGCGGGTCGCGCAGGCCATCGGCGGCGCCATGCTGATGGCGAACTCGGCGGCGATCATCACCGACGCGTTCCCGCCCGAGCAGCGGGGCATGGCGCTCGGCGTCAACATCGTCTCGGCGCTGGCCGGCTCGTTCATCGGCCTGGTCGCCGGCGGGATCCTGGCCGAGTGGGACTGGCGCTCGGTGTTCTGGGTGAACATCCCGCTCGGCGTGATCGGGGCGGTCTGGGCGTACCGGTCGCTGCACGACACCGGGGTCCGCCGCAAAGCCACGATCGACTGGTGGGGCAACACCACGTTCGCGGCCGGGCTCACCGCGGTGCTGGTCGCGATCACGTACGGGATCCAGCCGTACGGCGGGCACACCCAGGGCTGGACCAGCCCGTGGGTGCTGACCGGCCTGATCGGCGGCGCGGCGGTGCTCGTCGTCTTCGGGGTCATCGAGACCCGGGTCGCCGAGCCGATGTTCCCGCTCAAGCTGTTCCGCGATCCCGCCTTCACCGGCGGCAACCTGGCCAACCTGCTGGCCAGCGTGGCCCGTGGCGGCCTGCAGTTCATGCTGATCATCTGGCTGCAGGGCATCTGGCTGCCGCTGCACGGGTACGACTACGAGCAGACCCCGCTCTGGGCCGGCATCTACCTGGTCCCGCTGACCATCGGCTTCCTGATGGCCGGTCCGCTCTCCGGATTCCTCTCCGACCGGTTCGGCGCCCGCCTGTTCGCGGCCGGTGGCCTGCTGGTGATGGCCCTGTCGTTCGCCGGGCTGCTGCTCGTGCCGGGTGACTTCAGCTATCCCTGGTTCGCCGTTCTGATCTTCATCAACGGTCTGGGTGGCGGCTTGTTCTCGGCGCCGAACACCTCACTGCTGATGTCCAGCGTCCCGGCGAACATGCGCGGCGCCGCGTCCGGCATGCGGGCCACCTTCATGAACGCCGGCCAGGTGCTCTCGATCGGCGTCTTCTTCTCGCTGATGGTGGCCGGGCTGGCCGACTCGCTGCCGGCCAGCCTGCACGCCGGCCTGACCGCGCAGGGTGTGCCGGCCGACGTGGCCGCCCGGGCCGCAGAGTTGCCGCCGGTGGGCACGCTGTTCGCGGCATTCCTCGGCTACAACCCGATCGCCGAGTTGCTCGGCCCGCAGACCCTGAACGCGCTGCCGGCCGGCAACGCCGCGAACCTCACCGGCCTGGAGTTCTTCCCCCGGCTGATCGCGAACCCGTTCCACGACGGCCTGGTGATCGTGTTCTGGATGGCGATCGGCATGGCCGTCCTGGGCGCGCTGGCCTCGCTGATCCGCACCCGCAAGCTCGCCGAACCCACCGACCTGGTCGCCGACGAGGCCGAGCTGAGCGCCGAGCTCTCCGATTCGCAGCCGCTGCTCCCGGCGGCCCGGGTCGCCGAGCCGCTCACCGACCCGGCACCTCAAGACCGATAACCCCCATGGGGTACGTAACAGCTGGCTCTCAGGGGTGTCCCCGCGTCGCGGAGGCACCCCTGAGGCCCAGCCGGGGACCGTGCCCCGCGCGCCCGCCGGGCCCCGCGCGGGTCTAGCCGGGGACCTAGCGTGCGAGGGCGGCGTCGACCAGCGTGGTGGCGATCGCCTTGGCACCCAGGGCGGCGGCCGGGCCGCCGTCCTGGCGGGAGCCGACAGTCGCGCCGTCGTAGAGGATCACCAGCTGCTCGGTCAGCGCGGCCGGGTCCGCCGCACCCGCCTCCCGGGCGAGATCCGTCATCAGTTGCCGGGTCCAGGCCCGGTTCGCCGAGGACTCCTCGCGGACCACCCCGTTCGGGTCGGACTCGGCGCCGGCGTTGTAGAACGCGCAGCCCCGGAAGCCCGGTTTCGCCGCCGACTCGGCGAGCGAGTCGAAGATCCCGAGCAGTCGCTCCCGCGGATCGTCATACCGCTCCAGCCGACCCAGGATCCGGTTGCGGCGCTCCTCGTGCCGGCCCTGCAGATACGCCCGGACCAGGCCGTCCTTGTTGCCGAACGCGGAGTAGAGCGACGCCTTGGCGACGCCGGCGCGCTCGATCACGCGATCGATCCCGACGGTGTGCACACCCTCGGCGTAGAACAGCTCATCCGCGGCGGCCAGCAGTTTTTCCCGGGCCGACCTGCGGGGTGACGTGACGGACATGCAATTGACGCTAACAGACAGATCTGTCTAGTGTCAGAGCCAGCAACTAGACAGACCTGTCTGTTCAATCACGGGAGAGCCGCATGACCATCGTCGCCGAGCGCACCGCCGCACCGGCCCGCCTGAGCCGGCCCGCCGCGTTCACCGCGATCGCCGCCATCCTGGTGACGTTCGCCGCCGCGGCCGCCGTCCCATCCCCGCTCTACGTCGTCTACCAGCACCTCTGGGGCTTCTCCCCGGCGATGCTCACCGTGGTCTTCGCGGTCTACGTGGTCGCCCTGATCGCCACCCTGCTCACCCTCGGCGCGCTCTCCGACTACGTCGGCCGCCGTCCGGTGCTGGCCGGGGCGATCGCGCTGGAAGCCGTCTCACTGGCCCTGTTCCTGGCCGCCGGCGACGTGACCACGCTGCTGATCGCGCGGATCGTGCAGGGCGTGGCCACCGGCGCCGCGCTCAGCACGCTGGGCGCCGCCCTGATCGACCTCAACCCGGACCACGCACCCGGGCGGGCCGGCCTGATCAGCGGCATCGCCCCGGTGGCCGGGCTCGGGCTGGGCGCGTTCGGCTGCGGAATCCTGGTGGAGTACGCGCCGTTCCCGACCCACCTGGTCTACGCGGTGCTGCTGGTCGGCATGGTCGTCGCCGGCCTGGCGGTGGCCTGGATGCCGGAGACCTCGGCTCGCCGTCCCGGTGCGGCCGTCTCGCTGATCCCGCGGCTCGGCGTGCCGGCCCGACTGCGCGGTTCCCTGTTCGCCCTGGTCCCGATCATCGTGGCCAGCTGGGCACTGGGCGGGCTCTACCTCTCGCTCGGCCCGTCGGTCGCCGCCGCCTCGTTCGGCATCCACGACCACCTGCTCGGCGGCCTGGTGGTCGCCCTGGTCTGCGGCGCCGGCGCGGTCACCTCGTTCCTGATGCGCAAGGTCGCCACCAGCCGGGTGCTCACCGTCGCCGGATCCGGCCTGCTCGCCGGCGGGGCGCTCGGGGTGACCGGCCTGCTCGCCGACAGCCTGGCGCTGGCCACCGTCGGCACCGTGGTCTCCGGGGTCGGCTTCGGTGCGGCCGCGCTGGCGTCGTTCAGCACGCTGGCCCGGATCGCCGAGCCGCACGAGCGGGGCGAGCTGCTCGCCGTCGCGCTGACCATCTCGTACGCCGCGTTCAGCATCCCGGCCGTGATCGCCGGCCAGGTGGCCAACCACGTCGGCCTGCACACCACGGCCCTCTGGTACGGCGGAACGGTCGCGGTCCTCGGCCTGATCGCCCTGCTCACCCAGCGCCGTTCCTGAAGAACCTTTCCGGGCCCGCGTCGGCGTGGGCTCGTGGAAAGTGCCCGAGATTACCTCACCATATGGGGCGTATCGGACACCAAGGGGCGGTCAAACAAATGAAAAGAATCTGGGCGGCCGCAACCGTGGTCGCGCTCGGTGCGGCAGTCGCCACGGTCACCTCGGCGGAAGCCGCGCCGAGTGCCACATCGAGCTACGTTCCGGCACCGGTCTCCTGGCGCTCCTGCGCCGAGATCTCCCTCAAGGCACAGGGCGCGGAGTGCACCTCCGTCACCGTGCCGATGGACTACGCGAACCCGGGCGGCGCCAAGATCGAATTGGCCGTCGCCCGGGTCAAGCACACCGTGCCGGCCGCCAAGTACCAGGGCGTCATGCTGGTCAACCCGGGTGGCCCGGGCGGCGCCGGCCGAAGCATGGCCACGCTCGGCTCGCACGTGCCGCGGCAGGCCGGTGACGCGTACGACTGGATCGGCTTCGACCCGCGCGGCGTCGGCGCCAGCAAACCGAAGCTGACCTGCGACAGCAACTACGGCGGGTACAACCGGCCGCCGTACGTGCCGGTCACCCCGGCCCTGGAGAACCGCTGGCACGCCCGCGCCAAGCAGTACGCCGCGGCCTGCGCCAAGGCCGGTGGCCCGCTGCTCGATCACATGCGTACCGAGGACTCGGTCCGGGACATCGACAGCATCCGGCAGGCCCTCGGCGCCGCCAAAATCAACTTCTACGGGTTCTCCTACGGGACGTACCTCGGCCAGGTCTACGCCACCCGGTTCCCGGAACGGGTCCGCCGGATGGTGCTGGACGGCAACGTCAACCCGGGCCGGATCTGGTACCAGTCGAACCTGGACCAGGACGTCGCGTTCGACCGCAACATCAAGATCTACTTCAGCTGGCTGGCC
This sequence comes from Actinoplanes palleronii, assembly GCF_016862315.1. Taxonomy (GTDB): domain Bacteria; phylum Actinomycetota; class Actinomycetes; order Mycobacteriales; family Micromonosporaceae; genus Actinoplanes; species Actinoplanes palleronii. The sequence continues at coordinate 19,707 of NZ_BOMS01000052.1, read as the reverse complement.
AAGCAGGACGCCACCTTCCACCTGGGCCGCGACGGCAAGGCGGTGGAGGCGCTGTACTACCGCCAGCTCGCCGCGCTGGCCGCCAAGCCGGCCGGTGGGGTGATCGGCCCGGCCGAGCTGACCGACATCTTCCTGCAGCCGGGCTACTACATCTTCGGCTGGGAGCAGGTCGGGCGGGCGTTCTCGAACTGGGTGCTCAAGAAGGACCCGGCCGGGCTGAAGAAGCTCTACGACGACAACAACCCGCAGACACCGGGCAGCGACAACAACTACGCGGTCTACCTGGCCGTGCAGTGCACCGACGCGCTCTGGCCGGACAAGTGGTCCACCTGGTCCAAGACGAACTGGCAGGTCTACCACAAGGCGCCGTTCGAGACCTGGGGCAACGCCTGGTACAACGTGCCGTGCCGCAACTGGGGTGGCAAGGCGAAGCCGGCGGTCGAGGTGGACGGCGCCAAGGTGCCGCCGCTGCTGCTGCTCAGTGAGACGCTGGACGCGGCCACGCCGTACACCGGCAGCCTCGAGGTCCGGCGCCGGTTCCCGCAGTCGGTGCTGATCGAAGGGGTGAACGGCACCACGCACGCCGGGTCGCTGTTCGGCAACGCCTGCGTCGACGGCGCGATCGCCGACTACCTGGCCACCGGCGCGCTGCCGAAGCGGGTGGCGGGCATCCACTCCGACAAGCAGTGCAAGCCGCTGGCCCCGCCGGCGCCCGGGCAGCCTGCGCTGAAGCGCTCGGCCGACCCGTCCGACCGGCTCCGGTTGCAGCAGCTGATTTCCGGGCACTGACCAGGACTTCCGACGAAGGGCCGGCTCCTCCCGCGAGGTGAGGAGCCGGCCCTTCGGCTATGCTCGTTTCTGCGAAGGGGAGTAGCTCCCAATGTCGCGGTCGACATACTGACGCTTTCGAGCGTCCGGCCGCGCGGCCTTTGTTCAAGGCGAGCGAGACCTTCGACCAGGCTGTTCTCAGTGACGGCCGGGTCGAGGTCGCCCTGCGCCTGAGCCCCGGTCGTCTGACACCGGGAGACATTTGTGGAAGGCTTCATCGCCGCGCTGGGTATCAGCTTCGCGGTCATCTTCGTCGCCGAGCTCGGCGACAAATCCCAGCTCATGGCGATGACGTTCGCCACGCGCTTCAAGCTCGTGCCGACGCTCATCGGCATCACCGCCGCCACCGCACTGGTCCACCTGGTCTCGGTCGGCATCGGGTACGGCCTCGGCACCGCCATCCCCACCGACTGGATCTCACTGGTCGCCGGTGTGGCCTTCCTCGCCTTCGGGGCCTGGACGCTGCGCGGCGACAAGCTCACCGACGACGAGAAGAACAAGGCGGAACGCTCCAGCGGCTCCGCGATCCTCGCCGTCGGTGGCGCGTTCTTCCTGGCCGAACTCGGCGACAAGACCATGCTCGCCACGATCACCCTGGCCACCCAGCACGGCTGGTTCGGCGTCTGGGTCGGCTCCACGGTGGGCATGGTGGCCGCCGACGCGCTCGCCATCCTGGTCGGCCGGCTGCTCGGCAAGCACCTGCCGGAGAACGTCATCAAGTGGGGCGCCGCCGCACTGTTCGCTATCTTCGGCATCTGGCTGATCGTGGAAGGCGTGATCGGCCTGAGCTGACACCGACTTAGGGGGCACTGTGCAGCCGGACACCACCCCGGTGGCGATGGCGCGGCTGCAGTTGCAGCGCGGCGAGCCGGCCGCGGCCGCCGAGCTGCTCGGGCCGGTGCTGGCCGCCGAGCCCGACCACGTGGCGGCGCTGGTCCTGATGGCCCACGCGCAGCTCGCCCTGGAGAAGCCGGAACTGGCACACGAGGTGGCGGCCCGGGCGGTGCAGCACGCGCCCGGGTCGGCCGACGCGCTCACCGCGCTGAGCCGGACGCTCACCGCGCTCGGCCGGCACCCCGAGGCGATCACCATGGCGCAGGAGGCGGTGGCCCGGCAGCCGGACAACCCGTACCGGCACAACCGGCTCGCCTGGGCGCTGCTGGAACAGAGTCAGCGGCCGGTGGAGGCGGAGCACGCGGCCCGCGAGGCGATCCGGCTGGACCCCGACGAGGCGGACTTCCGGATCACGTACGCCATGGTGATGAAGCAGCTGAGCCTGCCGGACCGGGCCCGGGAGGCGCTGCGGGACGCGCTGAAGCTCGAGCCGGAGAACGCGATCGCCCGGCACGAGCTGGCCGCGTTCGACGTGGTGCACCGCAACCCGTTCGCGCTGAGCCGGCTGGCCCGGGGCATGACCGGGCTGGCCGCGGCGCTGCGGGCGGACCCTCGTCAGGAGGCCAGCCGGCACCTGCTGGACGCGGCGTTCCGCCAGTTCCTGGTGTACACCGCGATCATCATGGTGATCTTCTCGTACCTGGGCTGGCGGGTCTCGGACGACTCGGCCGGGTGGGCGCGGAGCCTGGCCGCGGTGGCGGCGCTCGCCCCCGCGTCGTACGCCGGCTATTTCCTGGCCCGGATCGACCGGGTGCTCAGGTCGTACCTCACAGTGGTTTTGGCCCGGCAGCGGATCGCGGGCGGAACAGCGGTCTTGACCCTCGCCTTGCTGCTCACCGCGATCGTCGCGCCGGCCGGTTGGCTGCCCGGCCTGCTCGGGGTGGCGTGTCTGGCGGCTTTCGGGGTTCGGCTGCTCGCCGCGCTGGCGCCGCGCGGCTGACGGGTTTGTCCTAAGAAACAGCACCGGGTTGCCGAAGTGGTGCATGTGAGCCCCGTCCCCTGGCTACCCGGAGCGGCCCGATGACCGACCTGGCCCCACCCGCCGTCCTTCCCCCTGCCGCCGCCTATCCCGGCGCCCCGGGTTATCCCGGCATCCCCGGCCCCGGCTTTCCCGGTGCTAGCTCGCCCGGCGCTGGTCCTGGCTTTTCTGGGCCCGGCAGTGCCGGTCCTGGTTTTTCTGACAGCGGTCATGCCGGTCCTGGTTTTTCTGACGGCGGTCATGCCGATCCGACCGAGGCGGCCGTCGCACGGGCTGCCGCGCTCTTCGAGGGTCTGCAACCGGCCGAAGCCGCCGCGATGCTCGAACCGGTCCTCGCCGGCCGGCCCGATTCGGTCACCGGCTGGATCCTGATGGCCCGCATCCGCCTCGCGCTCGACCAGGTGGAACCGGCGCTGGCCGCCGCGCACAAAGCGATCGAACTCGCCCCCGACGACCCCCGCCCACTGGCCATCGCCAGCCGGGCGCTCACCCTGCAGGGCAAACACGACGACGCGATGGCGATGGCCTACCGGGCGGTCATCGTCGAGCCGAAGAACCCGCTCTGGCACGACCGGGTCGCCTGGGCGCTGCTCGCCGCCGACCGCCAGCTGGCCGACGCCGAACAGGCCGCCCGCACCGCGATCGGCCTGGACCCGAACGAGGCGCACTACTACTTCACGCACGGGGTGGCGCTGGCCTCGCTCGGCCACGTCGACCAAGCCCGGCAGGCGCTGACCACCTCGCTGCGGCTGGAACCCGGCAACCCGGTGGCCCGGCAGCGGCTGGACATCCTCAACGGCGACGCGGTACCGACCGTGGAGAAGAAGAAGCGCGGCTGGAAACTCTTCGGCCGCAAGACCGACAACCTCCCGATCCGCCCGGAGGAGCGCACTTAATTTTTTGGTACGGACGGCAGAGCGCCCGACGCAGGCTACGAGCCGCGTCCCGCCCGTGAGGCCGACGCGAGACTGCGGCCCACCCCGGACCGCAGCGCGACTCCCGCACCGCGGCTGGTTCTCAGGGGTGTCATCGCACGCTCGACACACCCCTGAGAACCAGCCGGAAAACCGCTACCGGCTAGCGGCGCCACTTCTGGTTGAGGGTGCCGGCGCAGTCCCAGAGTTGCAGCTGGGCGCCGTCGTTGCCGTTCCAGTCCTTGATGTCCAGGCACTTGTTGGCCTGCGGGTTGACCAGGTCACCGGCGGCGCTGAGCACCCACTGCTGCGCCGGGTTGCCGCTGCACGTGGCGATCTGGATGATCACGCCGCTGGCGGTGGAACCCCACGGGATGTCCAGGCACTTGTTGTTGCCGGTGCGCAGAGCGCCGCCGGTCGCCTCCCACTTCTGCGCGGCCGAGTTGTTGCAGCCCCACATCTGCACCGGGATGCCGTCGGAGAAGTTGCCGTTCGGCACGTCCAGACACTTGTTGTTCCAGTTGCTCAGGATCGCGCCGCCACCGCCGCCGCCACCCGTGGTGGTCAGGGACAGGCCGTAGACCTGGAGGATCTCGTTGACCGGCTGGAACCACATGGTGCCACCGGACGTGCAGTCGCCGGTGCCACCCGAGGTGACACCCTGCGCCTGGTTCCCGGAGATCCACGAGCCGCCGGAGTCGCCGGGCTGGGCGCAGGCGTTGCTGCGGCTCAGGCCGGACACCGCGCCCTGCGCGTAGTTGATCGTCTCGTTGCGGCCCAGCAGGGTGCCGCAGCGCCAGCCGGTGGTCCGGCCGGAACGGCAGATCGAGCTGCCGATCGCGGCGTCCTGCGAGCCGGCGACCAGCACGTTGCCGCCGGCGTAGTTGTTCACCCAGGGCTGGGAGGTCCAGTTGCCGTTGGTGCGTACCCAGGCGTAGTCGTTGCCGGGGAACGACGAGCCGGCGAACGTGCCCTGTGCCACGTTGTTGTAGCCGAGCGTGGGGCTGCCGGCGCCACCGCAGTGACCGGCCGTGACGAAGCCGCCGGCCACCGGGAAGCCGACCGAGCAGAGCGTGTTGCCGTTGATCACGTACTGGTCGCCGCCGCGGGTGTCGTACATCGGGCGGGGTGCCGCGGTGGCGGTCCGGACGGTGACCGGGCCGGCGCCGCTGCTCGCGGCGAAGCTCTTCGCGGTGGCCTCGGCGCCGGGCGCGACGACCACCACGACGCTGTTGGTGGCCGGGTCGGCGTACCAGCTCCGGATGGCCGTGCCGGCCCGGGCGCTGTTGCGGTCCAGCTTCGTGCGGGCCGCGTCAAGGTCGCTCGCGGAACGGGAGACAATTTTCGGTACGGCGCCCTCGCCGCGGACCGTGGCCGCGTCCGCGGCGCTGGTCACCGCGACGGTCAGCCGGGTCGCACCGGCCGGGATCCAGGCGCCGCCGAATCGGGCGCCGAGCCGCTCACGCAGCCGTTTCTCGACGACCGGGGCGGCGGCTTCGACGGTCAGCCGGTCGCCGATCTGCTCGTCGGTGAGGCCGAGGTCGCGGTGCATCGCGGCGATCATGCCGGGGTCGATGCTCGCGGCCGTCGCCGTCGCCGTTGCCGTTGCCGTTGCCGGGGCTTCTGGAGCGGCGACGGCTGGCGGTGTGCCGATCGTTGCGGTGAGGGTGACCGCACCCGCGAGGAGCAGATAGGGGAGGGAGCGTGGCATGGGCGTCCTACTCCGCACGCACCGCGGGGGTACGCGCTGACTGGGGGATGTCCGGCGTAGAGAGCGCTCTCCGCAGTCATGTTTGTCGATGTTTTCTTAACTGTCAAGAAACCTTCGAGGTTGGTAGTTTTTGTTAGACACCTTTACTTCCACCCCGCCCCGGCGCAGGCGCACCCGGTGACGCAGGCGCAGGCCGCGGGCGGGCAGGCGCAACCGGGACGCAAGCGCAGGCCGCGGGCGGGCGCAACCGGGCGCGGGCGGGCGGCGCGGCAGCGGAGGCGGGGCTTGCGTGGGGACTTTCGGCGCGCAGCGCACCAAAACTTCACACACAACGCGGGGACAAGGCCTGCGTGGGGACTTTCGGCGCGCAGCGCACCAAAACCTCACACACAACCCGGAGACAAGGCCTGCGTGGGGACTTTCGGCGCGCAGCGCACCGAAAGTTCACACACAACGCGGGGGCAGGGGTTAGATGGTGCGGCGGGCTCGGCGGCGTAGTAGAAGCCAGACCAGCCAGCCGGCGCCGATGATGAAGCCGAAGCTGATCGCCCGGTACAGCACCACCGCCGCCACCGCGCTCGCGCTGGTCAGCCCGCCGGCCACCAGGCCGAGCACCAGCGCCGCGTCGACCACGCCGAGCCCGCCCGGGATCACCGGGACGCTGGCCGCGGCCATCCCGGCGCAGTACGCGATGAGCAGGTGCACCGGCGAGATCCGGTCCGCGCCCACCGCGATGCAGCAGACCCACAGGCACAGCGCGTCGAAGAGCCAGTTCGCGCAGGCCAGCAGCACCGCGACGGTGAAGTGCAGCGGATGCACCCGGATCGCCCGCAACTGGGTCACAAAGCCGAACAGCCGGTCCGCGCCGTGCTCACGCGGCCGCCGCCGGACCCGGTTCACCCCGCCGAGCAGCGCCCGCACCGGGCGGTCCAGCCACAGCGGGTGCTTGGCGATCAGCCGGACCCCGGCGGTCACCACGACCGCGCCGGCCGCGTAGCCGAGCAGGCTGCGCCAGCTCCCGGTGTTCCGGGCCAGCAGCCCGCCGACCGAGCCGACCAGGATCAGCGCACCGGTGGAGAGCACCCCGCTCAGCGCGATGCACCAGGACGCTTCCGCGGGCGAGACGCCGTACCGGCGCATCTGCCGGAAGTTGAAACTGCTGGAGAAGACCGGGCCGCCGGGCAGGGTCACGCTGAGCGAGTGTGCCGCGTACGCCATCGCCACGTGCCGCCGCACGCTGACCTTGGTGCCGGCCCCGCGCAGCAGAGCTCGCTGCATCCGGGCGTAGGTGCCCATCGAGGCGATCTCCGCAGCCAGAGCGGCGCAGACCCAGCCCCAGTGCGGAGCGCGCAGCTGGGTGAACGCCTCGGACAACGCGGACCAGCCGAGGATCAACTCCCCGCCGAGGACGACCACCATCACGACGGCCACCCATGGGCCCCGGCCCCACCGTCGCGGCGGTCCGGTCGCCGACGTGGCCGCCGCCGCCGAAGTCCCGGTCGCGGTCATTACCGATGATCGTGCCATCCACCGAAGAAGTTTTCGCAACTTCGCCGCGATCATTTGCGCTGGTGGCAGGCTCGGACGGAGACCCGCCCGGCCGGGCCGGACCGTCGGGAAGGACCTCGGAATGCCACGCCCCCGGATCGTCATCGTCGGCGCCGGTTTCGCCGGCTACGCGGCCGCTCGCCACCTGCTCCGGGCCTCCCGCGGCCGGGCCGAGATCGTGCTGCTCAACCCGACCGACTACTTCCTCTATCTGCCGCTGCTGCCCGAGGTCGCCACCGGGATCCTGGAACCCCGGCGGATCTCGGTGCCGCTCGCCGCGACGCTGCCCGGCGTACGCGTGCTGCTCGGCCACGCCGGCGCCTTCGACCTGGACGCCCGCACGGTGGAGTGGGCCGACCCGGAGGGCAACCGCGGTGTGCTCGGCTACCACCGCCTGGTGCTCGCCGTCGGCAGCGTCAACAAGCTCCTGCCGGTGCCCGGCGTGACCGAATACGCACATGGATTCCGGGGCATTCCGGAGGCGCTCTACCTGCGCGATCACCTGACCCGCCAGATCGAGCTGGCCGAGCAGGCCACCGATCCGGCCGAGCGCCGGGCCCGGTGCACGTTCGTGGTGGCCGGCGCCGGATACACCGGGACCGAGGTGGCCGCGCAGGGCACCCTGTTCACCGCCGCGCTGACGGCGCACCGGCCGTTGATCCGGGACCTGCCACGCTGGCTGATCCTGGACACCGCCGACCGGGTGCTGCCCACCCTCGACCCGCGCCTGTCGCACAGCGCGGCACAGGTGTTGCGCCACCGCGGCGTACGGGTGCTGACCGGCACCGCGGTCGAGCAGGCCGGACCGGACGGTGTCCGGCTGACCAACGGCGAGCAGGTGCCCACCCGCACCCTGGTCTGGTGTGTCGGCGTGCGTCCGGAGCCGCTGGTCTCCGGCCTCGGCCTGGCCACCCGGGACGGGCGCCTGGTCGTCGACGAGTTCCTCAACGTGCCGGGCCGGCCGGACGTCTTCGCCTGCGGTGACGCCGCGGCGGTGCCGGACGTGATCCACCCGGGTTCGCTGACCGGGAAGACGGCTCACCACGCGGTCCGGCAGGGCCGGCTGGTCGCCGGGAACGTGGCGGCGTCCTACGGCCACGGGCAGCGACGCGCCTACCGGCACCGGGACCTCGGGTTCGTGGTCGACCTGGGCGGCTGGAAGGCGGCCGCGAACCCGTTCGGGGTGGCGCTCGGCGGGGTGGCCGGCAAGGCCGTGAGCCGGGGTTATCACCTGCTGTCGATGCCGGGGAACCGGGTGCGGGTGGTGGCCGACTGGATGCTCGACGGGGTGCTGACCCGGCAGGGCGTGCAGTTGGGGCTGGTCCGCGGCAGCGCCGTCCCGCTAGCCGCCGACGACCGGAACTGATCAGCCGTTGACCTCGCCGTGGATCCGCTCCGGGCGATGCGCCCCAGGCGTCCGCTGCTCCGGGATCTTGGGCGACTCACCGGCAGCCGGCGGGGCGACGGCCGATGGACCAGCAGCCACCCCCGGCGGGTCGACGGCCGACGGATCAGCAGCCACCCCCGGCGGTGTGTCCCACGACCACGGATTTCCCGACGGGTGCGCCACCTTCGGGGTGACCACCAGCGCCGCCCCGCCCAGCCCGATCCCCGCATAGAGCACCGGCCGCGCCGTCCGCAGCACCAACGCGTGCGCCAGCCCGGCCACCAGGCAGGCCGCCAGCCCGCCGAACACCACCGTCACCCACGGCGAACCCGCCGGAACCACCAGCAGCACCGCCAGATGCCGCCCGGCCAGCCAACACAGCACACCGAGAGCCACAGTGGACAGCAACGGTGCGGCAAACCGCGTCCAGACCCCTTCACCCTCCGGCACCCGGTTCAGGTGCAGCAGCGCGGCCAGCGCGGTCAGCAGCAGCAACACCAGGATCGCGAGGCCACCGCCGACGACGAGCCAGCGGGCGGTGCGTGCCGACGCGTCGGCGCCGGCCAGGTAGGCGCCGGTCAGGGCGGCACCCGCGACCAACGATTGGGTCAGGGAGGCGGCGCGCGGCGCGCCGGTCCGGCGAGAAACCCTTCCCAGTACGCCAGGAAGCACCCGTTCCCGCCCGAACGCGAACAGGTACCTGACGATCGCCTGGTGCAGCGCCAGGACCGCGGCGAGCAAGCCGGTGAGCAGCGTCAGCCGGGCCAGGGTGACCGCCCAGCCGACCATCCGCTCGTCGGCCAGCACGAACAGCAGCTCGGGACCGTGTGCGGCGGCTCGCCCGGCCACCTCGCGCGGGCCGGCCGCCACGATCAGGCTCCAGCTGACCCCGGCCAGCAGCAGCGCGATCAGCAGCACCGCCGCCCGCGCCGCCCGGCCGGTGGTGCGGCCCGGGTCGCGGGACTCCTCGGCATATCCGGCGGTGGTCTCGAAGCCGGCGAAGGCCAGCACCGCGACGGCCAGCAGCAGGCCGAGCAGCGGGCGGTCCCACCGGGCCGGGTCGGTGACCAGGTAGGTGCCGGTCTCGATCCGTCCGCCGGCCGGGCGCAGCACGAACGCGCCGGCCAGGCCGATCAGCACGGCCACCTCGGCGACGGCGAGCAGCCCGAGCACGCCCGCGGCGAACTCGATGCGCAGCGTGCCGCAGAACGCGACGACGGCCCAGCACCCGGCGGCCACCGCCCACCACGGTGCGCTCACCCCGAACCAGTTGTCCAGCAGAGGCGCGGCGGCCTGGCCCAGCACGGCGTAGAGACCGAACTGGATCGCGTGGTAACCGGTCAGCGCGAGCCAGCCGGCGATCAGCGCCGCCGGGCGGCCCAGGCCCCGGGCGACCTGTGGATAGGTGGCGCCGGCGCTCGGGCGGCGACGGATCATCGCGGCGTACGACGTACCGAAAATGAACAGGAAGACCGCGACCGCGACGACGGACAGTGCCACGAGCGGTCCGGCGCCGGCGGCCAGGGCCTGCGGGATCACCGTGACCACGGTGGCGATCGGTGCGGCCGCGGCCACGCCGAACAAGGCGGCGGAGCCGGCGCCGAGACGGCCGTGCGCGAGCCCGGCTGGTGCCGGATGCGCGGGTTCGTCAGCGGTGACCACGAACTCTATTCAGGCGCACCGAACCCGACTTTGACAACCGCAAGTAACGACACACTGACCGCTCGTGACCAGATTGGCACACCCGTTGACGGCTCGGTTGCAATTCCTCAACTGCCGTCGCCGGACGCCGACTGCATCCACGTGCTCGCCACCCAGCAACTGACGGAGTTTCTCGCCGTGGTCGCCGACCGTCCCGATGAAGCCGCGGCGCAACATGCCGCCGTCGAGTGCGCCGTCCGCGCGCTCGGCGCCGACCTCGCCGTGCTGATCGTCGACAGGGGTGTGGTCGCCGCGGTCGGCATACCGGTCGAGCGGATCCCGGCGCAGGCCCTGACCGAGATCACCGATGGGCGGCGCACCACCTTCGAGGCCGACGGCCGCGTCTACGCGGTCGCCCTGGCCCACCTCGGCGGGGTCACCCCGGGGGTGCTGGTGCTCGGCCGCGAGGCGATCTTCAGCGTCGAGGAGGTCTGCCTGCTCCGCGGGATGGCCCGGGTGCTCGAGCTGAGCCTGCAGGCGCGGCACCTGATCGAGGCCGAGCGCCAGCAGTCCGCCGAGAACGACCGCCTGATCAACTCGCTGCAGCGCCGGCAGCGGCTCTTCGACGAGCTGAGCTCGGTGCAGCGGGCGATCGCCCGGCGCGAGCCGCTGCGCCGGATCCTCGACCAGATCACCTCGAGCGCGGCCGACCTGCTGGATGTCGAGATGTCCGGCCTGATCGTGCTCGACCTCGACGACCCGAGCCGGACCAGCCTGTTCTCCAGCCGTGGCGTTCCCGACGAGGGGGTGCTGCGCATGCAGGGCGTGCCGGTGGCGTCGCTGGGCGTCGCCGGGCTCGCCATCATGGGCGACGAGCTGGTGGCGGTCGACGACTACGCGAACTCGCCGATCGCCGTGCCGGAGATCGTCCGGGCGAAGCTGAAGAGTGTGATGGCGGTGCCGGTGCACGAGGACGGCGTGGTGGTCGGCGCCCTCTTCGTCGGCTCCTACCAGGAACTCCGGGCCTGGGACCCGGCGTCGCAGGACGTGCTGCGGGCCTTCGCCGAGCACGTCAGCCTGGCCATCACCGACGCACGCACGCTGCGCGAGATGAACCACGCGTTCCACGACTCGCTGACCGGGCTGGCCAACCGCTCGCTGTTCACCACCCGGCTGGAGAACGCGTTCGCGACCAGCCGCTCCGGCGGGGTGGCCGCGCTGCTCGTCGACCTGGACCGGTTCAAGGTGGTCAACGACTCGCTCGGGCACGCGATCGGCGACCGGCTGCTGGCGGCGGTGGCCGACCGGCTGCGGGAGTGCCTGCGTACCGGGGACACCGCGGCGCGGCTGGGCGGTGACGAGTTCGCCGTGCTGCTGCCCGACGTGTCCGGGGTGGAGGCGGCGGTGCCGGTGGCCCGGCGGATCGTGGCCGCGCTGCGCGACCCGTTCGACCTGGACGGGCGGGAGGTCTTCGCGAGCTGCAGCGTCGGGGTGGCGTATGCCGAGACCGGCACCGTCGACCCGCAGGACCTGCTGGTCCGCGCGGACCTGGCGATGTTCGAGGCGAAGAAGCAGGGCAAGGACCAGTGCGCGGTCTTCGAGCCGGCCATGCGCGAGTCGTTCCAGAAACACCTGGAGATGGAGGCCGACCTGCGCCGGGCGGTGCTCCGGCACGAGTTCGAGCTGCGCTTCCAGCCCATCGTGCGGCTGCGGGACCAGGAGATCTCCGGGCTGGAGGCGCTGGTCCGCTGGCAGCACCCGGAGCGCGGGATGATCCCGCCGCTGGAGTTCATCCCGCTGGCCGAGGAGACCGGGCTGATCGTGCCGATCGGTGAGTGGGTGCTGCGCGAGGCCTGCCGCCAGGCGGCCCGGTGGAACGCCCAGCGCACCGCCGAGACGCCGCTGACGGTCAGCGTCAACCTGTCCGCGGTCCAGCTCGAGCGCGCCGACCTGCCGATGCTGGTCACCTCGGCGCTGGAGGAGAGCGGGCTGCCGGCCAAGTGCCTGATCATCGAGTTGACCGAGTCGCTGCTCGTCGAGCACCGGCCGGAGACGCTGCAGCGGCTGCACGCGATCAAGGCGCTCGGGGTGCGGCTGGCGATCGACGACTTCGGCACCGGGTACTCGTCGCTGGCGTACCTGCGGAACTTCCCGGTGGACATCATCAAGATCGACAAGTCGTTTGTCGACGACATCGGCGACATGCCGGCCGCGGCCGCGCTGACCCTGGGCATCATCCAGCTCGGACAGGCCCTGCAGCTGTCGACGGTGGCCGAGGGGATCGAGCACATCGAGCAGCTCAGCGAGCTCACCGGCGGCAACTGCGAGCTGGGGCAGGGCTACTACTTCGCCGAACCGCTGACCACCGACGCGATGGACAACCTGCTGTTCCCCAACCCGCCTCCTGTGACGTAGGACTCCTTCAGCTGCGGTTCGCCTGGGCGTCACGTGACACGTCAACGGTGGACCCATGGGTGTTCAGCTGACCGTCGTGGTGCCGGTCTACGCGGTCGAGGACTTCCTCCTGGCCTGTCTCGATTCGATCCGGGCCGGACTGACCCCGGAGGAGAACGCGGCCGTCGAGGTGATCGCGGTCGACGACGCGTCACCGGACCGCTGCGGTGCCATGCTCGACGCGTACGCGGCGGAGCACGGCACCGTCCGGGTGCTGCACCTGTCCAGCAACGTCGGTCTCGGCCTGGCCCGCAACGCCGGGCTCGCCGAGGCCACCGGCCGGTACGTCTGGTTCGTGGACAGCGACGACCAGCTCCCGCCCGGCTCGATCCGGGCGGTGCTGGACCGCCTGCGCGAGACCGAGCCGGACGTGCTGCTCGTCGACCACCTGCGCGAGCACGAGGACGGCCGGCTGCAGACCGACGCCAGCTCCCCGCTGCTCGCCGGGGAACCCTCCCTGGACCGTCTGCTCGGCGTGCAGCACACCGCGTGGAACCGGATCATCCGGCGCGGCCTGCTGATCGAGAACGAGCTGTGGTTCCGCGCCGGCTGGTACGAGGACATCCCGTTCAGCAACCCGGTCCTGATCGCCGCCGGCCGGGTCGACGTGCTGAACCGGGTCTGTTACCACTACCGGATCGGGCGCCCCGGCGCGATCACCGCGACCCGCAGTGAGCGCCACTTCGAGGCCTTCGACCAGTACGACGCGCTGCACCGCTGGCTGGACCGGAACGACACGCCGCCGGCCGTACGGCTCCGGATGTTCACCTTGATGGTCAACCACCTGCTGGTGGTGGCCGGCAACGACTCCCGGATGCACGCCCGGTTCCGCCGCCCGTTCTTCCGCCGGATCGCCGAGCAGTACCGGCGGCACCGCCCGGCCGGGCACCGGTCGCCGTCCGGATCGGCCGGGATCAAGCACCGGCTGGTCGCCGCGAACAGCTACGCGCTCTATTCCGCGGTGCGCGCCGGCTATCGGCTGGCGGGTCTGCGGCGCCGGCCCACCGAACGTCCACCTCTGGTTTCCCAGGACACCCCCGTCGCGTCACGACCGGTCCAAACCAGCTCTTTACGTTGACCGGCGTGCTTCGACCCGCCACCGACTCCGATCGCGACCCGGTCCTGAACTGGCGCAACCACCCCGCGGTGCGTTCCGTCAGCCTCACCACTCATGAGATCCAGCCGGCCGAACACGCGGCCTGGTGGGCGAGCCGCGCCGGCACCGTCCTGATCTACGAGGAGGACGGCGTACCCGCCGGGGTGGTGATCTTCAACGGCAACACCTGGTCGTTCTACCTCGACGTCGAGGGGCTCGGCCCGCGTCTGCTCCCCGCCTGGATGCGGCTGGAGAAGGAGGCCGTCGCGTACGCCTTCGGCCCGCTCGGCCTGCAGACCCTCGGCGGCGAGACGCTCGAGGAGAACAAACAGGTGCTGGCGCTGCACCGGCGGTTCGGCTTCCGCGAGACGCGCAGATATGAACGGCTGGTCGACGGGGTCCCCAAGACGGTCGTCTGGACAGAGAGAGCGAAATGAGTAAAACGAAGCCCTATATCGTCGCGGAGATGTCCGGCAACCACAACGGTTCGCTGGACCGGGCGCTGCAGCTGGTCGACGCCGCCGCGGACGCGGGCGCGGACGCGATCAAGATCCAGACGTACACCGCGGACACCCTGACCGTGGACGTCAAGCACCCCCGGTTCCAGCTGTCGGCGGGACACGAGTTGTGGGGCGGCGAGTACCTCTACGACCTCTACACCCGGGCGCACACGCCGTGGGACTGGCACGCGCCGATCTTCGACCGGGCCCGGGAGCGGGGCATCGAGGCGTTCTCCAGCCCGTTCGACCCGACCGCGGTCGAGCTGCTGGAGAAGCTGGACGCGCCGCGCTACAAGATCGCGTCGTCGGAGATCACCGACCTGCCGCTGATCCGGCTCTGCGCGTCGACCGGCAAGCCGATCATCATCTCCACCGGTATGGCAACGCTCAAGGAGATCACCGCCGCGGTGGACGCCGCGCGGGGCGCCGGCGCCACCGACATCACCGTGCTGAGCTGCACCGCGTCGTACCCCGCTCCCCCGGAGTCGACGAATCTGCGGCGCATCCCGGTGCTGGCCGAGGCGCTGCGGCTGCCGATCGGCCTGAGCGACCACACGCTGGGTATCGGCGTGCCGATCGCGGCCGTCGCGCTCGGTGCCGTACTGATCGAGAAGCACGTCACGCTGGACCGGGCCGACGGCGGCGTGGACTCGGCGTTCTCGCTCGACCCGGGTGAGCTCGCCGCGCTCGTGGTGGAATCGGAGCGGGCCTGGCAGGCGCTGGGCACCACCGAGATCGGCCCGACCGAGGCCGAGAAGGAGGGCTTGCGCTTCCGCCGCTCGCTCTACGTGGTGACCGACGTGAAAGCCGGTGACCCGGTCACCGCGCAGAACGTCCGCTCGATCCGCCCGACCGGTGGCCTGGAGCCGGACATGATGAGCATCGCGCTCGGTCGTGTCTTCAGTGCCGACGCCGCCAAGGGAACTCCGCTGACCTGGGACCTGATCTGACGTGCTGCTGAACGCGAACAAGCAGGAGTGGAAGCACTTCCTCAATGCGGCCGAGGTGTTCTGGCAGAAGAACCTGCCCGAGCCGGCCGATGACGGCGTGATCCTGGTCGAGGCGTTCCACCAGGATCTGCGGGTGACGCTGCGCAACCTGGCGGTCGCCAACGCGATCCGGAAGATCCGCCCGGCCCGCATGATCGTCTTCACCGGCGTCGAGGAGTCCTGGGCGGAGACGCTGTGGCAGGGCTTCGACGTGTCGCTGGTGCGGGAGTTCGCCGCCGCGTACGGCGCGTCCGAGACCATCGACGTGTGGGAGATCGTCAAGAAGTCGGACTCGAAGCCGTCTCCGGATTTGGCGGAGAGTGTCGCCGACAACATCAAGGCGACCGACGCCCGCCTCGCCAAGATCCCTCGGATGCGGGAGAACCCGCCGGCCGACCGGGTCCGCTACGGCAACGCCCTCGCGGCGTACTACGAGCAGCAGTTCCAGCAGAACGTGGTCGCGCTGGTCACCAGCCACGTCGACTACGACCAGTGGGGCCTGGCCGTGGACGTGGCCCGGCAGGCCGGCGTACCGGTGATCCACACCCAGCAGACCGGCTGCCTCAAGGCGTACGCGCTCTTCCCCGAGCACGACTCGCACACCGAGACGTTCCGCGGTGAGCTGACCCGGCAGATCGGTGAGGTCTTCGACGGTCAGGTCTGGCCGCGCCGGGAGAAGCTGCGCCCGGTCACCGAGCTGATCGCCTGGCGCGCCAAGGTCAACCTGGGCCGGCCGAGCTGGTGGCGGGGCGGCACGAGCGCGTCGGTCGACCTGAACAACCCGGCCGAACGCGCCCTGCTGCGCCGGCACGCCGCGGCCCGGTTCGGCTTCGACCCGGACCGGCCGATCGTCGCGGTCTTCAACCACGCCGTCTCGGACGCGCTCGGCACCAACCGGGAGCTGTTCCCCAGCCTGTCCGAATGGTTCACCGAGACCGCGAACTGGGCGGCGAACCGCACCGATACCCAGTGGATGTTCCTGGACCACCCGAGCCAGAAGCTCTACGACTCCACCGGTTTCTTCGACCAGCTCGCCAAGCAGCACAAGAAGTCGAAGCACCTGGTCTTCCGGCCCAGCGCCACGCTCAGCAAGAACGCGCTGTGGAGCCTCACCGACCTGGGTGTCACGGTCCGTGGCAGCGTCAGCAACGAGCTCCCGGCGTACGGCATCCCGGTGATCCAGGCCGGCTGGTCGGAGTGGAGCTCGTGCGGTCTGTCCACGGTGGTGGACTCGGCCGACGCGTACTTCAAGACGCTCGACGAGAGCCTCACCGCGATCCGGGACGGCGCCACCCTGGTCACCGAGGAGCAGGTGCAGCGCGCCCGGCTCTGGCTGTGGCTCTACCGCAGCGGCTCGGACGTGGTCACCCCGCAGGTCCCGCAGTGGGAGGTCTGGCCGGCGAACACCCTGCTCAAGTCGATGCGGGCGACGTTCCGGCACATCGAGAGCGACGCCGACCCGCTGTTCGAGACGGTGGAGCGGATGTGGACCCGGCGCGAGCCGCTGCTGACCCGTACCGACCTGTCGGCGCCACTCTCATGAGCATCGGCTCGTGGTTCCGGACCGACTACGACGAGCCCTCGGTCGCCGCCGCGCTCCCGCTGGAGCTGGGCACCGGCGCGAGCCCGTCGATCGTGATCCTGGACCAGATGATCCGTGGCACCGGGATCGTCGGGCGGATCAACGGCGACTTCGGCGCGATCGCGGTCAAGGTGAACGGCACCGGCGCGCCGGTCCGGGTCACCGTCTCGGTCGGGCTGGACGAGATGGGCATCCGCTGGTGGTCCGACCGGGTGCGCCCGGCCCGGCTCACCCCCGAGCTGCCCCGGCTGGTCACGCTGCGGGCGCAGGGTCAGATCCGCGGGGCGCTGGTGCTGGCCCGGCGGCAGGGCTGGCGGGGGGCCGCGCCGGCCACCGCCACGCTCGCCTTCGACCTGCCGGCCGGTGAGTTGGACCGCGACGGTCTGCTGATCGTGGAGCTGGCCGACGCCCTGCCGCCGTCGTGGGCCGGGCCGCGGCTCAGCGCCAGGTCCGCGATCGGTTTGCGGATCAACAACATTTCGGTACGGGAGCAGCCGGCCGCGACCGCGCCGAGTGGGCCGGCCGGGCACACCGGGTGCGACTTCGCGGTGGTGCAGCCGGGTGCGGCGCTGTCGTACCGGTTGGAGGGCGCCGGAGTGTCGGCCGCTCCACCGGTGCCGATCAGTCCCCGCAACCGGTGGACCCGGCAGAAGCCGGCCCGTGCGGTGTTCAAGCTGTCCCGGGCGGCGCGGCGGGTCGCCGTTCGCGCACTCCCGCACCGGCCCGGCGAGGTGGCCGAGGTGCTGGCCGCCGACCTGGTCACCGGGGAAGCCGTCCCGGTCGACGTGTCCCGGCATCAGGACGGGAACCTGACGGTGCGGTTCGCCGCGCCGGTGGGCAATCCGGTGCTGCTCGGCTCGACCGAGGCCCAGCCGACGCTGTCCTGGCGGCTGACCCCGTCATGACCCCTGCCTCGCCCGCTTCCCCCGGCGCTCCCGGCCCGTTGGGTGGCGCCTTGGCGCAGCTCGGCGATGATCCGGTTCTCAACCATCGGGTGCTGCAGGAGCTGCTGGATTCTCGGCCGCCCGGCAAGCTCGAGTTGCCGCCCGGCAACCACCGGATCGCCGAGGGGCTGCGGGTCCCCGGCGGCTGGACGGTCCGCGGCTCGTCCGCGGCGGACACCTGGCTGATCTCGGAGTCCCGGACCGGCCACCCGGTGCTGCACGTACTCGGCTCCGACGTAGCGATCAGCGACCTCGGCCTGCGGCCGGCCCCGGCCGACCCGGGTGAGCACGGCGGCGACCGCGGCACCGGCCTGACCATCGGCGAGTACCTCTACGCCGGCACCCCGGAGTGGATCAGCGACATCGACGTCCGGCGGGTGCACGTCGACCACGGGCCGCTGCGGACCGCGAACGCGATCGGCGTGATGGGCGCGGTGCGAGCCGTCACCCTGCACGACGTGCTGATCACCGGCGGATACACCGGGGTCGCGGTGCACTGGGGCGCGGCCGGGGCGGACGTCTCGTCGATCACCGGTCCGACCTACCACCCGCACCAGCTGACCGTTTCCGATCTGCGGGTACGGGACGCGATCGAGGGCTTCTACCTGAGCTCGGTGCACGACGTCCGGGTCACCGGCGCGTGCCTGCGCGACGTGGAGATGGGCTTCCGGCTGCTGCCCGGCGACAACACCAACCGGTTCGTGTCGTCGTCCGAGGACGTCGGCGCCCGGATCGAGGTCGAGGACGTCTGCGTGCGCTGGACCGGCCCCCGCTACGCGGTGCGGATCGCCGGCTGGGGCCGCAGCGAGGTGGACGGCGTCATCAGCGTGCTGGCCTACCGGGACAGCACGGTGCGGAACTGCCGGCTGGCCGGAACCGGGACCGGCGACGACTGGTCACCGGTGCGCTTCGAACGGGCCTCCGGCGTCGAGTTACGCGACATCACGGTGTCGACTACGGCTGGTGACTGCTGCCGACTCGGCGTGCCGGACTGACCAAGGGCGGGTTCCCACTCCGCAAGATCGTCGCCTACAGTGGACCATGAAACCGCTGAGGCACAGGTCAACGGGCATTTACATTGCCTGTTTCAGGTCGTTTCATGCGATCGGTGGATCTGCCCCGAAGCGCCCGGAACCGGCCGGGGAGGACGCCGCCACGTCCCCCCGGCCGCCCGCGCGCTACCGTCAGCTCCGATGGACCTCACCGTGACCCGCCTCCGGTAACGGGCTTACCCGTGGCGCTGAATCTCGACGTGGACCGCCGTGCGATCGCGGCCGTCGCGGCCGGTGGGGTGCTCGGCGCGCTGGCCCGCTACGGCCTCGGCCTCGCCTGGCCGCACACCCCGGCCGAGTTCCCCTGGGCCACCTGGCTGATCAACGTCTCCGGCTGTTTCCTGATCGGCGTGCTGTATACCCTGCTGGCCCGCTTCCGCCCAGGTCACCGGCTCACCCGGCTGTTCCTCGGCACCGGATTCCTGGGCGGTTACACCACGTTCTCCACCGCCGAGGTAGACGTCCTGCGCGCCACACCGGCGATCGGCCTCACCTACTTGGCCGCCACCGTCCTCGGCGCCCTGCTGGCCGTCTGGGCCGGCGCCACCCTCACCGAAAAAGCCACCACCGCCCCAGCAGCCGCGCCAGAGCCGGCTGACGGGACGCCCGGCGGCGCGCGATGACGTTTCTCCTGGTCGCGCTCGGCGCGGCGATCGGCGCCCCGCTGCGTTATCTCACCGACCGCTACGTCCAGGTCCGCTACGGCGCCGGCTTCCCGTGGGGCACCCTCGCCGTGAACGTCACCGGCTCGCTGATCCTCGGCCTGGTGCTCGGCCTGCCGCTCTCCGCCGGCCTCACCGCACTGATCGGCACCGGTTTCTGCGGCGCGCTGACCACCTACTCCACGTTCTCCTGGGAGACCCTCAGCTTCGCCCGCCGCGGCGAACGAGCCACCGCCTTCGCCTACGTCCTGCTCAGCCTGCTGTCCGGCCTGGGCGCCGCCGCCCTGGGCCTCACCCTCGCCCACACCCTCTGACCAGCCCCAACCACGCGAACCTCCGGCCCACCCCGCGCACGACCAAGCGTGGGGAGTTTCGGCGCGCTCCGCACCCAAACTCCCCACGCACGACAGCCCCAACCACTACGTGGGGACTTACGGTCCACCCCGCACCCAAACCCCCCACGCAAGACGACCCCAACCACTACGTGGGGACTTACGGCGCGCTCCGCACCACAACTCCCCACGCC
>NZ_BOMS01000051.1 GCF_016862315.1 Actinoplanes palleronii | reverse complement strand
AACGCGTGACCGCGGCCTTAGCCGACCGGGGTGAGGGGCCTCTGCTCGACTGCTGCCGGCTCGGGCGGGGTGGGCAGGTCGTGGGCCACCTGCGGGAGCCAGCGCAGCCAGCTCGGCAGCCACCAGTTCGCCCGGCCGAGCATGGCCATCACGGCCGGCAGCAGCACCGCCCGGATGATCGTGGCGTCCAGCAGGACCGCGGCCGCCAGGCCAACGCCCAGTTCCTTGGTCGAGGTCAGCGGGAGCGTCGCGAACAGGGCGAAGACCGCGACCATCACCACCGCCGCGCTGGTGATCACACCGGCGGTCCGGCCGACGCCCTCGCGGACCGCTTCCCGGGTCGGCAGGCCCCGGTCGTGGCCCTCGCGGATCCGGCTGAGCACGAACACGTGGTAGTCCATCGACAGGCCGAAAAGGATCACGAAGAGGAAGAGCGGGATCCAGTTGATGATGCCGTCCGAGGCGGTGAAGCCCAGCTGCTTCTCGAAGTGGCCGTACTGGAAGACGTAGACCAGCATGCCGTAGGCGGCGGCGACCGAGAGCAGGTTGAGCAGCACCCCGGTGATCGCCACGGTCACCGACCGGAACGACACCAGCAGGAGCAGGAACGCCAGCCCGAGCACGAACCCGAACACCCAGGGCAGGCTCTTGTCCAGCTGGTGGTTGAAGTCGACACTGCCCGCGGTGTCCCCGCTGACCAGCACGGTCGCCCCGGTGATCGCACCCAGGGTGGCCGGCACGACCTCGCCGCGCAGCAGTTTCAGCGCGGCCAGCGCGGCCGGGTCGTCGCCCTGCCCGGCCAGCCCGACCGAGACCACCGCGACCGTGCCGGCCGGGTTGACCCGCACGTCGACCGGTTCGACCAGCGTGCCGCCGCTGCGCTCGACCGCCGCCCGGAACTCGCCGAGCGCCTTGTCGAACCGCTCCCCCTTGACGGTCGGCGCCTGCACCACGACCTCGGCCGGGGTGGTCTTGCTCGGGAACGCCGCGCTGATCGCCTGGAACCCCTTGATCACCGGCGAATCCGGTGACACGTCCTGGATGACCTCACCCCGGGTCCGCAGGTCCAGCACCGGCGAGGCGAGCGCGCCGAGCAGACCGACCGCGACCAGCGCCGAGATCAGCGGCCGGGCCAGCACCACCCGCAGCAGACCGTGCCAGAACCGGCCGTCGCTGCGCTTCCGGTACAGACCCGGGATCTTGATGGCGTCGACCCGGTCACCGAGCGCGGAGAGCATGGCCGGCAGCGCGGTGAGCGAGCCGAGCACCGCGGTGGCGACGACCAGGATGGTGCCGAGACCGAAACTGACGAACGTGGTGTCGTGGGTGAGGAACATGCCGGCCATCGCCACGATCACGGTCAGGCCGGAGATCCAGATCGACCGGCCGGAGGTCTGCGCGGCGATCATCAGGGCGCGTTCCGGATCGGCGCCGGCTCGGCGCTCGTCGCGCTCCCGGCGGATGTAGAACAGGCAGTAGTCGACACCGACCGCGAGCCCGACCAGCAGCATCACGTGGGACGTGGCGTCGACGGTCGGCGCGAACCGGCTGCCGGCCGCCATCAGCCCGATCGCCGCGACCACCGCGGTAACCGCCAGGCCGACCGGCAGGAGCGCGGCCACCACCGCGCCGAACGCCACGAGCAGGATCCCGAGCGTGACCGGGATGGACAGCATCGACAGGCGGGACAGCCCGGCGTCCAGCTCGTCACCGATCAGTTTGTCGCCGCTGGCGTCGCCGGCTTCCACAACGTACAAATCAGGGTGTTTGGTCTGGATTTTTGACACCGCGTCCAGGGCTGGGCCGACCCGCTCCTTCGCGGTCTCCGAGTCGCCCTTGATGCTGAAGGCGATCAGCGTCGACCGGCCGTCCGGCGACTGGATCGCCGGCTGCACGTCGGTGACGTCGCTGACCGTCTTCAGCGTCCGGGTGACCTCGGCGGACGCGGCGGCCCGATCGGTGCCGGCCCGGTTCTGGATCAGCACCAGCTCGCCCGCCGGACGCTCCGGGAAGCCCGCCCCCTCGACGATCTTCTCGGCCCGGCCGGAGTCTCCGTTGCCCTGCTCGGCGAAGGTCGCCGTGCGCGTGCCGAGCTGCCCGCTGAGGACGATGGTGCCGGCGACGAAAACGATCCAGCCGAGGATGGCGAGCGTCCGATGCCGTGCGCTCCAGAGCGCGGCCCGAGCCGCGATTCCCTTGACTTTCCCCCTGTGCTCCATGCCTGAGAACGCTAGGGATCCGGCTGATCGTTCTCGATCCGGCGGACCCCCGAACCGTGGTAGGGCTAGCCCTACGTCTGCAGGTAGGTCAGCACCGCCAGCACCCGGCGGTGCTGCTCCTCGTCCTGGTGCAGGTTCAGCTTCGTGAAGATGTTCCGGACGTGCTTCTCCACCGCACCCTCGGTGACCACCATCTTGCGGGCCACCGCGGTGTTCGACATGCCCTCGGCCATGAAGCCCAGCACCTCCCGCTCGCGCGGGGTCAGGCTGCGCAGCGGGTCGTCCCGGCGGCGCCGGACCAGCAGCTGGCCGACCACCTCGGGGTCGAGCACGGTGCCGCCCTCGGCCACCCGGCGCAGCCCGTCGAGGAAGTCGGCGACCAGCGCCACCCGGTCCTTGAGCAGGTACCCGACCGCACCACGACGGTCGGCCAGCAGATCGTCGGCGTACGACACCTCGACGTACTGCGACAGCACCAGGATCGGGGTGCCGGGGACCGCGGCCCGCGCCTCGACAGCGGCCCGCAGCCCCTCGTCGGTGTGCGACGGCGGCATCCGGACATCCACGATGGAGACGTCCGGGCGGTGGTCCTTGACCGCCTGGACGAGGGACGGCCCGTCGCCGACAGCGGCCACCACCGTGTGACCGTTCTCTTCGACGAGCCGGATCAGACCCTCGCGCAACAGCACGGCGTCGTCGGCAATAACCACACGCATGACGCCATGCTGTCAGAGATCCCGCGCGCTCAGTGGTGCGGGCGGCTGCTCACCAGGTATTCACCCGGGGCGGACGCGACCGAGACCGCCGACGACGACGCGGTCTTCCAGTCCTTGTGACCGGGCATGGCCGGGACGGTCTTGCCGTACAGCCAGCGGTTCAGGAACGGGCGCAGGTTCTGGCCGGAGACCTTCGACGCGAGCGCGATGAAGTCCTTGGTCGAGGCGGACTTGCCGCGGTACTGGCGCACCCAGGCCCGCTCCACCTTCTCGAACTTCTTGACGCCGATCTTCTGCTGCAGGGCGTAGAGGGCCAGGGCGCCACCGTCGTACACGTTCGGGTTGAAGACGTCCCACACCGACTTCGAGCTCTTCGGCTTGGCCACCGGGCCGTACTGGGCACGCCACTGGTTGCCCAGCTTGTAGACCGCCTTGAAGTACGCCTCCCGGCTGCTGAAACCGGTGTACTTCTTGAACGTCTTGGTGTCGGCCGCGTAGAGCAGCTCGTACCAGGTCGCGTGGCCCTCGTTCTGCCACACGTCACTCCACGCCGTGGGTGCCACGCTGTCGCCGAACCACTGGTGCGCCAGCTCGTGCGCCATGATCGGGTTGCGGATGTAGGCGGGGTACGCGAACAGGCTGGTGTCGTACAAGGAAAGGGTTTGCGTCTCCAGCGCGAAGCCGAGATCGGCGTCGATGACCAGGGTCCCGTAGTTCTCGAACGGGTACGCGCCGACCTTCTTCGTCATCCAGGCGATCTGCGAGCGTTCCACCTGTGCCTTGGCCAGCAGGTTCTTCGCCAGCCGGCGCGGGACCACGTCACGCACCGCCACGCCGCCGACCGCCTTGCGGTTCTGCACGACGAAGTCACCGACCGCGACCTGGACCAGCTCGCTGGCCATCGGCTTCGACTCGCGGTAGACCGTCGAGACGTAGCCGCCGGACGTGGTCCGGCTGAGGCGCTTGCCGTTCGCCACCCCGATCCAGCCCGCCGGGGCGGTCAGCCGGATCGTGTAGGTCGCCTTGTCCCGCGGGTGATCGTTGCTGGGGAACAGCTCGTGCGAGGTGTCGGGCTGCCCGGCGAGCACCGTGCCGTCCGGGGTCGCCACAAAACCTTCCGGCTCGCCGGCGCTGGCCGAGGTCGGCGCGGCGGTGAAACCACTGACCACGACCTTGAACGTCTTGCCCTTGCGCAGGTAGGTCGCCGGCGTGATCACCAGCTCGTCACCGGACCGCCGGAACGCCGCGGCCTTGCCGTTCACCGACACCGCCCCGACGCTCTTGCCGCCGAAGTCGAGGTCGAACCGGGACAGGTCCTTGGTCGCGGTCGCCGTGATCGTCACGTTGCCGGTGACCGTCTGGGTCGGCTGCTTCGCCGGGTACTTCAGGCTCAGGTAGTAGTTGCGCACGTCGTACCCACCGTTGCCGAGCAACGGATACAGCCGGTCACCGAGTCCGGCCGAACCAGGCGTGCCGGTAGCAGCGGCCGCGGGCACCGCGGTCCCGGCGATCCCGACGAGTACCGCCGTACCCGCGGCGAGAACCGCGGGCAAGCTATTGATGATCTTCCTCATGGTTGGCGAGGCTACGGCCCGCCCGCAACCTGCGACATCGGATTTCAGGCCGCTTTCCGCTCACGGCCGCTCCCCCCCAAGACCGCGCCTTTCCGGTACGACCAGAGCACCCGCCCAACTCCCCCCACCCCGGCCCCGAGTCATCCCCGCGCATGCCCCAGCCACCCACTCCGCAGCCCACGGTCCCCGGCTCACGCCGAGCGCCGCTCCCGCCGTCCACCCCAGTCGAGGACCCTGCGCTGGCGGCTGTCTCAAGGCGCCGAGGCCACCGTGACCGGCTGGCGCTGGCGGCTGCCTCGAGAAGGCTGAGGGGACCGTGAGTGCCAGCTGGGGTCGGGACCTGCGCAGCCCGCCACGTGACGGGTTTCTGATGGCCGGGGTTGGTCGCCAGGCGGCGCAGTCGACGGTTGCCGTTCGCTGCGCCGGTCGTTGCTGCGGCTGATCACGACCGTCCTACCAGGTGGGTGGCTGATCCTGATGGGTGGTCGAGTACGGGTCCGTGGGGCGCGGGGATCCACGCGAGGTTGCACATTTCGGGCGTTCGCCGCGCGCACTGCGGTCTGACGGGTCTTCCCACCCAGCGTCAACGGCCGTCAAGACCAGCCCGAGGCCCCCGGCTGGCCGTGAGAGGTGCCTCCGCACTCCCGAGACACCCCTCACAACCAGCTGAGCCGAGCGGGCTGGCGCTCAGAGGTGCCTCCGCACTCCCGAGACACCCCCCACAACCAGCCAAGCTGAGTGGGCTGGCGCTGGCGGCTGTCACGGGCGTACGGGAAAGGGCGCGGGCTGACGGCCACCCTGCGCCGGAGCGCTGGGGTGGCCGGGAATGACAATGGTCTAGAGAGGGAGGGCGGCCGTGAGCCGGGTGCCCTGGCCCTCCGGGCTGTCCACGGCCAGGACGCCGCCCGCGGCCCGGACCCGGTCGTCCAGCCCGGCCAGCCCGTGGCCCTTGGCCAGGCTCGCGCCGCCCACCCCGTCGTCGGACACGGTGACCAGCAGGCCGACGGCGTTGCGCTCCACGCTGACCTGCACCTCACTGGCGTTGCTGTGCTTGGCCACGTTGGTCAGGGCCTCGGCGACCACGAAATATGCCGTGGACTCGACGGCCGCGTCCAGCCGGCCGATCACCGGGGTGTCCAGGTCGACCGGGACGGTGCAGCGGCCGGCCAGTGCGGTCAGCGCCGCCTGCAGCCCGCGGTCGACCAGGATCGGCGGGGCGATGCCGCGGGACAGGGCGCGCAGCTCGTCGAGGGTTTCCCGGGTCTGGCTGATCGCCTCGGCGACGGTGGCCCGGGCCGCTTCCGGGTCGGTGCTGAACTGCTGCTCGGCCCGGCCCAGGTCCATGGCGAGGCGGACCAGCCGCTGCTGCGGGCCGTCGTGGATGTCGCGTTCCAGTTTGCGCAGCGCGGTCGCCTCGGCCGAGACGGCGGCGGCCTTCTGCTCCTGGGCGACGTCGCGGGCGGCATTCGCGGTGGCAACCTGCTGGCGCAGCTCGTCGACGCCGCTGAGCAGACCCCGGGCGAACTGCGCTTCGAGCAACGCGGCGCCACGGACCACCGGGAACAGGGTGATCGCGAAGAACAGGCCGATGGCCACGTTCAGCGCCAGCCGGGTGATCGTGGCGTCACCGAGGCCGAGCGCCTCGGGCAGCTCCACGTTTTCCGGCGGGTGCGGGATCGCCCAGTCGTAGAACGGGGTGGTGAGGCCGGCCACGGCCACCGCCCACCAGACCAGGACGAAGCTGAACGAGATCGTGCTCGGGATGAAGCGGAAGATGCCGTGCACCAGGTCGAGCCAGGACTGGCCGTCGGCGAGCGGGGCGAACATCTTGCCGACCCAGCTGGTGGAGCGGGCCGAGCGGTAATGCGGATGTGGGATCTTCCGGCGCAGCACCGGGCCGATCCGCACCCGCTCCACGTGGGCGAAGCCGCGGGACATGGCCAGCGAGCCGGCCAGCAGCGGAAGGCCGATCCAGACGATCGCGGTGCCGACGCCGGTGGCGAACCCGGTGACGCAGAGGACCAGCGTGATCAGCCCGAGCGGGAAGCCGAGCAGCACATACTGGGTGTCGATGCCGAGCTGACGCAGCAGGCGCCGGGCCGGGGCGGGGGTGCTGGTGGCCGGGACTCCGGCGTACGTCGTTGTCATGTCTTCGACGCTAGACACCGGAGCCCCTCCGTTCGACCCTGCGGGCCACCATCTCAACGGTAGGGCTAGCCCTACCTCAACTCGTACACGGTCACCGGGCCCTGGGAATAGCGCAAGTCCGCGACGGCCGGCAGCGCCGGGGAGACCACACCGGCCCGGGTGTCGGCGAAGAGCCAGCGCACCCCGTATTCGTCGCGCAGCCGGCTCAGGTCGGCCGGGTCGGCCTGCGTGAAGACCCGCTGGTTGAGCTGGTAGACGGCGGGTTCCGGTGCCGGTTGGTAGAAGTACTTGAGCCCGTTCTTCCCGTTGTCCGCCACCGTCTTGTCGCTGTACGCCCAGCTCTCCACGAGGATGCGCCGCCCGCCCAGCCCGGCCACCCAGAACGCGCGGGCGTTGCAGACCTTGACCCGCATCGGCATGCAGTGCACGTTCGTCGCCACCACGTCGTCCCGGCCGGCGTGCTCGTCCAGCCAGAACGCCGCGGACATCTCGGCCGCGCGCACCACCACCCGCGGGTTCGGCGGCTTGACCGGCGGGTCGGCGACGGTCTCGACGGTCCACCCGATGCCGCCGGCCAACGAGGCGCCGATCATCGCCGCGAGCAGGGCGGCCGGCACGGCTCGCGCGCCGCGCCGGCGCCAGATCAGGACGACCAGCAAGATCGCTGTGGCGGTCACCGCTGCGGCACGCATCATCGGTACGCCCAGCGTCCACGCCCAGTTACCGACCGTCTCCCGCACCGGCGCGCTCACCGACGGCAGCAGCAGCTCGCAGAGCGCACCGGCGACCAGCCCGGCCACCGGCACCCGCCAGCCGCGTACCCGGTCGGCCAGTGCCCAGACGATCAGCGCCGCCCCGAACGGCTGGGCCGCCGCGAAGAAGTAGAGGTTGCTCGCCGACGGGTGCCACATCACCCACGCCGCACCCGTGCCGGCCAGCACAATCCCCGCGATCAGCGGGAACGCCGGGTCGGTACGGGTCACACCGCGCGGCCGGACCAGCCCGAACAGCCGCGGAGCCTGGAGCAGCAGCGCCCAGAGCACCACCCACGCGACGAACCACCGGCCGGCCACGTCGGCGTTCTCCACCCCGAGCGGCACCCACCCGTTGCGGACCACCCCGTCGGCCACCCCGAGCGTGTCCCGGTACGGCTCGAGCCAGCCCAGCACGCTGAGCGCCTGCGGTTCCAGCACTCCGGCGCCACCGCCGGCGAAGAGTTTGAGCCCGACCGCCATCCCGAACCCGGCCGCGGCCAGCAGACCGGCCGCCGCCCAGGGCAGTTTCCGGCGGCAGAGGGTGACGAACCCGCTGAGCGCCAGCCCGGCCGCGAGCGGCGGCAACACGCTGGACTTGGCGCCCGCACAGGCCACCGCGAGCAGCGGCAGGAACGCCCAGCCCCAGCCGAGCCCCCGCCCGCGCAGCCGGTCCGTCGCGAGCACCGCGAACAGGCCGATGAGCGGCATCGCGAAGGTCTGCGAGGGGCTGTTCACGGTGACCGGCGCGGTGGCGAAGAAGGTCGGCACCGCCGAGCCCAGCGACATCGCCTGGCCGAGGAACGCGCCCGCGGCGGCCAGCGGTCCGGCCCACCAGCGGCCGGTCAGGTTCCGGGCCAGCACGGCGAACACGAAGACCGCGACCGAGACGATCGGAATCAGCCAGAGCCGCAGCAACACCGTGGTCGGCGCGATGCCGGTGACCATGCTGGCGGTGGCGATGTCGGCGTCCGAGAGGTAGTGGTACCGCAGCGGGTCGCCGGCCAGCTGGGGCACCTGGAACGGCATCGAGCGCATCATCTCGTGCACCAGTGCCAGGTGGTAGTACAGGTCCGGGTAGTACTCCAGGGTGACCGGCGGCAGCGGGGTCTGGAAGGCCGTCGCGGCCCATCCGGCGACACCCACCAGCACCGCCGCCATCGCCCACGACCAGCGCAGCGGCAGCCGCTCCCCCGGCCCGCACCGCCAGTGCCGCCACAGCCCGGGCACCACCGCGAACGGCAGCACGACCAGCAGCGGCCAGGCGATCAGGTGGTCCTGCAGGTTCAGCGCGGCGCCCAGCGCCCAGCCGGCCAGCGTCACCACCAGCCCGGTGGCCGCGCCCAGTCCGAGATCCTCCGGCCAGTTGCCCCGGCTGCCGAACAGCGCCCGGAACACCAGCGTCCCCGGCAGCACCACGACCAGCAGGAAGTACGCGCCGTAAAGCACGATCTCCCGGTCCGGCGTGCCGCTGGCGTGCAGCGCGTAGGGCGCGGCCAGCACCGGGACCGTCCACGGCAACAGGGACAACAGCACGCGAAGATCGCGGCGCACCGGAGGCGCCGCGGTGGTAGTCGTCATCTCCCGTGGATCAGGTCGTCACGGTGGTCAGGCGGGTGAACTCGGCGGGCAGGTCGTACCCGTCCCAGACGGCGCCGAAGGTCAGCGCCGAGCCGAACGGCACGATCCGGTCCACCCCGCGGCCGCCCAGCGCGATCGCGAACGCGCGCAGCTCGGCCGGGGTGAACCCGAAGTGGCTCACCGTCTGGTCCTGCCGGGTCATCGCCGGCACCAGCTCGGTCAGCGAGCCGACCTGGGCGAACGGGAAGGCGCCGGCGCCGATCCAGTGCCGTGGCACCTGATCGCTTCCGGTCAGGGTGAGCGCGGTGATCCGGTTGTCCGGGAACTCCACGGCGGTCGCCGCGCCGGTCGCCGCCAGCCCGTACGCGTTGACCCGCTTCTCCACCGCCATCGCCGCGTCCACCGTCCAGCCGCGCTGGTCGACGACGGTCAGCAGCAGGTCGAGGAACTCCGTCCGCACGTCCGCGGGGTCGCCGTCACCGATCAGGAACACGGTCCGCGGCGAGGAGCAGGCGGCCTGGTCGAACCAGTACGCGTCGTTGGCGAACCCGACCACGGCGGCCTTGCGAGCGGCCGGGTCGGCGGCCCGCCAGCCGGGCATCGAGAGCACCGCCCAGGACGTCCGGTCCGGGAAGGTCAGGTCCCGGCCGGACGGCCGCAGCGGGTGCTTGCGGATCGCGTCGACCGCGGCGTCGCCACCCCAGATCACCCGCAGGTCGCACCAGCGGCTGAGCGCGCCGGTGATCGCGTCGTCCCGGCCGTAGGTGACCATCCGCTGGGTACGGGCGATCACCGGGTCGGCGTCCACCTCGTTCAGCGCCTCGAAGATCGCCTCGGCCGCGCCGGCCGCCCGGCTGGAGATCCGGACCACGTTGTGGTTGCCGGCCAGCGCGGAGAGCGCCCAGGAGTAGACGAAGATGGTGTCCACGTTGGCCGGTGGCAGGTGGAAGACGTTGCCGCGCGGGAAGACCAGCGCGTCGTCGCGTTCCATCTTCGCCACCGCCCGGCGCAGCTCGGCCGGCCGCAGGAAGAAGCCGAGCGAGCCCAGCTCCGGGTGCCGCCGGGCGAGCGCCGGGGTGAGCAGCTTGCGGGCCAGCTTCGCGAGGAAGTCGAGGACCCGCTCGTCGCCGACGGCCAGCCGGTCCTCGGACGGCGCGGTCAGGTCACCCTCGGCCCCGAACCGGAACTGCACAGTCGCTGAGTTCACTGGGGCATGCCCTTCTGGCCCTCGCCTGCGAGGCCGCTGTTCGGCGCCGGGTTGTGCCGCTCGGTGCAGGCGGTCATGCCGCGGCCTCTTTATAGGTGTCCGAGCAGCCGCGCGCCTCGGCCCGGGGCAGCCGCCCCAGCACCGAGAAGCGCTTGCCCGGCCACGCGCCGTCGTCGATGCCGTGCACCACGCCGAGGTCCTCGGTGAGCAGCACGTGCCCCGGGTACGAGGTGGGCAGCGTGCTCACCACCTCGAGGAGACCCGGTTTCCCGGGCGGGAGCTCCGCCCACGTCTCCGGGTCACGGACCACCACGTCCGCGAAGTCCGGGCAGTACAGCGCGCCGCCATCCGGGCCCTCCAGGAAGATCGTGCCGATCTGCTCGACCATGCCGTAGTAGTTGTGGATCCGGGTCAGCCCGACCCCGGCCAGCCGCTTGCGGAACTCGTCCGGGGAGACCGCCTGGTCGACGAGCTTCTTCCAGCCACCGGAGTGGATCAGGATGCCGTTGCTCAGGTCGAGTCCGTGGTCCCGGGCCACCTCGTAGAGGTGCAGCCAGACCAGGAAGGTGAACCCGAAGATCAGGAACGGCGCGTCGCCGTGCTTGGTCAGGAAGTCCCGGATCGCCTGCAGGTCGACCTGACCGTCCAGGTCGAGCGCCCAGACGTGATCGCGGCCGAACGTCGACATGCCGAGCACGCCGGCGCCCCGGGCGCTGAACGAGCGGCGGTCCTTGAGCATCGCCTTCGTGTCGACGAGCAGCATCGGCAGCCGTTTCGGGCCGAGCACGGTCTGCACGGTGGCGGCCAGACGGCGCTGCTGTTCGGCCGCGGCCGCCTTGTCCAGGTAGATCTTGCTGACGTCGCCGGTGGTGCCGCTGGACGTCAGGATCTTGAAGACCTCGTCGTCCGGGATGCTCTTGAGCTCCAGCGTCTTGAAGAGCCGGACCGGCAACCATGGCAAATCGGAGATTTCCGAGGCGGCGGTGAAGCCGGAAGCGCTGAGGATCCGGTCGTAGGGTTCGCAGTGCGCGCGATGGAACTCGGTCAGAGCGGCGAGCTGCGGCAACAGCGCGGCTTCCTTGTCCTTCTGAGCGAGGGTGAAGACACTCACAGCGACGCCTCCAGGGCGCGATAGTCGGTCTTGCCGTTGGGCAGCAGCGGCAGCGCCTCGATGACGCGCACGTCGATCCCGGTGAAGTGACTGCCCAGCCACTCGGCGATCTTCGTACGCAGTGCGCGGGCCTCGTCCGCACCGATCCCCTCGGCGAAGACGTGCAGCTTGTCGTCGCCGGCCACCGCGGTCACCGGGAACTCGCGCTCCACGTCGTCCAGGTTGATCCGGACGCCGAAGACCTTGCCCATCCGCTTGAGCCGCCCGGTGAGGAACAGGAAGCCCTCGTCGTCGAGCCGGCCCAGGTCACCGGTGCGCAGCACGCCGCCCTGCTCGTCGCCCTTGACCAGGTCAGCGGCGGTCTCGGCGTAGCCCATCATCACGTTCGGGCCGCGGTAGACGACCTCGTCGTCCTCGATGGTGAAGGTGGCGCCGGGCATCGGCAGGCCGACCGAACCGAGCTTCGCGGTGATCTGTTCCGGTGGCAGGGTGGCCATCCGGGGCGCGGCCTCGGTCTGTCCGTACATCACGAACATCCGGCCGCCTGCGGCGTCCATCCGGGCCGCGAATTCGGCAACGAGGTCGGTCCGCAACCGGCCGCCGGCTTGCGTGATCGTACGCAGGGACGGGTACGTGGCCGGGTCGAAGCGCAGTCGCCGCAGCATCTCGAACTGGTACGGCACGAACGCCATCGAGGTGACCCGGTGCTCGTTCACCGCCGCCCAGAAGTCCCGCTGCATGATCCCGGTCCGTTCGAGCACCACCGTCGCCCCGCGCAGCAGGTGCGAGTGCAGCACCGACATGCCGTACGAATAGAACAGCGGCAGCGTGGTGATCGCCACGTCGTCGCCGGTCACGCCGAGGCTCTCGGCCACCTGCTCGGCGTTGGCCAGCACGGCCGCCCGGGACAACCGGACCAGCTTGGGGTTGCCGGTCGACCCGCTGGTGGTCAGCAGCAGCGCGAGATCCGGGTGCACCTCGTCGGTGGTGTAGCGCGCGATCAGCTCGGTGTGGTCGGCGTCCGGGTCGAGCAGCACGACCGGTACGTCCAGCCGCAGCGCCGCGAGGTACCGCGCCACCGATCCGACAGTGGACGACATCGGCAGGAAGAGCAGCCGCTCACCGGCCAGCGCGGCCGCGGCCGCGTCGATCAGCTCGGCGGTGAGTTCCTCGCCGGTCCCGGCGTCGATCACGCGGGCGTCCGGGTGGAGCAGGTTCACAGCGTCAGTCCTCCGTCGACCCCGACGATCTGGCCGGTCACGAACCGCGCCTGGGTGGAGAGCAAGAAGGTGATCACGTCGGCCACGTCCTCGGCGGTGCCGAGCCGGCCCAGCGCGGTGTCCGCGATCCGGGCGGCGCGACCGGCCTCGTCCAGGCTGTCCAGCATGTCGGTGGCGATGAAGCCGGGCGCGACCGCGTTGACCCGGATCCCGCGCGGGCCGAGTTCCTTGGCGGCCGACCGGGTCAGCCCCTCCACCGCGGCTTTCGACGCGGCGTAGACGGCCTGACCGGCGGCGCCCTGCGTGCCGGTGACCGAGGCGGTCAGCACCACGGCCGGGTTCTCCCCGCGCGCGAGCAGCCGCACCGCGTTCTGCAGGGTGTACGCCGCACCGGCCGCGTTCACCGCGAACAGCCGCGCGATCACGTCGTCGCCGGTCATGCCGAGCATCCCGGCCGCGTGCGTGCCGGCGTTGACGACCAGCGCGTCCAGCCGTTTGAAGTTCTCGAACGCGAGCCGGACCAGCGCCTTGCTGGTCTGCGGGTCGGCGATGTCACCGGAGCCGGCGACGACGGTCACGCCGTACTTGCCGGCCAGGGACTCGGCGGTCTCGGCGACTCCGGCAGCGCCGTGCCCGTGCAGGATCAGGTCGTACCCCTGCTCGGCGAGGCGGTGTGCGGCAGCCCGGCCGATTCCGCGCGACGCCCCGGTGATCAGGGCGACGCTCACTTGACGTCCACTCCGTATTTACCAAGGATTCGCACGGCCTCGGTAAAGCTGGACATATTGATGACGTCGTCCGTATCGATCATTACCGCGAATTCATCTTCGATCGTCGCGACAAGGGACATGTGCGCCAGGGAGTCCCACTTCTCATTGTCCTGGTAGCGCAGGTCATCCACGGGCGCGTCCGCCGGAAGGTCCAGCGCGGTTCGGAACGCGTCGCGCAGTCTCTGCAGCTCAGTCACGGTGTTACTCCCAGGGGTGGTGGGTGGAGGAGTCCACCTTCCCGTAGGCGCGCGGTCGCTTCGACCAATGCCGGTTGAACTGAAAATGAATTGCCATTGGCTGTTCTGCACGACTCGCGGAATTGCCTGGACACGTGGTTATGCTTCCGCCCCGTAGCGGCTCACCGCCCCCGTACCTCGGAGAAAACACGTGTCTGAAATCAGCGGATCCTCGATCCTTGTCACCGGTGCCACCGGATCGTTCGGCAAGGCGTTCCTCAAGTACGCCCTCACCCATCTCGACCCGGCCCGCATCGTGGTGTTCTCCCGGGACGAGCTGAAGCAGTACGAGGTCCGGCAGATGTTCGGGGCCGACCCGCGACTGCGGTTCTTCCTCGGCGACATCCGGGACCGCGCCCGTCTGGACCGGGCCATGCACGGCATCGACCACGTGGTGCACGCCGCCGCCCTCAAGCAGGTCGACACCGCCGAGTACAACCCGTCGGAGTTCGTCGCGACGAACATCAACGGCACCCAGAACGTGATCGACGCGGCGATCCAGGCCGAGGTCAAGAAGGTCGTCGCGCTCTCCACCGACAAGGCGTCCAGCCCGATCAACCTGTACGGCGCGACCAAGCTCGCCGCCGACAAGATCGTGATCGCCGGCAACCACTACGCCGCCACCCACCCCACCCGGCTGGCCGTGGTCCGCTACGGCAACGTGATGGGCAGCCGGGGCTCGGTGGTGCCGTTCTTCCGCAAGCTGGCGGCCGAGAACCAGAGCCTGCCGATCACCGACAAGCGGATGACCCGCTTCTGGATCACCCTGGACCAGGCCGTCGAGTTCGTGGTCAGCTCGTTCGACGTGATGCGCGGCGGCGAGCTGTACGTGCCGCGGATCCCGAGCATGCGCATCCTCGACCTGGTCGAGGCGGTCGCGCCGGGCTCGCCGACCCACGAGATCGGCATGCGCCCGGGCGAGAAGCTGCACGAGGAGATGATCGCCGCCGACGACAGCCGCCGCACGCTGCGCTTCAAGGACCGCTACGTGGTCCAGCCGGTCGCGGCCAGCTGGGGTTACGAGTCCCCCGAGGGCGGCGAGCAGGTGGCCGACGGCTTCAACTACCGCTCCGACAACAACGACCTGTGGCTGTCGGTCGACGAGATGCGTGATCTCGTCTCGGAGAAGTGACCTGATGCTGCCCTACGGACGTCAGTCCATCGAGCAGTCCGACGTGGACGCGGTGGTCGCCGCGCTGAGCAGCGACTGGCTGACCACCGGCCCCCGGGTCGCCGAGTTCGAGGCGGACCTGGAACGGGTGGCCGGCGCGCCCTGCGTGACGGTCACCAACGGGACCACCGCGCTGCACGCCGCGTACGCCGCGGCCGGGGTCGGCCCGGGCGACGAGGTGGTCACCACGCCGATGACGTTCGTGGCCACCGCGTCCGGCGCCGCGATGCTCGGCGCGACAGTGGTGTTCGCGGACGTCGACGAGGACACCGCGAACCTGGACCCGGCCGCCGCCGAGGCCGCGCTCACCGCGCGGACCAGGGCGATCGCCGCGGTGGACTACGCCGGCGTGCCGGCCGACTACGACCGGCTGCGCAAGCTCGCCGACACGACCGGCGCGGTGCTGGTCGCGGACGCGGCGCACGCCATCGGGTCGGTCTACCGGGGGCGGCCGGTCGGTTCGATCGCGGACCTGACCACGTTCTCGTTCTTCCCGACCAAGAACCTGACCACCGCCGAGGGCGGCGCGGTCGCCTCGATCCGCCCGGAGCTGCTGGACCGGGTCCGCACCTTCCGCACCGTCGGCATGGTGAAGAAGCCGGAGCTGCTGCGCCGGCCGGACGAGGGCCGCTGGTTCTACGAGGTGCACGAGTTCGGGCTGAACTACCGCCTGCCGGACGTGCTCTGCGCGCTGGGCAGCGCCCAGCTGCGCCGGCTGGCCGCGTTCAAGGCCCGGCGGCAGCAGCTCACGGCCCGCTACGACGAGCTGCTCGCCGGCATTCCCGGGCTGAAACTGCCGGTCACCCCGGACGACGTCGACCCGATGCGGCACCTCTACCCGGTCCGGATCCTGGACGGCCGGCGCCGCGAGGTGTTCGAGCGGATGCAGGCGGCCGGGATCGGCGTGCAGGTCAACTACATCCCGGTCTACTGGCACCCGGTGTTCGAGGAGCTCGGTTACCGCCGTGGCATGTGCCCGGTCGCCGAGTCCTTCTACGCCGAGGAGATCTCCCTTCCGCTCTTCGTCGACCTCAGCGACGCCGACCAGGATCGCGTCATCGAGACCCTGCGCGGCATCCTCGGGAGCTGACCCGTGCACCACGGGAACCATTTCTACGGCCACGCCCATGTTCTGGCCGAGTACTGCGGGCTCGACCCGGCGGATCCGCCCCGGATCGACGGGTATCTGCAGCACGGCTGGAACGTGGCTGACGGGCTGGGCGGCGGTACTCCGTACGCGCCCGGCCTGCCGATCTTCGTCTGGTCCGAGCGGACCCGGCGGCGCGCCTGGTCGATGGGCCGTCCACTGGCGACAGTGATCGGCTCGCCGTTCCTCTACCTGATGCGGTCCATCCCGGCCGAGAGCACGAAGCGGGACGGCACCATCTGGTACCCGTTCCACGGCTGGGAGGGTCAGCACGTCTCCGGTGACCACCAGCGGCTGGTCGACGAGATCGTCGCCACCGAGGCCGGCCCGATCACCTTCTGCCTGTACTGGCAGGAGTACCGGGACGACCGGGTGCGGGCGTTCTACGAGCAGGCCGGCCGGGTGATCTGCCACGGCTACCGGGGTTACATGCGGATGCAGACCGACCCCCGGTTCCTGCACAACCAGCTCGCTGAGCTGCGCAGTCACCGCCGGGTGGCCTCCAACCGGCTGAGCAGCGCGGTGATGTACGGCGCGGCCGCCGGCTGCGAGCCGGCCGTCTACGGCGACCCGATGCGGCTGGCCTCGGAGGACCTGGCGACCGCCGAACGGGTCCGCCGCGAATGGCCGGAACTCCAGGGCGTCGCGCCGGATCCGGCGACTGCCCGGGCCACCGCGATGGCCGAACTCGGCGACGGCTACCTGGCCTCGCCGGCCGAGCTGCGCGCGCTGCTCGGCTGGACCGCGGCCCACCGGGCCGCGAGCACCGCCCGGGAGGCGGCATGATCCAGCTCATCGGTGGCGAGATGCCCGAGTACGCCGAGGAACTCCCCTCGGCCGGCGGCCCGCTGCTGCGGCATCTGGCCGGGCGGGTGCCGACCGGCAGCCGGATCCTGCTGGCCGGCCCGCACGACCCGGAGCTGGTCGCCGCCCTGGCACCCGGTCGCGAGGTGACCTGCCTGCTCCGATCACATCCGGACGCCCTGGCCCAGGAGCACCGCGCCGTCACCGGCGTCCGGATCCTCTGCGGCACGCTGCCCAAAATCACCGACACCGACCGGTACGACGCGGTCCTCGCCCTGGACGGCACCACCCGGCTCTGCTCACCGGAGGGACCGCAGCTCGACTGGCTGGACGCGGTCCGCGCCCTCAAACGTGTCCTGCGGCCGGGCGGCACGCTGCTGCTCACCGTGGAGAACGAGCTGGGCGTGCACCGCCTGGTCGACCCGGGCACACCCACTGCGGCCCGGACCGGCGACGCCTGGCGTCCGCTCGGCGAGTTCGGCGACGCGCCGGGACGACCGGACCGGCTGGCCGCCGCGCTGGGCGCCGAAGGCCTGCCGGTCGCCGGACTCGCGGCCGCCTGGCCGCTGCCGGGCCGCCCGACTCTGCTGGTCACCCCGGAAACCCTCCGGTACGGACCGGTGGACGCACTCGGTGCCCTGGCCGCCGGTGCGGTGGCCACCGCGTACGCCAGCGATCGGGTCCTCAGCGACCCGCGCCGGCTCGCCGGTGCGGCAGTGCGTCGCGGCCTCGGCGCCGAACTGGCACCCGCTTGGCTGGCTGTCGCCCACCGCGCACCGGCCGGCACCGGATCGGTCACCCTGCCCGCGGTGCTGCACGCCGGCGAGCGGGCGGTGGCCGAGCTGGTCAGCACGCCGGACGGGGCCTGGCTGCGGCGCACCGTCCGGGTCCTGGACGACCGGCCCGCACCGCCCGACCAGCCGCTGCCACCCGGCCGGCTGCTGGAGGAGCTGCTGCTCACCGCGGCGCTGCGGCACGAACTTCCGGAACTGCGCCGGCTGCTCACCGGCTGGATGGTCGCGCTGCCGTCGGCCGCGGCCGGCAACGTGCTGGTGGACGGGGACCGGTTCGCGCTGCTCGACCCGGGCGCACCGGACTGCCCGGACGCGCTGACCCGGTTCGCCCGGATCCTGGCCACCGGCGGTTACACCCACCCGTGGCAGGCGGTCACCGAGGTGACCCGGCTGACCGCGGTGCTGGCCGGCGCGGCCGGCCGGGACGAGGTGCCGGACCCGGCCGATCCGGACGCGGCCGAACCCGCGGCGGACGGCCTGCGCGAACACGAGGAGCAGCTCCGGGCGCTGCGCCGGCGACTCGACAACGCCGAGGCCCGCAGCGGGTTCTTCGAGCACGAACTCGCCAAGCGGGACGCCGACCTGGGCCGCGCCCGGATGCAGATCGCCGCGTTCAGCGGTGGCCTCGGCTACCGCGCCGCCAAGGTCGGCCTGGCCCTGGCACGTAAGGCCCGCAAACGACTTCGCAACGGAACTGAGGACGCACCGTGACCACCCTCGGCATCATTCAGGCCCGGATGGGCTCCACCCGGCTCCCCGGCAAGGTCCTGCGCCGGCTCGGCGACCGCTCCGTGCTGCACCGGGTGGTCCGCGCCGCCCGGGCCAGCGGTGTCCTCGACGACCTGGTCGTGGCGACCACCACCGAGGCCGCCGACGACGCGGTCGAGGCGGAGTGCGCCCGGATCGGGGTGGCCTGTTACCGCGGGCCGGTGGACGACGTGCTGACCCGGTTCCTCGGCGTGCTGGACGGGCGGGACGCGGACACCGTGCTGCGGTTCACCGCGGACTGCCCGCTGCTCGACCCGGCGCTGGTCCGGCGGGTGGCGCGGATCTTCGAGGCGTCCGGTGTGGACTACCTGACCACGTCGATCACCCGGACGCTGCCGCGCGGGCTGGACGTCGAGGTGGTCCGGGCCGCGACGCTGCGGGCCATCGACAAGCGGGCCACCGAGCACCACCGGACGCACGTGACGTCGTACATCTACTCGAACCCGGACGAGTTCGACCTGATCGGGGTGACCGTGCTGCCGGACCGGTCGCACCTGCGGCTGACCCTGGACACCGAGGACGATTGGAAGCTCATCGAGGCGATCGTCGACCGCTTCGGCGACATCCCGATCAGCGTCGAGGGCATCGCCGACTGGCTCGCCGAGCACCCGGAGCTGGTGGAGTTGAATTCACACGTGAACCAGAAGGAGCTGTCTCAAGCATGATCGACTGCACCGAGCGGCAGCCACCGCCACCGGCCGACAAACGCCGCAGGCGAGGGCCGGAAGAGCATGCCGCAGCAGGCTCAGCGTGACCACGATCGGGATTCGGTGTGATGCTGGGGCGCGGACCGGCGTCGGGCATCTCGTCCGGTGCGTCGCGCTGGCCGAGGAGCTCACCGCGCGCGGCGCCGACGTGCACTTCCTCAGCGACCTGGGCGGCGTGACCTGGGCCGAGGCGCAGCTGGAGCAGCGCGGGCTGCCCTGGCACCCGGCGCCGTTCGACGAGGTCGGGCTGGTCGCCGCGGTGCGCCGGCTGGGCCTGGACGCCCTGGTGGTGGACTCCTACGTGCTGCCGCCGCAGCACACCGTCGCGGTCCGCGCGGCCGGCGTCCCGGTGCTGGCCATCGTGGACGGTGACACGCGCGGGCAGAGCGCCGACATCTACGTGGACCAGAACCTGGACACCGCGCTGACGGTCGACGCCGGGCTGCGGCTGACCGGGCTGGACTACGCGCTGCTGCGCTCGACGGTGCGCCAGCTGCGGCCGGTGACGGCGCCGGTGCATCAGACCCTGCGTACCCCCAAGGTTGTCGCTTTTTTCGGTGGAACCGACGCCTATCGTGCCGCGCCGCAGGTCGCGCGGCTGCTCGCGGACGCCGGCGTGCCCTTCGACGCCACGGTCGTGGCGGCTGACGACGGATTGCGCGCCGAACTGCTCGCGGTCGCACCCGGCCCGGGACAGCGGTTCGAGATCATCGCGCCCACCGACCACCTGCCCAAGCTGCTGGCCGGCGCCGACCTGGTGGTCAGCGCCAGCGGCACCTCGACCTGGGAGTTGCTCTGCCTGGGCCGGGCCGCCGCGCTGGTCTGGGTGGTCGACAACCAGATCCTCGGGTACGACCGGGCCATCGCCCGCGGGTACGCCGCCGGGCTGGGCCGGCTCGGCGCCTTCGACGACAACGCCGCCGGCCTGCTGCGCGACCTGCTCACCGACCCGGCGCGACGCACCGCGCTGGCCGCCGCCGGCTGGTCCGCGGTCGACGGCCGCGGAGTGGAACGGGTGGCCGACGCGCTGCTCAGCGCAGCGACGACACGTCGATGACGACCTTGCCCACGACGTTCTTCTCGACCGCCTCGTGCGCCTCGGCGACCTGGTCGAACGGGAACCGGATGATCGGCAGGCCGTGCTCCTCGCCGACCCGGAACGCGCCCGCGTTCACCGCCTCGGCGACCGCGGCCACCGCGTCGTCCTTCTCGGCCGGCGTGGTCGTGTAGGTCAGCACGAACGCCAGGGTGGCGTTCTTCAGCATCGCCGGGAAGCTCGGCACGCTGAGCTTGCCGCCCACGTAGATCGCGATGTGGCCACCCGGCGCGATCACCTCCAGGTCCAGACCGATGTTCTCGGTGTTGACCTCGACGATCAGGTGCGGCCCGGTCGGGCTCAGCTCGCGGATCCGGGCGGCCACGTCCTCCTCGCGGTAATTGATCACCGCGTCCGCGCCGGCCGCGGCCGCCAGCGCCGCCTTGGCCTTGCTGCTCACCGTGGTCAGCACGGTCGCGCCGGCCCACTTGGCCAGCTGGATCGCGGCGTTGCCGACCGCGCCCGCGCCACCCGCGACGAGCACCGTCCGGCCGGTCAGCGCGCCGGGCGCCAGCCGGGCCGGTCCGCCGCCGGCCAGGGTCAGGCACCGGTGCGCGGTCAGCGCCGGGATGCCCAGGTCCGCGCCGACCTCGAACGGGACGTTGTCGTACATCCGGACCACCTGGCGGCGAGGGAGCACCACGTATTCCTGGGCGGTGCCGTCCGCGCGGCCGTAACCGGCGTCCCACACCCAGACCCGGTCGCCCGCCTCAAAATCGGTGACGCCCTCCCCGAGCGCGTCGACCACGCCCGCGCCGTCCTGGTTCGGCACCCGGGGTGGGCCCACCCCGTCCGGCACGCCGCGACCGGCTCGCGTGCCGGTATCGGTCGGGTTCACCGCCGACAGCACGATCCGGACCCGCACCTCCCCGGCGCCGGCGAGCGGCAGCCCGCGCTCGGCGAATTCCAGGACGTCGGAGGCGGGACCGGGCTCGTGAAAGACGGCAGAACGCATTCCACCACCTTAGGCTTGCTCACAGCACTCGGCGCATGACCAGGCGTGGCCACTCGTCGAGACCGTGCGCGGCTTCCTCGGCGCGGATCGCCCGCAGACCCGGTGACAGATCACTGTCGGACACCGGATGGAAGCCGAGTTTCCGGTAGTACGGACCGTTCCACGGCACCTCGGCGAACGTGGTCAGGGAGAGCGTCGGCGAGCCGTTCTCCCGGGCCCAGGCGGCGACCTGCTCGACGAGACTCGCGCCGAGCCTTCGGCCGGCGTGGTCCGGGTGCACGGAGACCTGTTCGAGATGCGCGAGGCCGTCGACCCACAGTGCTATCGCGTACGCCACCGGCCGATCCGTCGCGTCCGCCACCACCCAGGCGCGCCCGTCCCGCTGGTATTCGAGCAGCTCAGCCGCGGGAAACGGTTCATCGTCGGCGACCGCGTCCATTCCCACCGCCGCGAACCTCCGTCCAGCTTCGACCTCGATCCGCTGCAATTCCGGAATGTCCGCTTCCCGCGCCGCTCTGATCATCCGCCGATTCAACCCGGTAGGCCCTCAGGGGTGCTACCGAGTTGCCGAACAGGGATAGGCACGTTGTCGCCGTCCTGGAGGTCCGCGTGTTCACAGTCCTGATCGCCGACGACGAGGCCGACCACCGCGACCTGCTCGCCATCGCCCTGGGCCGGCGCGGGTACGCCGTGGTGACCGCCCCCGACGCCCCCGGCGCCCTGGACGCGCTGGCCAAGGGCGGTATCGACGCCGCGCTGCTGGACATCCGGATGCCGGGCGACACCGGTCTCGACCTGTGCCGCCGGATCCGCAGCGACCCGACCCTGGAAACGCTGCCGATCATGGTGATCAGCGCGGACGTGCACCACGACCGGATGACCGCCGCCCTGCACGCCGGAGCGGACGACTACCTGGCCAAACCGTTCGCCCGGGACGAGCTGATGACCCGGCTCGGCGACCTGCTGCACCGGTCGGCCGCCGGGGCGATCCGCTCGGCCGCCGCGTCCCGGGCCGCCCTGGCCGCCGCCCGGCACTCGCTGCCGCAGCCCACCCCGGTCACCCGCCGCCAAGAGATCACCGTCCGGCACATCGCGTGACACCCGCGCCGGCCCGCCCCCGGCGTAGGGTCACCGCATGGAACCGGTTCGGTACGGCACTGCCGCTGGACGCTGGGTCTTGCTGGCTACCGTGCTCGGGTCCAGCCTGGCCTTCATCGACGCCACCGTGGTCAACCTCGCGCTGCCCGAGCTCGGCCGCGACCTGGGCGCCTCCGCGGCCGGTCTGCAGTGGACGATCAACGGTTACGCGCTCTCGCTCGCCTCGCTGATCCTGGTCGGCGGCTCGCTCGGCGACCGGTTCGGCCGCAAGCGGGTGTTCATGGCGGGCGTCGCCTGGTTCGCCGTCGCGTCCCTGCTCTGCGGCCTGGCCCCGAAAGTCGAGATGCTCGTCGCGGCACGGGTCCTGCAGGGCATCGGCGGCGCGCTGCTCACCCCGGGTGCACTCGCCATCCTGGAGGCGTCGTTCGCGCCCGGCGACCGGGCCCGGGCGATCGGCGCGTGGTCCGGGCTGGGCGGCATCGGCGGCGCGCTCGGGCCGTTCCTCGGCGGCTGGCTGCTGGAGTTCGGCAGCTGGCGGTTCCTCTTCCTGATCAACGTGCCGGTCGCGGCGCTGGTCCTCTGGGTCGCCGCACGGCACGTGCCGGAGTCCCGCGACCCCGCGGCGGCCCGGCGCTTCGACGTGCTCGGGCTGCTCACCGGCGCGGCCGGGCTGGGCGGCCTGACCTACGGATTCACCGCCTGGCCGGCACACGGCGCGAGCCACCCGGTGGTCCTGATCCCGCTGGTCGTCGGCGTGCTCGGGCTGACCGCGTTCGTGATCGCCGAACGCCGCTCGCCGTACCCGATGGTCCCGCCGTCGATCTTCCGCAACCGCGCCTTCACCGGCGCCAACCTGGTGACCTTCCTGGTCTACGCCGCCAACGGCGGAGTGTTCTTCCTGGTCGTGGTGAACCTGCAGGTGGTGGCGGGCTATCCGGTGCTGGCCGCGGGCCTGTCCATGCTCCCGATCACGGTGATCATGCTGTTGCTCTCGGCCCGGGGCGGCGCGCTCGGCCAGCGGATCGGCCCGCGCATCCCGATGACCGCCGGCCCACTGCTCTGCGCCGCGGCCCTGGCACTGATGTCCACGATCGGCCCGGACGCGCCCTATCTCACCCGGGTGCTGCCCGCCGTCGTGCTCTTCGGCCTGGGCCTGGCCCTGCTGGTCGCCCCGCTGACCGCCACCGCGCTGGGCGCCCTGGAGGACTCCCGGGCCGGCATCGCCTCCGGCGTCAACAACGCGGTGGCCCGGGCGGCCGGCCTGCTCTCGGTCGCGGTGCTGCCGTTGCTGGCCGGGCTCGGCTCGGGTTCCCTGACCGAATCCGCCCAGCTCCACCCGGTGTACCAGCACGCCATGCTGATCTGCGCCGGGCTGATGGTGGCCGGCTCGGTGACCGCGTATCTGACCATCCCGGCCCGCCTCACCAAGCCGACCCCGAACCACTCGTTCTGCGACCCGGCCTGCACACCGGCTAGAAGTGCGCCGTCACCGTCCGAGCCGGCCCGTCCACGGTGACCTGCCCGCCGTAAGGAAGCACCCACTGCGGATCGGTGTGCCCGAAGTCCACCCCGAAAACGATCATCGCCTCGGGGTGGTAGTCGGCGAACGCCCGCAGCACCGCCTCCCGCTGCTCGTCGCGGTACCGCTGCCGCTCGGCGACCGGGCGCGGATCGGTGAAGACGGTGGCCTTCGCGGTGGCGACCAGCACCGCCGGGAACTGGCGCAACAGCCCGCGCTCCCCGAAGTCGCGCAGGATCCGGAAGACCTTCCCGGCCGCCGGCATCTCCTCGGACGTCTCCAGCAGCAGCACACTCCCGGCGTACTCGTCGACCGGCCGGATCCACCGGTCCGCCGCCAGGTGCGAGTGCACGACCTCCAGGCAACCACCCCAGGTCGGACCGGTCACCACCCGGTCCGGCCGGTGCCACGTCCAGCCGGGGCTGGGCACCGGTGCCGGCGCGTCGGTCAGCGAGCCCTCGCCGGCCCAGTCCAGCTCCTCCTCGCTGAACTCGGCGACCGGCTCGATCGCCAGATCCCCGCCGTCGAAGAGCGCGGCGCGCAGCGAGGCCAGGTGCACCGGCTGGATCCCGGGCCCGCGCGCCACGTGCATCATCGTCGACCCGCCGTGGAAGCCGGCGAGGCCGTGACACCACAGCCAGTTGAGCAGGCTGGTGTTGTCCGAGAACCCGAAGAACG
This sequence comes from Actinoplanes palleronii, assembly GCF_016862315.1. GTDB lineage: Bacteria > Actinomycetota > Actinomycetes > Mycobacteriales > Micromonosporaceae > Actinoplanes > Actinoplanes palleronii. The sequence continues at coordinate 195,214 of NZ_BOMS01000051.1, read as the reverse complement.
GCTTCGGGTCGGCGCGGAACACCTCGGGGTCGAGGTGCGGCAGCACGGTGATCTGGTCGTCGCCGCCGATGGTGGCGAACACCGCGCGGATCGACGGGTCGGCCCACGCCGCGGTCAGGTCGGCGGCACGGTCGGCCGCGGACGCACCGAGTTGCCGGGTGGTCGGGAACTCCACCGGCTCCAGCCCGAGCACCTCGCGCACCCGGCGCAGCGCCTGCTCGTGCCGCTCCGGGAACAGCGCGGGAGCGGCGAAGGCCGGGGAGAGCACGGCAACGCGGTCACCGGTACGCAGTTTCGGGGGCATCCGAAGGGAGATCGACATGCCCCCGATTCTGCTCAGGCAACGGTCGCGGTGCCCAGTACTTTTCCGCCGCTGTCCGTGATCACGATGGACTGCACGTCGGTCGCCTTGATCGAGCTGGCGCCGCTCACCTTCGCGTTGTGCTCGGCCGTCTCGCCCCAGGCCGCGGCCTGTTCCATGGTGCCGTCGGTGCGTTTGACCATGCAGAAGAAGGGCGCCTTGCCCTCCATCTTCGTCATGTTCAGCCCGATCTCCACACCCCAGGCCTTCGGGGTGAGCACCGCCTGGCCGCCCATCCCGCTGCCGGCCGCGGCCTGGAAGTCCGCGGTGATCAGCTGGGTGCTCTGCTGTGCCGTGGGCGGGTTCGGTGTCCCCTGGCTGGTGGAGACGATGCCGTAGCCGATCGCGCCGGCCGCGATCACCGCCACCGACGCGGCGACCAGCCATCGGGTCCGCGACACCCGGGTCTCCCGGGTCTTCTCCGCCCGCATCCGGCTGAGCAGGTTCTCGACGTTCTGCGAGGTGGGTCGCGCGGTCGGCGCGACGGTGAGCGGTGGCAGGCCACCACCGGTGTGCCGGGCATCCGGCAGGTGTTGCAGCATCTCCGGCACCGGTGCCAGCCGATCCAGCTCGGCCCGGCAGTCGGCGCAGTCGTGCAGGTGCGCGTCGAGCCGGTCGGTGTCCGTCTCGTCCAGGCCACCGAGCAGGTAGCCGCCGAGCAGCCGGTGCAGGCTGTCGTGCTCGTCGAGGTCACTCATGCCGCACCCCCGCCCGACCGATGTCGCGGATGGGGCTGTGCCCGCTCATCGCAGCATCCCCATCTCCTCGAAGACGGTGCGGAGCGCACGTACCGCGTAGTAAGCGCGGGACTTGACCGTGCCCTCCGGCACCGACAGTTTCCGCGCCGCGTCGGCCACGCTCTGCCCCTCGTAATACATGGCCTGAATCACCGCCCGATGCTCCGGGGAGAGCCGTTCCAGCGCTTCCGCGACCAGCCAGCCCTCCACCATTTGATCTACATTGTCTGCCGACGGCACGGAGTTGACCGCTGTCTCGTCAGAAACCAGCTTGGGCCGGCGCTGTTCCGCCCGCCACGCGTTGGTCACCACGTTGCGCGCGATGGTGAGCAGGTACGACCTGGTCCGCCCGGGTTCCGGGTCGAGCCGGTCGATGTGCTTCCACGCCCGTAACAGCGTCTCCTGGACCATGTCCTCGGCTTTGTGCCGATCGGAGACGTATCGCGAGACAAAATTGATGAGCACTGCGTAGTGCTCCGTGTAGAGCGCGGTCATCAGTTGCTCGTCGGGGCTCACCCGTCGCTTCATCGGCGCCAGCTCCCCTCGGGTTCCGCCCGGCCACCCGGATGTACATCGTCACACGCGATCCGGTTCACGGTGGGGGCAGGAAACCGGAAAACGTCAATGCCCGGCCCCTTTGGGGGACCGGGCATCAACCTTGCGAGGTACGGGAGATCAGCAGGCGCCGGCCCCGCCGTAGCGGAACGTCCGGGTGCTCTGCCTGGACACCTGATAGAGGCTGCTGGTGCTGCGCACCGCCACGTCAGGGGTCGGGCCGTTGATGTAGGCCACGCTGCCGATCCGGGCCGCCGTGGTCTCCAAGCCGGCCAGACCGTTGCCCATCTGGGTGCACGGCTGGGCGGAGGACGCGGCCACCTCGCCGAAGATCTGGACCATGCCGGTCTTGGCGAAGTCGACGGTCCAGAGGTTGGCCGGGAAGTAGCCGACCCACTCGGTGTCGTAGGCGATCCACCAGGCGCCGCCGTAGAACTGGATGCCGAACTTCTTCTGGATGTCGACGCTCAGCGTGTCGCCCGGCGTGATGGTGTTGCTGTACTGCACGTAGCCACAGCCGTTGTAGCAGCTGGTCTGGCCGTTGACCCAGTGGTAGACGAACAGGTGCGGGTCGTCGTCGCCGTTGACCACGCGGTCCACGTTCCACCCGACCTCGACGATCTGGGTGCCGTCCGCGGACTGCACCGCCAGCTCGGCCAGGGTGTGGTAGTCCGCCTGGGCCAGCACCGGTTTGTTGATCGTCAGGTTCGCGTACGCCCCGTCGGAGACGGCGGCCTGCCAGCCGACGTTGTAAAGGAAGTGGACGGTCGAGCCCGAACTGGACGGCGAGGCGGTCGCGGTCGGCGGTGGATCGAGCTGGAGCGGCTTCGGCGGCACCACTGTGGTCCTGGTCGTCTGCAAGGAGCGGGACTTCGAGCTGCGGCCCTTAGGCGCGTACTCATCGGCGTCGCTCACGTCGGTCTCGCCTGGCGCCGCGGCGCTGAGCCCGGCGGCCTTGAGCGCGCGGCTGGTGGCGCCGTCCTGGCCTCGTTTGACGAGCTGCGGCTCCTCCCCCCAGGGGAGGATGGTCGGCGGTTTCAAAGCGGGATCGGCAGCGGCGGGGGCTTCGGCGACTTCAGCCGGCGCGGTCGCAGCGGCAGGTCCGTCGGGAATCTGCTCAGCACCCGCGTTCAGGGTGGAGGCGACTCCGATAGCGCCGATCACCGCAACGGAGAGGCCGGCGGCGAGCAGACCGCGGCGTGACTTCAACACGTGTCCGTCCTCGTTCATCGGGGGGGCATCGGAGGGCGCCCAGCTGGGCGTCTTCCTCCGGCAACCGACTCTCGGCGGCGCCACTGACCATATAGCCATCTCAATTACCTAGGGACGGGCTGACCAGCAACTCTGCCGGAACGGTTGACCCAGAACACCATTCCGGTGACGGAATGCCCACTTTGGTCGACGGAGCGTGGTCGCACCATTGCGGATCGCAGTTTTTCGCACCCCGCCACGAAAGAGGCAAACGCGGTGAAGCCTCTTTCGGGGGACGAGCCGGTTCCGGGAAGTGGCCCCGCCCCGCCCAGTTCTGTGATAAAACCTATCTCACCGATAGGGTATGTATAGCTGAACCGGAGGAACCGAATGACCACCACCGCGCTGCAACTCGACCATCTCGCCATCGCCCGGCAATTCGCCAATGCGCCGGAGGGTTGGGTGGTTCCGCCCCGGTTCGACCCGGTCGACAGGTGGTACCACCGGCTGCACGTCGCCGACGACCATGAGGTCTGGCTGCTCACCTGGCTGCCCGGCCAGCAGACCGAGTTGCACGACCACGGCGGCTCGGCCGGCGGGTTCCACATCTTCAGCGGCACGCTCACCGAGGACACCGTCAGCGGCCCGGCCGAGTCGCCCCGGGTCACCTCCCGCGACCTGAGCGAGGGCGCCGGCCGCCGGTTCGGCAGCCACCACGTGCACCGCATCGTCAACCGCGGCCCCGACCCGGCGATCAGCGTGCACGTCTACGGACCGGCGCTGACCAGCATGACCAAGTACCGCCTGGGCCCGGCCGGTCTCCAGACGCTCACCACCGAGCGGGCCGGCGCCCAGTGGTGACCACGGCACCGCCCGGCGCGAAGAGCATCGCCGAGATCCTGGACGAGGCACGCACCCGGCTGGACCGGCTCGGCCCGGCCGAGACCGACGCCGCGGTCCGCGACGGCGCCGTACTCATCGACATCCGCCCGGCGGCCCAGCGCGCCGAGCACGGCGAGATCCCCGGCGCGCTGATCATCGAGCGCAACGTGCTGGAGTGGCGCCTCGACCCGCGCAGCGACGCCCGGCTGCCGTTCGCCGACCGCTACGACCTCCCGGTGATCATCACCTGCCAGGAGGGGTACACCAGCAGCCTGGCCGCGGCCGCGCTGCAGGAGCTCGGCCTGCACCGGGCCACCGACCTGGCCGGCGGCTTCAAGGCCTGGCGCGAAGCCGGGCTGCCCACCCGATCCGTCTGACGGTCCGACTCCCGGCTGGTTCTCGGGGGTGCGTCAGGTCGCCTGACGCACCCCCGAGAACCAGCCGGACCCGTCTCAGCCGGTGACGTGCCGCTGCAGGCCGTCGATCAGCAGGTCGAGACCGAACTCGAAGCGCTCCTGGGAGGTTCCCGAGGTCATCGCGGCCGAGTTGCGGCTCAGGTACGGGAAGCGGTCGGCCGGCAGCTCCGCGAGGAAGGCCGCCATCTCGCCCTTGACCTGCTTCTCCGACTCGTGCTTGGGCAGGCCGAGGTGGCGCAGCTGCGCCCGCCAGATGGACGTCTCGTAGGCGTCGACGGTCACGTAGAGGAAGATCCGGTCGAGCGCCCAGGCGCCCAGGTGCGCCGGCAGCCCGCCCTCGACCATCAGGCCGAGCATCCACTCCGAGGCGCGCAGTGCGTTCGGCCCGTTCGGCACCGTCGCCAGCGCCACCCGGCCCAGATCGTTGTGGGTCAGCAGCAGCCGATGAGTGCCCAGCATCAGCTCCTTGATCTGCTGCTGCCATCGGGCCGGCTCGCGCGGCGGCAACTGGATCTCGCCGCAGACCCGGTCGAACATCAGGCGCAGCAGTTCGTCCTTGTTGGACACGTGCGCGTAGAGGCTGGACGGCCCGGTGCCGAACTCCGCGGCGACCCGCCGCATGCTCACCGCGTCGACGCCCTCCTGATCCGAGATCCGTAGCGCGACGTCGATGATCTGCTCGCGGTCCAGCTGCACCCGGGTCGACTTCCGGTCGGGCAGCGGTTGCCAGGGGGAGTTCTTCATCAACGACTAATCTAGTTGACACTGAACGGTGTTCGCTACTAGAACAGTGTTCGTGACAACGAACAGTGTTCAAACAGAGGCGGCGCCGGAGACCGCGCCGTATCGCTATCGGTGGGTCGCGCTCTTCGTGATCCTCGCCGTCGAGGTGATGGACCTGCTCGACGCGCTGGTCACCACGATCGCCGGACCGGTCATCCGGGAAGAGCTCGGTGGGTCGTACAGCCTGATCCAGTGGCTGGGCGCGGCGTACACCCTGTCCATGGCCATCGGCCTGCTCACCGGCGGGCGGCTCGGCGACATCTACGGCCGCCGCCGGATGTTCCTGATCGGCGCGGCCGGCTTCACCGCCGCGTCGCTGGCCTGCGCGCTGGCGCCGTCGGCCGGGTTCCTGGTCGGCGCGCGGGCGGTGCAGGGCCTGTTCGGCGCGCTGATGCTGCCGCAGGGCCTGGGCATGCTGCGCGAGATGTTCGGCCCGGCGGAGCGGGCCAAGGCGTTCGGCGCGTTCGGACCGGTGATGGGCCTCTCCTCGGTGGGCGGCCCGATCCTGGCCGGCTGGCTGGTCGACGCGGACTACTTCGGCGCCGGCTGGCGGATGATCTTCTTCATCAACCTGCCGCTCGGCGTCTTCGCGGTGCTCGGCGCGATCAAATACCTGCCCGAGTCCCGCCTCGACCGGGCACCCCGGCTCGACTGGCTCGGCGTGCTGTTCGCCGCGGGCGGCGCGTTCCTGCTGCTCTTCCCGCTGGTGCAGGGCCGCGAGCTGGGCTGGCCGGTCTGGACGTTCGTGATGCTCGCGGTCGGCGTGATCTCCTTCGGACTGTTCGCGGTCTACGAGGCCGGCCGGGACAAGCGCGGCCTCGACCCGCTGGTCACCCCGAGCCTGTTCCGCAAGCGGGCGTTCACCGGCGGCCTGGCGCTCGGCCTGATGTTCTTCGCCTCGCTGATCGGCACCGGCCTGGTCTTCACGTTCTACCTGCAGATCGGGCTGGGTTACTCACCGCTCAAGGCGGGCCTGACCACGCTGCCGCAGGCGCTCGGCATGGTGGCCGGCTTCATCGTGGCCGGCGCCGGACTGGCCGAGAAGCTGGGCCGCAAGCTGCTGCAGCTCGGCACGGTGGTGATGCTGGCCGGGACCGTGGTCCTGGCCGGCACCGTGCACCTGGCCGGCGCGGACATCACCCCGTGGCACATGATCCCGGCGCTGCTGCTGCTCGGTATCGGGATGGGCCTGGCGATGGCGCCGTTCTTCGGCATCGTGCTGGCCGGCGTGGACGACGAGGAGAGCGGCTCGGCGTCCGGTGCGATCACCTCGGTGCAGCAGCTGGGCGGCGCGTTCGGCATCGCGGTGCTCGGCACGATCTTCTTCGCGCTGCTGCCCGGCCAGGTCGGGCAGCACGTGGACGACGCGGCGGGTGCGCTGCGGACCACGCTGACCACGGCCGGGGTGCCCTCCGACGCGCAGCCGGCGATCGTCGCCGGGCTGCGGGACTGCCTGACCGACCGGGTCGCCGAGACGAACCCGGACGTCGTACCGCCGAGTTGCCGGGACGACGGTTCCGCCGCCGATCCGTCGGTTGCGGCCTTTGCCGCGGAACAGGTCCGCGCGGGCTTCGAAGACACCACCGTTCGTACGGCCGGAGTGGCCCTGTTGCTGCTGATCGCCGCGTTCGGGCTCTCCTTCCTGCTGCCCCGCCAGGGCAAGCCGGAAGACGCTCACGCCGGGTAGACGACCCGGGAGCGCCCGCTGTAGAGGTGCCGGGTGCCGTCGATCTCGTAGCCGGAGTTCGGCGCGTCCAGCCAGACGATGTAGGGCTCGCCGGCGATCAGCCCGGTGAGCGTGGTGCTGATCGTGCAGCCGGTGCCGGCCGGGACGTCCTTCCAGGCCGGCTCCGGCTGGGCACCGCTGATCAACTTCTGGGGTACGGCGGTGACCCGGTAATTCGAGTCGTACTGCCGGGGCCACTCCACCCGGAAACCACCGGCGACGGCGGTCACCACGATCGGGATCAGCACCGGATCGGTCCTCGGCCAGATCCTGGTACAGCTGGGAATCGGTGACGGCAGCGACGCGACAGCGGCCGGTGTCGGGCTGAAGCTCGCCCGGGACGGCGTCGGGCTGGGTGTCGCGCTGCCGGAGAGCAGCAGCGACCAGGTGCTACCGGGGCTGGGCGAGGCGGCGGCCGTGGTCTGCCCGCCGCCCGAGCACCCACCGGACACCAGCGCGCACGCCACCGCCGTCAGCACGGTCCCGACGCGCCGCATCCCGTTTCCCCCCGATCGGTCCACCCCTACCGTTCGGCCGGATTCCCCGGCGGCTGAGGCACAAGCGGGTCGGCCAGCCGCCACCCGGCGGTCAGCAGCCGGTCCACCGCGGCGATCGCGGTCGTCAGGCGCTCCCGGTACCCGCCGGACAGCGCGACCCACGGCACCGCACGGGCGGCCAGCTCGGTACGGAACCGCTCGGTCATCCACCGCCGCAGGTGCTCCCCGTCGCGCAGCCCGTCGTCCTCGAACGGCACCCCGGCGTCCTCGGTCAGCAGGTACAGGTCGGGGTCCCGGACCAGCTCGCGCACCTTGGCCGAGGCGCTGCCCAGGTAGCGCTCCTCCCAGATCGTGGTGGCGAACACGTCGGTGTCGCCGAACACCACCGGCGAGCCGGCCCGGGCCGCCGCGTCCTCGGCCGCCGACTGCTCGACCGCGACCGTGACGAAGTCGTCCCGGTCCCAGGTCACCTCGAAGACCGTGGCGTCGGGCCGGCCGCGCCGCAGGTCGGCGAGCTTGCGCTCGGTCAGTTCCCGGCCGAACTCCGGCACCCACCCGGTCGCCGCCCACACCCCGCCCCGGGTCCGGTAGTGCCGGGCCAGGGCGCGGGCCATGGTGGTGGTGCCGGTCGACTCGGCGCCGACCACGATCACCCGGCGGGCCAGCCAGGCACGCGCGCCGGGGCCGAGGTGGTGCCAGTGCGCGACCGGGTCGGCCCGGATCGCGGTGCCGGAGATCGAAACCCGCTCCCGGCCCGGGTCGACGAGCACCGGCTGGGCGCCGAAGCGTCGGGCCAGCTCCGCGCCGTACGCCTCGGAGGAGAACACCGCGTCGACCGGTTCCGGGCCGGCCGCGGCCCGGAACACGGCCATGTGCAGTTCCCAGACCGCCGGGTCGGCGTAGTCGATCGGGTGGTCGTCGTGCACCCCGACGAACCGGACGGCCGGGTGCGCCTCGCGCAGCCACTCCAGCCGCAGCGGCAGCGGCAGGCTCTCCTTCGACGACGGCGCGACCACCACGGTCAGCCGCTCGCACGCGGCCGCGGCCGTCTCGATCAGGGCGTGGTGCCCGGCGTGCGGCGGGTAGAACTTGCCGACGACCAGGCCGTGCCGGTACCTCACCCGGCCACCGCCACTGCCACGGACTGTGCCCGCCGTGCCGCCTGCCAGGACCGCAGGCCGAGCACGCAGAGGACGAGGAAGGCGAGGTAGAGAATCGCGGTCAGCCAGAGGTCCTTGTAGGCGTACAGCGGGATGTAGATCACATCGGCGGCGATCCACAGCCACCAGTTCTCCACCAGTTTGCGGGTCTGGCCGTACGTCGCGAGCAGGGAGAGCGCGGTGGTGAGCGCGTCGGCGAGCGGCACGGTGGAACCGGTGAGCCGGTCCAGGAACAGCCACAGTCCGCCGGTGATCACCACGCCGGCCACGGCCAGGGCGAGCCACTCGGCGCGGGTGGTGGTGCGTACCACCAGCCGGGTGCGGTCGGCGCCGCCGTAGAGCCAGGCCCACCAGCCGTACAGGCCGAGGAGCACGTAGATCACCTGCAGGCCCATGTCGGCGTAGAGGCCCGCGGTGCCGAACACCAGCATCAGCAGCAGGACGTTGAGGATGCCGAGCGGCCAGTTCAGGATGTGCTGCCGGACCAGCAGCCCGACGGTGAGCAGTCCGGTGACGAAGCCGAGTACTTCGGCCCAGGTGGTGCCGACGCCGAAGGCGGTCAGCGCGATGCCGTTCAACCAATCGATCACGGTGACAGCATTACCGGCCGCGGGCGCGGTGGGAACGTCAGGCCGGGTGCAGGCGGTGCCCGGCCATCTCCAGCTCGCCCTGGTGCAGGACGGCCACCGGGGTACGCAGGCCGGAGATGTCGTCGTGGAGCAGCAGCGAGTCGCCGTCCAGGCGGTAGGTGCCGCTGGGGCGCTTGCGCCGGCCGGCCACCTCGCCGGCGTACGTCCCGTCGGTGCGCAACTGCAGCTGGACGGTGCCGTCCGGGCTGCGCCAGGCGCCGACCACCGCCGCGCCGGTCACCACCTGGGGCCGCTTCAGGACCGGGCCCAGTCCGGTGTCGGGCGTCCGGCCCATCGCGATCGCCAGCAGCGCGGTGGCGTCCAGGACGGTGGTGTCGACGTGCGGGATGCTCGAGGTCTGCATGTGGGCCGGCTCCGGGGGGTCGTGTCGGGGACAGTCCCTCGATTCGGCCCGGACCCGGCCACCCTGCAGGAAAGTCTGAGTTGCGATCGGGTGCGACCGGGTGCGTGTTCGGGTGCCGGTCGCGTCACCGCTTCGGGTGTCACTCCCGCACCCCCTCACTTCTTGGCGTCACCCCGCAAGGAGCCGAGGACCGCGGCCGAGAGCTTCTCCAGGTAGTCGTCGCCGATCGGCTGCCGGGCCACGGCCAGCCGCCAGTACAGCGGGCCCAGGATCAGGTCCACCGCGACGTCCGGGTCGGTGTTCTCGGGCAGCTCGCCACGGGCGATCGCCTGGCCGACCAGCTTCTCCCCGACCGCCTGCTGGTGGGTGCGCAGCACCTTCTGCAGGGTCTCGGCGATCTGCGGGTTGCGAGCCGCTTCGGCCATCAGGTCCGGGATGATCTGCGACGCGACCCGATGCTGCAGGGCCTTGCTGACGATCATCATGAGTAGGTCGAGGTCGCCGGCGAAGCTGCCGGTGTCCGGAAGTGGCACCTTGCGCCCGGCGACTTCCGTGATGATCTCCAGTACCATCTCCAGCTTGTTGCTCCAACGCCGGTAGATAGCGGTCTTGCCGACTCCGGCACGCCGGGCCACGGCCTCGATCGACAGACGGCCGTAACCGACCTCTGCCAGCTCGCTCATGACCGCGTTACGGATCGCCACAGTGATGTCGTTGCGGAGCACCGCCGCTCCGGCAGGTGCGCGTTTGACTGTCGCCACCTGGTCACTATAACGCTACGACGTAACGGTTGCGTTCCGCCGTTTGGTCGGCTACCGTTCCCGGCAGCGTCGATACGAACCCGTTTCATCGACGTCGGCGGGCACCTGGCATGCTGGCACCGTGTCTGATGGCAAGTCACCGGAGTCCGCCGCCTCGTACCGGCCGACGAGATCGGAGCACCACTCCATGCCAGAGACGGCGGTTGCCGATGCCGCTACCGGCGTTCCCCTGCGGGAACTCGCCCGACGGCACGGCCTGAGCTCTTCCGGGCGACGGCTCGGCCTACTGGAGTACACGCGCAAGCTGTGGGCATACCGGCACTTCATCGGTGCGCATGCCAAGGCGAAGACCTCCTCCTCGCTGGGCAACACGAACCTGGGTGCGCTCTGGACGGTGCTGACACCGGCCATCAACGCGCTGGTGTACTACGTGATCTTCGGTGTGGTGATCGGCACCAAGGGCAGCGTCACCAACTTCATCGCGTACCTCTGCATCGGGGTGTTCGTCTTCCAGTTCACCCAATCGGTGGTGCAGAACGGCATCAACGGGATCACCAGCAACCTGGGCATGATCCGGGCGCTGCACTTCCCCCGGGCCAGCCTGCCACTCTCGGTGGCCCTCGTGGAGATCCGCAACTTCGTCACCGCGATCGGCGTCCTGCTGGTCATCGTGCTGTTCACCGGCGAGCCGATCACTCCGAAGTGGCTGCTGATCATCCCGGTGATGCTGCTTCAGATGATCTTCAATACCGGGCTGTCGCTGGCCGCCGCCCGGCTGGGCTCGAAGATGCGCGACGTCAAGCAGCTGATCCCGTTCATCATGCGGTTCTGGATGTACGGCTCGGCGGTGCTCTACCCGGTCACCCGCTTCACCGAGAAGCTGGACGGCTGGAAGCTCGCCATCGTCGAGTCCAACCCGCTGCTGGTCTTCATCGAGCTGTTCCGGCACTCGCTGCTGGAGAACGTCACGCTGGCCGGTTCCCCGACGCTGCTCTGGATCGAGGCGGTCGTCTGGTCGCTGGTCGTGGGTGTCTCCGGCTACGTCTACTTCTGGCGCGGAGAGAAGGGTTACGGCCGTGGCTGACACCGAGCGCGTCCCCACCGTCATCGCCGACGACGCCCACGTGATCTACAAGATCTACGGCTCGGCCGGCAACCAGCAGAGCAGTCCGCTCTCCAGCTTCAAGAAGATCGTCACCCGCACCAAGACCGCGAACGTCCGCGAGGTGCACGCGGTCAAGGGCGTCACCTTCGTGGCGTACAAGGGTGAGGCGATCGGCCTGATCGGCAGCAACGGGTCGGGCAAGTCGACACTGCTCCGTGCGGTGGCCGGCCTGTTGCCGGTGGCCCGTGGTGCGATCTTCGCGGCCGGCCAGCCGTCGCTGCTGGGCGTGAACGCGGCCCTGATGAACGACCTGCCCGGCGAGCGCAACGTCGAGCTGGGCTGCCTGGCCATGGGCATGTCACCGACCGAGGTGAAGTCGAAGAAGCAGGGCATCATCGACTTCTCCGGGATCAACGAGCGCGGCGACTTCTCCTCGCTGCCGATGCGGACCTACTCGTCCGGCATGGCGGCCCGGCTGCGCTTCTCGATCTCCGCGGCGAAGCAGCACGACGTGCTGCTGATCGACGAGGCACTGGCCACCGGCGACGCGAAGTTCCGCCGCCGCAGTGAGGAGCGGGTCCGCGAGCTGCGCGCCAACGCGGGCACGGTCTTCCTGGTCAGCCACAGCGAGCAGTCGATCCGGGACACCTGCGAGCGCTCGATCTGGCTGGAGTCCGGCCTGATCCGCGCGGACGGCCCGACCGACGACGTGATGAAGGAATACGAAGCGTATATGCGCAAGTAGGACCGCGGACACGAAGAAGCCCGGAGCCGTCGGCTCCGGGCTTCTCGGCGTTTCAGGTCAGGTCACTGACAGGTGTACGTGGTTCGTGTGGTCCGTCGACGGTGTCCCGCCGGCCCCGCTGTACGACTTCCACCCACTGCTCGGCAACCAGATCCGTTTGAACCAGATGACATAGAGCACACCGAGTGTGTCGGAGTTGTGGATGAAGTAGTTCGCCAGGTTCGTGCCGTACGTCTTGCTGGCACCGGTGGCCACCCCGCCGAAACCGTTCTTGTCGGCGGCGAAGTCACAGGCCCGGCCCTTCGGGTGCTCCCCGCTGTTCTGCTCCCGGAAGCAGGCCACGTAGCGGGTGAAGCCCGCCTTCTGCGCCTGCTTCATCGCGAACAGCAGCCGCGGCGAGATGCAGCCGGAGGTGGTCGGGTCCGGTACGCAGCTGCCGTCCAGATCGCCGGAGGGCTTGTCCGCGTCGGAGCTGCTGCCACCACCGGAGTCGTCGGTGGCGGCGCCCTGGTTGGCCTCCTTGAGCGCCTGCTCGGCCTGGACCTTGCGCTTGGCCATCACGTTGACCTGGCGCTGCTGATCGATGATCGCGGCGTCGATCGAGGTCTTGGCCTTCTGCTGGCCGTCCCGGGTGTTCCGCAGGTCTTCGATGGCCAGGTTCTGCCGGGCGCCGACCGTGCTCAGCAGCTGCGCCCGGTCCAGGAAGCCGGCCGACGAGTCCGCGGTGAGCAGCGCGCTCAGCGGGCCCAGGCGGCCCATCGAGTACGCCTGCTGGGCGTACTGGTTCAGCGCGGCCTGCTGCGGGCCGAGGGCCGCGTCCAGCTTCTTCAGGTCGGCGGAGAGTTTGGTCTGCTGCGCCTTGGACGTCTTCAGCTTGGCCTTCGCCGTGACGTAACCCTTGGAGGCGTCTTCGAGTTTGTCGAGCAGGGACTTCGAGCCACCCTCCCCGTCGTCACCGGACTCACCGGGCGCGGCGAGCGGGCGGGGGGCCGCGGCCGCCGGCGAGGCGGCGCCGGTGATCCCGCAAGCGGCGACCAGCAGCGCGAACACGGCCACCCATCGTCGCCGCGCAGTCACATGCTGCACTGGCTATTTCCTTCCGTCGGCCGCCGGTCGGGTTAGCTGACGGGTTCGGGACGAAGGAAATCCCTACCGCAATTGCGCGGATTCACCCCGGAAGAAACGTGGATCCCCGGCTCGCTGCGTGTGCGATTAGGCGGCGGTCCCCACGCGGGAACCGGGACCGACCATACCCACTCGATCGACGATTCAACAGTTCCGGTACCGAATGCGACGGCGTGGTCACCTTTCGTGATGCGATTACAGAAAGTCGTTGATTGGTAACCCTTTTATTGCTTTTCCCGATCCTGATGCCACGCGATATCTCAGGTAAACTGGCCGCCGGTCCTGCCAGGACGGCACCGCCCCCGAGTTGCCGGCAGGCCGCCGCCCAATCGTCGTCAGACGAACCGGGGAACCAGGTAGTTGGGGTGAATCCGCTCTATGCGGTAGGGATAGCTTCCGTCCCGAACCCGTCAGCTAACTCGGTCGGCGGTGACTAGGAAGGATTGTTGATGACCGCACGTCCCCGCCGGTGGCTGATGCTTGCCCTGGCGCCGCTCGTGGCCACCGCGATGTTCGTCGCACCGGTCATGCCGGCACACGCCGCTCCCGGCGGCAGTTCGTCGACCCCCGACGAAGGCCAGGCGAGCGACGACCTCTCCGATCAGATCGAGACCACCAACCGGCGGTTCGTGAACGCCAAGGCCGCGGTCGCGGCTTCGAAGAAGAATCAGAAGGCGCTGGCTGCCCAGATCAAGACCGCCGAGGCGCGCCGCGACGCGCTGACCCCGGAGGTCAACCAGATCGCCCGCCAGCAGTACCAGATCGGCAATCTGAGCTCACTGAGCTTCCTGCTCCGCGCCGACTCCTCGTCCGACTTCCTGGACAAGGCGGTCACCCTGGAGGAGATCAACAAGCTGCACGACGCGAAGCTGCACGAGCTGAACTCCCTGCTCGAGCAGATCACGTCGGACAAGACCCGCCTGGACGCCGAGGTCAAGACCGAAGAGCAGCAGCTCTCGGTGCAGACGAAACTGCACGACTCGGCCGAGGGGCAGCTCGAGCTGCTCGGCGGCGGCACCGGCATCAACAAGACCATCACCGAGGGTTTCGTCGACGCGAAATCCCCGATCGCCTCTCCGGCGCCGCGCAACTCCAGCGGCGGTTTCTCCGCGGAGTCCTGCAACCAGATCGACCCGACGACCAACGGGTGCATCACCAAGCGGACTCTGCATCTCTACAAAGAGACGAAGAAGGCCGGCTTCAATCTGTTCGTCGGCTGCCACCGCGACGGCGGCCCGTTCGAGCATCCCAAGGGCCGGGCCTGCGACTGGTCACTGCAGAAGACCGGGTTCTCGGCGGCGCACAACGACAAGATGATGCGGTACGGCAACGACCTCACCGCGTTCCTGGTGCGCAACGCCGACCGGCTCGGCATCTACTACGTGATCTGGTACAAGCAGATCTGGTTCCCGGCGACCGGCAACTGGCACGCCTACCACGGGCCGAGTGATCACACCGACCACGTGCACGTGTCCCTGCTGTAGCCACGCGGGCAACGAGAACGGCCCCCCACCCTCTCCGGGTCGGGGGCCGTTCTCTGTTCGTACGCTAAAAATCAGTGCGTCGTGGCGCGCCGCACCGGAGCGCGACCGGCCGGCTGGGTCGGCGCCGGACCGGCCGGAACCGCCGTCGGGATCGCCATGGTCACCGGACGGACCTGGGTCACCTCGATCTCCTTGCCGTGGTGCATCAGCGTGAGCCGGGCCGAGCCGCCACCGTTGCGCAGCGAGTAGGTGACCTCGTCGGCGGTGACGTTGACCCGCAGCCGCAGCCCGTGCCAGAGCAGCGAGAAGTCCAGGTTGTTGATCCGGCTCGGCAGCCGCGGCGCGAACGCCAGCTGACCGTTGAAGTCCCGCATCCCGCCCAGCCCGGCGACCAGCGCGATCCACGACCCGGCCAGGGACGCCACGTGCACGCCGTCCCGGGCGTTCTGGTGCAGGTCGTGCAGGTCCATCAGGGCGGCCTCGCCCAGATAGTCGTGCGCCAGCTCCAGGTGGCCGGTCTCGGCAGCCATCACCGCCTGGATGCAGGCGGACAGCGAGGAGTCCCGGACGGTGCGCGCGTCGTAGTACGCGAAGTTGCGCACCTTCTCCTCCGGCGTGAACGCGTCACCCCGGATGTACATCGCCATCACCAGGTCGGCCTGCTTCACCACCTGCTTGCGGTACAGATCGAAGTACGGGTAGTTCAGCAGCAGCGGGTAACCCTCCGGCGGAGTGTTCTCGAAGTCCCACTCCTCCAGCCGGGTGAAGCCCTCGCACTGCTGGTGCACCCCGAGCTCCTTGTCGTACGGGAGGTGCACGGACGCCGCCGCGTCCCGCCAGGAGGCCGCTTCCTCGTCGTCCACCCCGAAGCGCCGCGCCAGGTCCGGGTGCCGCTTGCAGGCGTCCACCGCGGTCATCAGGTTCTGCTGCGCCATCAGGTTGGTGTAGATGTTGTCGTTCACGATCGCGGTGTACTCGTCCGGACCGGTGACGCCGTCGATGTGGAACCGCCCGTGCCGGTCGTGGTGCCCCAGCGAGCGCCACAGCCGCGCGGTCTCCACCAGCAGTTCCAGGCCGACCTCACGCTCGAAGTCGTAGTCACCGGTGGCCTGCACGTAGCGCCGGACCGCGTCGGCGATGTCCGCGGCGATGTGGAAGCCCGCGGTGCCGGCCGGCCAGTACCCGGAGCACTCCTGGCCACGGATGGTCCGCCACGGGAACGCGGCGCCCTGCAGGCCGAGTGTCTGCGCCCGCTCCCGGGCCAGGTCCAGGGTCGAGTGTCGCCAGCGCAGCACGTCCGCCGCCGCCGAGGGCTGGGTGTAGGTGAGCGCGGGCAGCACGAACGTCTCCGCGTCCCAGAACGTGTGACCGTCGTAGCCCGGGCCGGTCAGGCCCTTGGAGCCGATCGGGCGCTTCTCCGCCCGGGCGCCGGCCTGCAGCGTGTGGAACAGCCCGAAGCGGACCGCCTGCTGCACCTCCGGGTCACCCTCGACGCGCACGTCGGAGTGGTCCCAGAACGCGTCGAGGTATTCCTGCTGCTGCTGGACCAGACCGTCCCAGCCGTCCAGGCGGGCACTGGCCAGGGCCGCTCCGACCTGGTCGCGGAGGGCGGGCAGCGAGCGCATGCTCGACCATCCGTACGCGGCGAGCTTGACCACTCGCAGCTTCTGCCCCGGCTCCAGCCGGCAGGCCACCGTGGTGCGCAGCCAGTCGGCGTGCCCCTCGGTGGTGATCGCGTGCCGGCCCGGCGTCTCGACCAGGTGTTCCATGGCCGCGGCCATCCGCAGGTCACTGGCCTTGGTGCGGTGCACCAGCAGACCGCCGGAGCGCTGCTCGAGCATCTCCTCGGCCTGCAGCGGGTGGTCGAGCACCGCGGCGACCCGCGGGTCCTTGCTGGTCGGCGGGAGCTGCTCGTTGGCGACCAGCTCGGACTGCAGGATCAGCCGGGCCGCGCCGTCCAGCGGCTCGACCTCGTAGAGGAACGCGACGATCGCGCGCTGGGTGAAGGAGACCAGGCGCACGGTGCGCACCCGTACACCCTGGCCGGACGGGGAGACCCACTCCACCACCCGCTCCAGGGTGCCGGCCCGCATGTCGAGGCAGCGCTCGTGCGAGCGGAGCTCGCCGTACCGCACGTCGAACGGCTCGTCGTCGACCAGCAGGCGCATCAGCTTGGCGTTGCTGACGTTGACCATGGTCTGGCCGGACTCGGGGAACCCGTATCCCCCCTCGGCGTGCGGCAGCGGCCGCAGCTCGTAGAAGGAGTTCAGGTACGTGCCGGGCAGGCCGTGCGGCTCGCCCTCGTCCAGGTTCCCGCGTATCCCGATATGGCCGTTCGAGAGCGCGAACACCGACTCTGACTGGGCCATCAGGTCCAGGTCTAGCCGGGTCTCCCGGATGTGCCAGGGGTCGACGGGGTAGGCCCGTTCACGGATCACGGTCGTGCCTCTCGGGACTGAATGTCTTAGGTGGGTCTGAAGCTAGTTGTCGAGCAGCTCGGCGAGGTCGGTGACCACGACGTCGGCGCCGTTCTCGCGCAGCGCGTCGGCCTGACCGACCCGGTCCACACCGATCACGATGCCGAAGCCACCGGCCCGGCCCGCGGCCACACCGGCCTGGGCGTCCTCGTACACGGCACAGGCGGCCGGGTCGAGACCGAGCAGTTTTGCCCCGTACAGGAACGTGTCCGGCGCGGGCTTGCCGGGCAGACCCAGCTCGCGGGCGACGACCCCGTCCACCCGAACCTCCAGGAGGTCGGCGATGCCGGCCGCCTCCAGGACGTCCTTGCAGTTCGCGCTCGCCGAGACGACCGCGCGGCGCAGTCCGGCGGCCTTGGCCGCCTTCAGGTACTCCACCGATCCGGGGTAGACCTGAACCGCGCCCTCCTTGATCTTCTGGAGCACGAGGAGGTTCTTGCGATTGCCGACCCCGTTGACGGTCTCCGCGTCGGGAGCGTCGTCGGGGGTGCCCTCGGGCAGGGTGATGCCACGGGAGGCGAGGAAGGTCCGGACCCCGTCGGCACGCTGCCGGCCGTCGACGTATCGGTGGTAGTCGACCTTGGAGTCGAACGGCACAAACTCTTGATCTTGCCGCTCGGCCCGCGTTTCCAGGAACGAGTCGAACGTTTGTTTCCACGCGGCACTGTGCACAAGGGCGGTGTCCGTCAGCACGCCGTCAAGATCGAAAAGGCAAGCGGTTACCTGGGAAGGAAGTCCGAGCACGCGCCCAATGTAGTCGCACCCGGCGGAGGACGAGAGGCGAAGGGCGGCTTCACGTTTCGCCCGCGTTTCACGGCCCGGTCCACCTGCCGTTTCAGCTGCCGTTTCAGCGCTGGCCGGACACCGGAACCAGATCTATCCGGAGTCCGATAGAGGTGCCGATCGGTCCGGTCGCGGTGGTCACCTCGTCGCACAGCTGGTGCGCCAGCCACAGGCCGCGGCCACCGATCTCCTCCGTACCGGGGAGAAGGTCACTGTCCGGCAGGTCGTCCGGGATGCCCGGGCCGGAGTCGGTGACCACACACCACACCGCACCGGACTCGATCCGCAGCACGATCCGGCCGTTCCCGCCGGCGTGCAGCACCACATTCGTGATCACCTCGTTCACGGCGAGCACGAACCCGGAGAGCCGGTCGCGGAGCACGCTGATCGGGGAGAGCAGCCGGGACACCTCGTGCCGCAGCACGGTGATGTCGGCATCCCCGAAATTCCGGTCCAACAGAACCGGTGATCCGGACGGTGCGGGGGCGGCATCGACCTTCGGCTCCACACCGGGAGCCGAACGCATCGTCTGGCCGATCCTGTCCTCCACCGTCGTGCAGCCTACGCGCTGTGGCCGCTTGGTGGCAGGAGGCATCCACGATCCCGCCCGGAAGTGGCGTCCTGCCGAGTTCTGTTCAGCGCCAGCCGACATCGATCCGGTCCCCCCGCTCGTCGAAGAAGTGCAGTGCGTCCATCTGAACCGCCACGGTGAGCGGGTGCCCGGAAGTCACCGCCGGGTACGGCGCCAGCCGCACCGACAGCTCGGCCGCCTTACGGTGGTGCCGCCCCGGGTCGTTGAGCAGGCTGACCGGGCCGCCCCGCTCCTCCTGCGCGGACACCGAGTTCGACCGGGTGAGCCGCTGAAGCGCCCCGCCCAGCCGCTTCAGCGTGCCACCGGCGGGCTGCTCGGCGGCCGGGCCACCGACCTCGTCCACCACGATCGCGGTCGCGCCGATGTCCAGGTAGGCCAGCGACTCGTGGCCGTGGTGCTCCAGGTAACGGATCCGGCCGTGCAGCACCGCGCCCGGGGTGTCCGGGGTGACCGGCGTGAGGGCCTCGGCGCGGACCCCGACCACGATCCGCTCACCGTGGTAGCGCGCCACCGCCCGCGAGCGCGGGTCGGACCAGGCCAGGTAGAGGGTCTGCTCGCCGAAGTTGAGCGCGACGTACCGGTCCAGGTGGACGTAGACCTGCGCCTCCAGCAGGTTCATCCGCGGCGAGCCGAGGAAGGCGGCGACGTAGAGCGTGGCCGGGCGGCGGTAGACCTCGGTCGGCGTGCCCAGGTCCTGCAGCACGCCGCGCCGCATGATCGCCACGCGGTCGGCCATGGTCAGCGCCTCGGCCTGGTCGTGCGTCACGTACATGGTGGTGACACCGAGCTCGCGGGTCATGCTGGTGATCTCCGCGCGCAGCTCGGCGCGCAGGCCGCTGTCCAGGTTGGAGAGCGGCTCGTCCATCAGGAAGATCCCGGGTCGGCGGACCATCGCCCGGCCCATCGCGACCCGCTGCCGCTGGCCGCCGGAGAGCTGGCTGGGTCGCCGGCCGAGCACCTCGCCGATGCCCAGGGCCCCGGCCACCGTGCCGACCCGATCCTGCCGCGAACCCGGCTCGACACCGGACAATTTCAGCGGGAAGCCGATGTTGTCAGCGACGGTCATGTGCGGATAGAGCGCAAAGTCCTGAAACACCATGGCGATGCTGCGGTCGCGCGGGGGCACGTCGAGCACCGGCTCGCCGTTCAGCAGGATGTCCCCCTCGGTGGGGTCCTCCAGGCCGGCGATCATCCGGAGCACGGTCGACTTCCCACAGCCCGACGGGCCGAGAAGCACCATGAACTCGCCATCTCGAACATCGAGTGACACCCGGTCCACGGCAAGCGTGCCATCTGGCCAAATCTTGGTGACGTCCTTGAGCGCGACGGTGGACACCGCCAACCTCCCCCATCGATTGTTCGATCCCGAACCCACGACGGTCGGCGATCGGATAATGACTTTGCGAGGGGTGTCGATGCTTTACCATCGGCCGAACCGGCCATTCGCTGATAGTGATCAATCGATTACGGAGATCAGAACTCCGGAGCAACTTGTGTGCACGGTCACAGCAAGAAACGACATTTGGTTCATCGGTGCTGACCGACCGTCAACCGGGTGATCCCAAACGGTCACTAAGGTCTGAGCCGCCTGACGGGCCGCAGGCTCAGCTCGGGCGCGACGCCCGCCAGTCGCGCACCGCGGTGATCGAGAAGGCGCCGCCGACACCCGCCACCAGCACCACAAAACCGCCGATCCCGAACCCGGCCAGGGTCGCGGCGGCCAGCAGGACCATCCGGCCCTCCCAGCCCAGCACCGCCGCACCGGCCAGGGTGCCCGGCGCGCCCTTCTCCATCCGCGCGGTCAGGTCGTAGTGCCGCAGCGCCAGAACGAACAGCAGCAGGAACACCAGCGGCCACGGCACCCCGCCGACCAGGCCGGCGAGCACCACGAATACGTACTCGGCGGCTCGCAGCGCGGCCGGCACCAGCCAGTCCAGCGGGCGGTCGTGCCGGGCCCGGGCGGCCATCCCCGCGGCCAGGGCCGCCGGAATCCCGCCGGCCAGCAAGCCGGTCCGCAGCGGTTCGCCCGCGAAGACACCGACGATCGCGTACGCGGTGAGCACCCCACCCACCACCAGCGGATGATCCAGCCGACCCCGCCCCAGCACGGTACGTGCCAGCCACCCGTCGTCGCGGTGCCGGCCGGTGTCGACCGTGTCCAGCACGCTCACCCGCATCGACAGCGCGCGCAGCGACCGCAGCGAGAGCGTGTAGAGGAATGCCAGCACCCCGAACCCGACCACCGCGCCGAGCACGATCCGGCCGTTCGTGGCCGCGGCGAGCACCGCGATCAGCGCCCAGCGCTCGCCGATCGGGAAGACCACGATCCGCTTCGCCCAGTAGATCAACGAGCCGCGCTGGCTCTGCGCCGCGTTGGAGGCCGCGCTGAGCCGGGCGCCGACCCCACCGGTGGCCTGGTGCGCGCGGGGCCGGGCGGTCGCCTCGTCGTGCAGCGCGCCGTACCAGGTGTCGGTCATGTGCCGGGCGGTCTGCAGGGCGATCGCGGTCACCGCCAACGGCCACGCGTACGGCAGCCCGATCCGGTCCGCACCGGCCGCCAGACCGGCGTAGACCGCGTACTCCTTGGCCCGGTCGGCCATGGTGTCCAGCCAGCCGCCGAACGCGTCGAACCGCCGGGTGTACCGGGCCAGCTGGCCGTCCACGCAGTCCAGCACGAAGCCCAGGTAGAGCAGCACCCCGCCGACGATCATCGCGGGCCGGGACGCCTGCCAGAAGGCCAGCGCCGCGGCGACCGCGAAGAGCACCGACAGCGCGGTCACCCCGGTCGGGCTCAGGCCCAGTCGCGCCGAGGCCCGGGTGACCAGCGGGGACCAGGTGCTCACCGCGTACGTCGTGAAGAAGTCGTCCTGCTCCTTGACCGCGAGCCGCAGGCGGGCCTTGTCCTCGTCGACCTCGGCGAGCCGCCGCCGGGCGGCGGCCAGGTCGGCGTCGGTGCCCACCTGCTCGGCGTGCAGCAGCCGGACCCGGATGGCGACCGGCACCAGGCCCGCCTCGAGCAGGGCGGGCAGCAGATCGGCGCGGTCGGCGACCTTCTCCAGCAGCGGGAGGTCGGCCGGCGCCAGGCACATCGCGCCCAGGAAGCGGACCGTGCCGGCGCCCGGCTCGGCCGGGACCGCGCGGCCCCGGTCCTCGCGCAGGCCGCCGTCGGGGTCCGGCGCGAGCAGCACGGTGCTGCGGCCGGCCGGGTCGGTGGCCAGCATCCACAGCAGGCTGTGGTGGGTGACCAGGTTGTCGGCGCAGATCAGCAGTGGCTGGTTCGCGGCCCGGGCGCGGCGGGCGGCGTCGCGCAGGCGGGCCGGCAGATCGTCGTCGGCCTCGACCCGGTCGACCTCGGCGGCGCCGGCGGAGCGCAGCGCGGCGGTGAGGTCGTCGGTGAGCCCGGTGCCGGCAGGTCCAACGCTGGCATGAAGAAGGGCCAGCGTCACAGTTGCCTCCGTAGCTGAACCCCGCAAGACGGCTAAAGGTTAACAGCGAGCGACATTCGGGTACGGGTACCCCTTACGGGAGCTGGGTCCTCCGTCTCCACCTGCGGGATGAGGGACGACCGGGAGTCCGTACCTAACGTCGAAGTGGTCGGGGCAGAGTGCTCCGGCCACCGCTAAGGAGTGGATGACAGTGACCACCCCCTTCAAGACTCGCAGCCTCACCCGTCCCCGCAACGACCGCTGGATCGCCGGCGTCTGTGCCGGGCTGGCTCGCCGCTCCGGGCTGTCGTCCGGGACGGTCCGCCTGCTGTTCCTGCTGTCCTGCCTGCTCCCCGGCCCGCAGTTCATCGCCTACCTGATCCTCTGGGCACTGATGCCCAACGAGTGATCGGCCTGCGCGACCGCTGACTCCCGGCCGGGTGCAAGCCGGGCTGGCAAACCCGGCCGGGACCCCTGACGCCGCCGCCCCCACCCCCGGGGCGGCGGCGTCGCCCGTCTCACGGGGTGGTGAACGTGACCGTCACCGAGGTGTAGCCCAGCCGGGTGAACAGGCTCTCCAGCATCAGCTGGGTGTTCTGCTGGGCGCGCTGGTCGAGCCCGCTCGACTTGGCCGCCTCGGTGATCTTTTCCTGGGCGGCCTGATAGACCCGCTGCTGCTTGTCGGTGTCGCTGCGGAACGCATCGCCGATGCTGGTCAGCAGCCCGCGGTCCTCTTCGACCACGTAGCTCTTCGCCATGTCCAGCGCGGCCATCGACTGCTGCGGCGGCGGGAGGGTCAGGGTGACGGTCTTCTTCTCCTCGTCGACCTTGAGCGCGTCACCGGCGAGCGCGCTGAAGTCGACGTAGGTCTCGACCGTGCCCGACCCGACGAACAGAATCCGCCGGTTGACCAGGAAGTCGGGGATGTTCTCCTTGTTCTGCTGCAGGTCGACGATCACCTGGAAGGTGCCGTCCGCCGCGACATAACGGTGCAGATCGCGCATCGACTGCAGCAGCACCGGCTGACTGCGGTCGACGGTCTGGCTGGAGAACGGGTTGTCGAAGGAGGGCAGCACGTTCAGCGCGCGCAGCCCGAAGCAGGACGCGACGATCAGTGCGAAGACGAAGCCGATGAAGATCAGCAGCCGGGCGAAGAAGCTCGGCTTGTGCTCCGGCGGGACGGCCGGGGACTCCGGCTCGGCGACATCGGGCACGGCCGAGTACTCCGCCGTCGGCTCTTCGACTTCCGGTGAGTTGGCCATGTCCTAACGGTACGGAGTGGGTACGACAATCCGCGACCGGAGGAGATGGCCGGGCTCGCCTAGAGCACCAACACCCTGGCGTGGATCTGATTGCGCTGCTGGAGCGCGGCCCGCAGCGCACGGTGCAGGCCGTCCTCCAGATAGAGCGCACCCCGGAACTCGACCACGTGCGGGA
The DNA here is from genome assembly GCF_016862315.1 of Actinoplanes palleronii. Lineage (GTDB taxonomy): Bacteria > Actinomycetota > Actinomycetes > Mycobacteriales > Micromonosporaceae > Actinoplanes > Actinoplanes palleronii. The sequence continues at coordinate 171,979 of NZ_BOMS01000051.1, read as the reverse complement.
ACAGGTCGCCGTAGAACGTCGAGTCCTCGGCGAGCAGTTTGTCCAGCGCCAGCTCGCGCTTCGTGGTGATCAGCTCGGCGAGCCGGATCGGCCGTGGCGGAATCTCGGCCCACTCTTTGAGCGTGGTCTGGTGATCGGGGTACGGGGCTCCGTCCCGGACCGCTTTGAAGATCACGGCGGCTGCCCCTCCCCTGCGAAACGTCTTGTCTGTCAGCCTAGCCGCGATGCCGGTCAGGCCTCGGCGGCCGAAGCCCACCGGCCATGATGCACCACGTCGTCCACCGGGCGGTGACCGCGCTTGAGTGACGGAGACCTCTTGTCGTCTCCCCGATAGCCGATGGTGAGCGCGCCGACCGGGTTGAACTCGTCAGGTACCCCGAAAGCCGTCTTGAACTCCTCCACCCGGTCGGCGGGTACGCCGAAGAAGCACGAGCCGAGTTCCTCGTTCACCGCGGTCAGGTGCATCAGCAGCGCGGCGAAGCCGGTGTCGATGTCCCAGTACGGCACCGGCCAGTGCGCCTCGGCCTTGTCCGTCCAGCCCTTGTCCGTCTCGGCGTACCGGTCCAGGTAGACCGACTTGTTGGACAGCGCCACGACGATCAGCGGGGCCGTACGCATCCGGTCCAGCCAGCCGCCGGGGTCGCCGGCGCCGTACGCGGTGCTGGACCAGAACAGGTCACGGTCGGCGAGCTCGGTCAGGACCAGGAAGCTCCAGCCCTGCGAGAAGCCCGCCGACGGGGCGCGCAGCCCGTGCCGGACGATCTTGTCGATCAGCTCCGGCGGGACCGGGCGATCCGGGTCGTACCCGCGGACCATCCGGCGCCGGCGGACCACCTCGTCGAACTCCATCAGGCGCGGATCCCCCACGCGGTGGTCCAGGTCTCGCCCGGAGCCAGCGTGATCAGATCCCGGCCGGACCGGAACGAGTCCGGCGGGCAGGTCATCGGCTCGACCGCGACCGACCGGCGGTGCCGCTCGCCGTGCAGCGTGTCGCCCGTGAAGACCTGCCAGTACTTGAACTTGTCGTCGGCCCAGACGGTGATCTTCGCGTCCGAGTCCGGGTCGGCGAGGACGACCTCGGTGATCCCGTCCGGGCCGAAGTCGATGTCGCCGAACGTGGTGTCCAGGACCATGTCGCCGATCCGGCGGGGCTCGGCGAAGTCGTACTCACTGCCGGCGATCTTGACGGCGCCGATCGGCAGCAGCCGGGAGTCGGCCACCACCCGGGTCCCGGCCGGCACCTGGAGCACGGTGTTGTCCACCGTCACCCCGTTCAGCCGCAGGTACGGGTGCACCGAATAGCCCCACGGCGCGTTCTGGTCGCTGAGGTTCACGACCTCCTGCACGCTGCGCAGCCCCTCCGCGGAGACCGACCAGCGGGTCCGCAGGATCAGCCCCCACGGGTAGCCGACCTGGGCCGGCAGCTCGTACTCCAGGGTGACCGCCGACGCGGTGTGCTCGGTGGCCCGCCAGCGCGACCAGTTGACCAGGCCGTGGATGGCGTTGTGCCGGGCCGGCTCGGTCAGCGCGAGCTGGTACGTCTTCTCCTCGAAGGTGTACTGCCCGTCGCGGATCCGGTTCGGCCACGGCGCGAGGATCTGGCCGGCGGAACCCGGGGAGATCTCGTCGGTGCCGAAGCCGTCGAGCAGCTCCACCCCGCCGGACGAGAAACTACGCAGCGTGCCACCGACCTCGGCCAGTACGGCACGGCGGCCGTCGGCCTCGATCGACCACTGAACCCCGGATTTCGCGGCTGTCTCTGTCATACCAGGGACACTAGTGCTTCTCCTCCGGCTGCTGAGCGGGCCGGTAGCGGATCAGTGCCGGGAACGCCGCGGCCAGCACCAGGGCCAGACCGGCCGCCACGAAGCCGCCGCCCACCCAGGAGGCGCCGACCCCGGTCACGTTCGCGGTGCCGCCGGCGCGCAGATCACCCAGTCGGGGTCCGCCGGCCACCACCACGGTGAACACGCCCTGCAACCGGCCGCGCAGCCGGTCCGGCGCGAACGTCTGCATGATCGACTGCCGGTAGACCGCGCTCACCAGGTCGGCCGCGCCGGCCACCGCGAGCAGCAGGATCATCAGCCAGAGCTGATGGGCCAGACCGGACAGGCCGATCGCCAGGCCCCAGGCGACCACCGCGGCGACCAGCGCGACGCCCTGCCGGCGGACCCGGCCGATCCAGCCGGAGGTGAGCCCGCCGAGCACCGAGCCGATCGCGATCGCGCTGAACAGCCAGCCGACCGCGGCGCCACCGCCGAACCGCTCCTCGGCCACCGCCGGGAACAGCGCCCGGGGCATCGCGAACACCATGGCGATCAGGTCGACGCCGAAGGAGAGCAGCAGCACCGGCTGGGTGACCAGGAACTTCAACCCGACCACGATGCCGTGCAGGCCGGCCGTCGGCTTCTCGCCCGAGTCGTCCGGTTCGATCGGCGGGATCGCCGGCAGCCGCCAGGTCGCCCAGTAGGTGACCGTGAACAGCAGCGCGTCGACCGCGTAGGCCACCGTCACGCCGGTACCGGTCGACCAGATCCCCATGATCAGACCGGCGGCCAGCGGTCCGAGCACCCCGCCCGCCGTGGTCGTGGTGTAGTTCAGCGTGTTCGCGGCCGGGACCATGCCGGTCGGCACGATCCGCGGAATGATCGACTGGCGGGCCGGTGAGCTGATCGCGAAGCCGACCGCCTGCACCGCGGTGAGCGCCAGGAGCAAATGCGGACTTCGTACGCCGAGAGCCGCCTGTGCCAGCAGCCCGAGCGTGACCACCCAGGTCAGCGCGGAACTGAACAGCAGCAGCCGCCGCCGGTCGACCACGTCGGCGACCGCGCCGCCCCACAGCCCGAAGATCAGCAGCGGGACCAGGCCGGCCAGCCCGAGCAGGCCGACCCAGAACGGCGAGCGGGTGATGGCGAACATCTGCACCGGCACCGCCACCGAGGTGAACTGGAAGCCGAAGTACGACGCGCCGTTGCCGATCCACATCCGGCGGAACGTCACCACCCGCAGCGGCGTGGTGTCGATCATCCAAGAACGCTTCTTCTCCCCCGTAACGGTCACGGGGCGAGCCGCTCGACGACCCAGGAGTCGCCGTTGAGGCGGTACCGCAGCCGATCGTGCAGCCGGTTGGTCCGCCCCTGCCAGAACTCGACAGTGGCCGGCACCACCCGCAGCCCACCCCAGTGCGGCGGGGCCGGCACCGGACCGTCACCGAACCTCGCCACCGCCTCGGCCAGGCCGGCGTCCACGGCGTCCCGGCCGGGCAGCACCCGCGACTGCGGGCTGGCCCACGCACCGAGCTGCGAGCCGCGCGGACGAGACGCGAAATACTCCTCGGTCTCGGCGCGGGAGACCCGCTCGACGGCTCCGGCCACGATCACCTGGCGTTGGATCGAAAACCAGGGAAAAACCAGGCTTGCGTACGGATTCTGAGCCGCCTCGGAGCCCTTGCGCGACGCATAGTTCGTGAAGAACACGAAACCGGTCGCGTCGTACCCCTTGAGCAGCACGGTCCGCGCCGAGGGGCGGCCGTCCGCGTCGGCGGTCGACACGATCATGGCGTTCGGCTCGGGCAGCCCGGCCGCGGTCGCCTCGGCGAACCAGATGGCGAACTGAGCCGGCCAGTCGGCGGCCAGCGAGCCCTCCAGCAGCGGTCCGTGCTCGGTGTAGTCGCGGCGCATCCCCGCGGGGGACGGCGGTTCGGGGGACGGCGGTTCGGGGGGCATCGGGGGACTTCCTTTCGGCTGCAACGACCGTAAGTCCGCGACCGCCGAGTGTCAGTTGAACCAGGATGGGTGTCACCGAGAGCACAATCGCCACGGGTCGACCGTGCGGTTACCCGGCGGGCAAGATGAATCACTCACCGCAGCTCACGTTCTCCAGGGAGTGCCGTGTCCGACTTCAAGCCGGGACTCGAGGGCGTCACCGCGTTCGAGACCGAGATCGCCGAGCCCGACCGGGACGGTGGCGCGCTGCGTTACCGCGGCGTCGACATCGAGGATCTGATCGGCCAGGTCTCCTTCGGCAACGTCTGGGGCCTGCTCGTCGACGGCAAGTTCGGGCCGGGGTTGCCACCCGCCGAGCCGTTCCCGGTCCCGGTGCACTCCGGGGACATCCGGGTCGACGTGCAGTCCGCGGTCGCCATGCTCGCGCCGTACTGGGGGCTCGACCAGCTGCTCGACATCACCGACGAGCAGGCCCGCAAGGACCTGGCCCGGGTCTCGGTGACGGCGCTCTCGTTCGTCGCCCAAGCGGCCCGCGGGCTGGGCCTGCCGGCCGTCCCGCAGAAGGACATCGACAAGGCCGAGACCATCGTGGAACGGTTCATGCGCCGCTGGCGTGGTGAGCCGGACCCGCGGCACGTCAAGGCGGTCGACGCGTACTTCATCTCGGCGGCCGAGCACGGCCTGAACGCCTCCACCTTCACCACCCGGATCGTCGCCTCCACCGGCGCCGACGCGGCCGCCTGCATCTCGTCCGGGATCGGCGCCCTCTCCGGCCCGCTGCACGGCGGCGCACCCACCCGGGTGCTGCACATGCTGGAAGCGGTCGAGCGCCGCGGCGACGCGCAGGGGTACGTGACCGACGTCCTCGACCGCGGCGAGCGCCTGATGGGCTTCGGCCACCGGGTCTACCAGGCCGAGGACCCCCGGGCCCGGGTGCTGCGCCGGATCGCGAAGGACCTGGGCGCCCCCCGGTACGAGGTGGCCGCCGCCCTGGAGGTCGCCGCGCTGGCCGAGCTGCACGAGCGCAAACCCGGCCACCAGCTGTGGACGAACGTGGAGTTCTGGTCGGCCGTGGTGCTCGACTTCGCCGAGGTGCCCGCGCACATGTTCACCTCGATGTTCACCTGCGCCCGGGTGGCCGGGTGGAGCGCGCACATCCTGGAGCAGAAGCGGCTCGGCCGGATCCTGCGGCCCAGCCTGCGCTACCTCGGGCCGGCGCCCCGCAAGCCCTCGGAGGTCGAAGGCTGGTCTCAGCTCACGCATAATGTGTGACCGTGGCTGCTGACATCCGGATTCCTGACGAGATCAAACCTGTCGACGGACGGTTCGGCTCCGGGCCGAGCAAGGTCCGGCCGGAAGGTGTCGAGGCTCTCTCCGCCGTCTCCCGCACGTTCATGGGCACGTCCCATCGGCAGAAGACGGTGAAGGAGCAGGTCGGGCGGTTGCGCCGCGGCCTCGCCGAGTTCTTCTCGATGCCGGACGGCTACGAGGTGGTCCTGGCCAACGGCGGCACCAGCGCGTTCTGGGAGGTCGCGACGTTCGGCCTGGTCCGGGACCGGGCGCAGTTCGCCGAGTTCGGCGAGTTCGGCGCGAAGTTCGTCCAGGCCGTAACGGACGCGCCGTTCCTGGCCCCGCCGACCGTGCACAAGGCGCCGGGTGGCCAGGCGGCCTACCTGACCGCCGAGGCCGGCGTCGACGTGTACGCGACCGTCCAGAACGAGACCTCCACCGGCGTGATGGTCCCGGTCCGCCGGGTGGCCGGCGCCGACCCGGGCGCCCTGCTGCTCACCGACGCCACCTCCGGCGGCGGCAGCCTGGACGTCGACCTGCGCGAGACCGACGTGTACTACCTGGCCCCGCAGAAGGCGCTGGGCTCGGACGGCGGGATCTGGCTGGCCCTGATGTCGCCGGCCGCGATCGAGCGGGCCTTCGAGATCAAGGCGAGCAAGCGGTACATCCCGCAGTTCCTCGATCTGGTGACCGCTATTGAACAGTCCCGGCTGGAGCAGACGTACAACACGCCGGCGCTCGCCACGGTCTTCCTCGCTGCCGAGCAGCTGGACTGGATGAACGCGCAGGGCGGGCTGTCCTGGGCGGTCAAGCGCAGCGCGGAGAGCGCCGCCGCGATCTACGGCTGGGCCGAGCGCTCGTCGTTCGCCGAGCCGTTCATCACCGATCCGGCGCTGCGCTCGGCCGCGGTGGCCACCATCGACTTCGCCGACGGGGTGGACGCCGCGATGATCGCCAAGGTGCTGCGCGCCAACGACATCGTGGACACCGAGCCGTACCGGAAGCTGGGCCGTAATCAGCTGCGGGTCGCGCTCTACCCGACCGTCGATCCGACCGATGTGGCCGCCCTTACCGCGTGCGTGGATTACGTCGTCGAGCGGCTCTGAGGTTTCCGATCATCATTCGTACGGGCAATGTTTCTCCCGACGCGGTGACTTGGCTCATTGTCCTCGGCGAGGCATAGTCCGTACGAATGGAAGGGTCTCCATCGAGAGTACGAAGTTGAAGATCATCTACGCTGGTCAGCTCATTTGACGGCGTGGCTTACCCCCATCGGGTGACCGAGGCGCGTACCGTGTTCCGAAACGCGCCCGGGTGACTGACTCTCGGGAAGACAGGCCAACGCGACGGGACGGAGGCAACGCATGCGGCCGGTACGCTTCGTCGCCATCTCGGAAGACGGGCAGGCTCTCGTGCTCGCCGACGAGGTGGGCCGCTTGCTGGCACTCCCTCTCGACGACCGGGTCGCCGGAGTGCTCACCGACAGCCCCGCGACGCCGGGCACTGCTGTCGCGGTGATCGCTCCGGACATGGCCACCCTGTCCCCTCGGGACATCCAGGCGCGGATCCGGTGCGGCGAGTCCGCCGAGGACGTCGCCCGCATCGCCGGTGTCCCGGTCGACCGGGTCCTCCGCTACGCCGGTCCGGTGCTGCAGGAGCGGGCCATGCTGGCCCAGCACGCGCGCCGCACCCGGCTGAAGACGTCCGATTCTGGTCAGCCGCTGTCCGAGGTGGTCGACAGCCGCCTGGCGCAGCACGGGATCGACACCGAGAAGATCTCCTGGGACGCGTTCCGCAAAGAGGACGGCACCTGGCGGATCGTCGCCACCTGGCCGTCCGGCAAGGCCACCGCCCAGGCCATCTGGGACATGGACAAGGGCCGCCAGGTGGTGGCCCCGCACGACGACATGGCTCAGTATCTCTGCGCCGAGCGCCCCACCCAGATCCTCGGCCAGGAGCCGGCCCCCGAGCGTGGCGGTCACGGCCTGCCCGGTCCGGTCCGCAGCGCCGAACCGACCCGCGGCGGCCACGGCCTGCCCGCGATGGACGCGCCCAGTCGCCCCAACCGTGACCAGGCCCGGCCGACCCGCGACCCGATCCGGGCCGGCCGCGACGCGCTGCTCGCCTCGCTGGACCGGCCGTTGGAGAGTTCCTCCGGCCGCGGCCTCGAACCGGTCTCCCCGGCTACCCGCCGCCCGGTCGCCGGTGGTGCCGCGGCGCTGCTCGGCGGCGGTTCCGGCTCGGCCTTCGACGACGAGTCCGACCTGCCCAAGGAGATCCCGGCGGTGCCGTCCCTGGCCGTGCTGCGCCCGCGCCGCACGGTCGGACAGACCGCACAGTCCAGCGGCACCGAGGGCGACGAGACGAAGCCGCGCAAGCGCCTCCCGAGCTGGGACGACGTCCTCTTCGGCGGCGGCCCGGCCGCCCGGGAATCCTCCTGAGCCGATTCTTCGTCGCCGTCTTCCCCCCGGAGGCGGCCCGCGAGGATCTGCTCCACCACCTCCCACCCAGCACCCTCCTCACCCGCCCCACCACGTGGCACATCACCCTCGCCTTCCTCGGCACCCTCCCCACCGGCACGATGCCGCCCCCACCCGCTGGCTCGGCACCGCACCCACCCGGCGATGAGGTGCCGCCCCGGCCCGCCGGCGAGGCCCCGCGCCCGCCCGAGGTCGTGCTCGAGGCCGTTCCCCGGCCGCCGTCCTTCCGACTCCGGCTCACCGGTGGCGGCCGTTTCGGATCAGTCGGCTGGGCCGGGCTGGGCGGTGACCTCCAGGCGCTCCGGGCGCTGCGGGAGTCGATCCGGGTCGCGCTGACCGACGCCGGCCTCCCCATCGACCCGCGCCCGTTCCAGCCGCACCTGACCGTCACCTACCGCGCGGCGACCGACCTGCTCCCGACCCTCGACGGCTACGTCGGCCCGGACTGGCCGGTCACCCACTTCGCCCTGGTAGAAAGCACCCACGGCGAATACCACCCCCGCCACACCTGGCCCCTCCCCTAGCCCCGCCGCCACACAGTCCCCACCCACGCACCCACGCGACAGCCGCCGCACCCCAGACCGCCACGCGCCTCCCGCCCACCGGCTGGCTCTCAGGGGTGCCTCCGCACCCCTGAGACACCCCTCACCACCAGCCGGCGGTAGCGGCTGCCTCGGAGGCCCGAAAACAGCCGCCACCACCAGCCGACGCCGGTGACGTGCCCACGGCCCGGACTACCGCGGCCCCGGCTGGTCCCCAGAGGTGCCTCAAAAACGCCGAGACACCCCCGACAACCAGCCGACGCCCGGCGACGTGCCCGCGGCCCGGACTGGCGCGGGCCTGGCTGGTCTTCAGGGGTGTCTCGGGGGTGCGGAGGCACCCCTGAGAGCCAGCCGATGACAGGGAGGCGCGCAGTGGTCTGAGGGGGGTGCGGGTGTCGCGTGGTGAGCGGGGTGGCGCGGGAGGCGCGGCCGGGGCCTGAGGGCGCGCGGCCGCGCGCGAGACTGTCACGGGACGTGGCTAGTAGCCTGCGGACGGGACTCGCTATTCGTACAAAATGGAGTTAAAGGCCGCGGAGGGCAAGACCCGCAGCTTCCAGGCGATCCTCGACCCGGAGGCGTTCGATTTCGCGGTCGACGCCGGTCAGGGGCTGGAGGTGTTCGGGCACGCCGAGGCAGCGGCAGGCCAGCTGCAGCCGGATGTCGTAGGCGCGCATCACCGCGGCCAGGCACTTTTCCGAGTAGCGCATCGGGCCGTTGCGGCGTTGGTGATCGAGGCGGCGCAGGTCGTAAGCGAGCTGTTCGATGGGAACCGGTGGCAGCTCGTCCATCCGGACGGTCACGTCAACCCCCTGCATGTCGCGGTCGAACCGGCGAAGATCCCGGTTCTGCGGGCTGGGACGGCGGGCCCAAGGCGCCGGGGCCGAGCCCTTGCGGGGCTGACGGCCCGGCGCGGGCACCCGGCGGAACCCGGCGTGGCGCCGGGGGCGGCGGCCCGAGGGCAATGGGGTCGCGGGCCGGGGTGGAGTGGAGCGCCGCCGCACGATGCGGGCACACGACAGGCCGAGCAGCGTTACCCACGCCGCCGAAATCACGACCAGTTGCGCCATCGCCACGATTCGACGCTAAACCCGGATCGGCCGAGTCGGAACACCCGTTCGGCGGACTGGATCTGCCAACTACCTAAATGCCAGGTTCCTTACCGACATCGGGCACCCTGTCCGGTCAATATATCCGACAAATCACCCACCAAGGTCGACCACGAACGGGTGACACCCTCAGACCCGGGCGACCGGCTTGCCAGGAAGCGGTTTCACGTGAATCCGGACCACGGCGGGCTCAGAAGCGGACGATCCAGAAGCGGCCGATCCAGAAGCGGCCGATCCAGAAGCGGCCGGCTCAGAAGCCTCCGGTCCAGAAGAGGCCGGCTCAGAAGCCTCCGGTCCAGAAGAGGCCGGTCCAGAAGAGGCCGCCGCCTCCACCAGATGCACCCGAGGCCGCGGGTGGAGGTCGAACGCCAGCCGATCCCCGCTGGCCCGCAACTGCCAGACCAGAGCGACCACCGACGCCAGGAACGAGATCAGCCCGCCCATCCAGATGCTCGACGGCACCCCGTACTGCTCACCCCACCACCCGGCCAGCGTGGCGCCGATCGGCGTGGAACCGAGGAACACCAGAACGTAGAGCGACATCACCCGGCCGCGGTACTCCGCGGCCACGCCCATCTGCACCCGGTGGTTCGCCGCCTGGGCCAGGTAGATCGAGAAGAACCCGGTCGGCACGAGCAGCACCATGGCGACCACGAAGTTCGGCGCGAAGCCGACCGCGAACTCGAACACTCCGAAGAGCAGCGCGGCGCCGATCACCCGGTACGCACCGGGCCGGGCCCGCCGCGCGCTGCCGGCCAGGGCACCGCCGAGCGCGCCGACCGCGAGAGCCGTGGTGAGCAGGCCGAACGACGACGCCCCGGCGTGAAAGTTGATCTTTGCGAGGGCGGCCAGGGTGACCGGGAAGTTGAAGCCGATCATGCCGACCACGGCCATCAGGGCGATCGGGAGCAGCAGGTCGGTGCGCTTGCCGACGTATTTCAGGCCGTCCAGCACCCGGGCGTCACCGCGAGAGGCGCGCTCCAGCCCGTACAGCTCGGTGGTGTTCATCCGCAGGTAGGTGAAGACCGGCGCGATGGCCAGTGCGGTGGCGATCAGGAACACGCCCCGGGTGGACAGCAGGGACAGCAGCACACCGGCCAGCGCCGGGCCACCGATCCGGGCCGTGTTGAAGGTGGCCGCGGAGAGGGCCAGCGCGTTCGGCAGCAGCGGGAGCTCGACCAGCTCGGAGACGAACGCCTGCCGGACCGGGGTCTCCACCGAGTTGGCGATGCCGAGGAGCACCGCGAACAGGTAGACGTGCCAGAGCTGGACAATGCCGGCGGACACGATGATCGCGAAGGCGACCGCGGTGACGGCGAAGACGGTGTTCGCGACGATCAGGAGCTTGCGCTTGTCGTACCGGTCGGCCAGCCGCCCGCTGTAGAGGGTCAGCAGCATCACCGGGACGAACTGCAGGGCGGTGACCAGGCCGAGTGCGGCCGGCGAGTTGTTCGAGAGCTCCAGGACCAGCCAGTCCTGGGCCGTGAACATCATCCAGACGCCGATCAGCTTGATCAGCTGGCCACCGGCGAAGAGGCGATAGTTCCGGACTTGCAGGGATCGGAATGTCGTGTGCAGCACTGCCCGCATGCGGTTGTGCCCCCTCGCCTCGGTCGTACGCGTCATCGTCGTGTGACGAAGCGGAACGACCGGCGAAGATCAGCCGCGGGCGACGCGCTGCATGATCTCCGCGGCGCGCGCCAGGGTCTCCCGTTCCTCGGGGGTGAGCCGGTCCAGTTCCACGGCCAGCCACTCGTTGCGGGCCCGCTCGTGCAACGCGTAGACCGCCCGGCCCTCGTCGGTGGCGGCCAGGATGACCTGGCGCCCGTCGGTGGGATGCGGTGTCCGTGCCACGAGCCCGCGCTCCTCCAGCTTCCCGACGATCTTGGTCATCGTCGGGGGCTGCACCCGTTCCATGTCGGCGAGCTCACGCGGAGTCAGCGCACCGGCCAGCTGAAGGCTGGTCAGCGCGGAAAGCTGACTGAACGTCAGGTCACCGACCGGGCGGGCCTGCCGGACTCGCCGGCTGAACCGGATGATCGCATCCCGCAGCGTTTTGGCCAGCAGGTCTGCCGTGCGCTCCGTCGTCATCACCCGCTCCGTCACGATACTTAGCCTAGCTAATGAGCATGGCTAACGACATGTGTAGACACCTATGACAGCCGTCACCGGGCCCGCAGGCGCGCGCCCGGTGACGACAGAAAACCTCAGAGCACCCAAGTCTCCAACGGACCGCGGGCGAAGTACAGGACGAACAGGGCGGCCACGCCGTACAGAATGGGGTGGATCTCCCGGGCCTTGCCGGTGCTCGCCTTCAGCACGACGTACGAGATGATCCCGGCCCCGATCCCGTTGGAGATCGAGTACGTGAACGGCATCAACGTGATCGTCAGGAAGGCCGGCACCGCGAGGGTCCAGTCCGACCAGTCGATCTGCCGGACCGCCGTCATCATCAGGAAGCCGACCACCACCAGCGCGGTCGACGCGGCCTCGAACGGCACCACCTGCACCAGCGGCGCGAAGAACATGGCCAGCAGGAACAGCCCGCCGGTGACCAGGTTCGCCACTCCGGTCCGGGCACCCTCACCGACCCCCGAGGCGCTCTCCACGAACGAGGTGTTGCTGGAGACGCTTGCCGCGCCACCGGCCGCCGCCGCGATCGAGTCGACGAGCAGGATCTCCCGGGTCCTCGGCGGCATGCCCTCATCGTCGAGCAGCTCACCCTCCTGACCCACCGCGACCATCGTGCCCATGGTGTCGAAGAAGTCCGCCACCAGCAGCGTGAAGACGAACATCAGCGCGACCAGCCAGCCGGCGTGCTGCCAGGAGCCGAGCACGTTGAAGTGGCCGAGCAGCGAGAGGTCCGGGGTGTCGACGACCTTCTCCGGCATCCGCGGGACGTTCAGCGACCAGCCGTGCGGGTTGGTGACGACCGAACCGACGCCGGTGATCGCCTCCACCACGATGGCCAGCACCGTGGTGCCCAGGATGCCGATCAGGATCGCGCCCTTGATCTTGCGGACGAAGAGCACCAGCGTGAAGAGCAGGCCGATCGCGAAGACCAGGGTGGGCCAGGTGAGCAGCTTGCCGCCGAGGCCCAGCTCGACCGGGACGGTGGTGTTGGAGGCGTCCGGCACCCGGTGCACGAAGCCCGAGTCGACCAGCCCGATGATCATCAGGAACAGGCCGATGCCCACCCCGATCGCGGTCTTGAGCTGGGTCGGCACCGCCCGGAAGACCGCGGTGCGCAGGCCGGTCAGCACCAGGATGCCGATCAGTACACCCTCGATCACCACCAGGCCCATGGCGTCGGCCCAGGTCATCTGGGGTGCGATCTCGTACGCGACGAGCGCGTTCACCCCCAGCCCGGCGGCCAGCGCGAGCGGGAACCGCGCCACCACGCCCATCAGGATGGTCATCACGCCGGCGACCAGCGCGGTACCCGCCGCGAGGGCGGCCAGCGGCAGGTGGGCGCCCTTCTGGTCGGCACCCCCGGCCAGGATCAGAGGGTTGAGCACCACGATGTAGGCCATCGTGAAGAACGTGACGAAGCCGCCACGGATCTCGCGGCTCAGCGTTGAGCCGCGCTCGGTAATCTGGAAGAAGCGGTCGAAACCGTTCGTCGGGGACATGCTTGCCCTTTCGGGTGGCACACTGAGGACCCGCGCATGCTGCCAGACCCGAGTTGACCTCGGCAAAAGCGGAGTGGTGTTACAACTCTCACGTCCCGCGCCGAGACGTTCCGTAATGGTCGTACCCTGTCGGAGTGAGTGACCTGTCTCCCGCGACCCGGGCTGACGATCCGCTGGCCGGTCTGAGCGTCGTGACCGGCACCAAGCCGCGCCCCGAGCCGCTCGACCCGCCGATGGTTCCGTTCGCCATCGCCGGCATCGTGGCGTTCGCCATCGCCTCGCTCGTCTGCTGGCTGGCCGACGCGCCGACGGCGTGGCTGCACACCAGCCTGACCGGGCTCGTCCTGGGCGCACCCGGCCTGAGCACGATGATCGTCCACGACCGGCACCGGAAACGGCGCCGGGCGCTGTCGCACCCGGCGTTCCGTGTCGAGGAGAGCTCCTAGCTGTGGCCGTAGTCCTCGGCGGGCTCGCCTGACTCGACCGAGCCGTGGCCGCGGCTGACCGCGACCGTCTCGACCTCGCTGTCGTCGTAGACCGTCGGCAGCTCGTCGACCGGGTGCTCGGCGGTGGCCAGCAGCGCCTCGGAGTGCGCTCCGCAGCCGTGGTCGGCGCTCACCGCGCGGCCGTCGTCCGGCGCGTACAGGTTGCCGCAGACGCCGAAGACCTGCTGCAGCGAACCGGCCAGCGGCAGGTAGAAACCGCAGGTGCCGCAGCGGGCGTTGCGCGGGGCGGCGGTCGAGATCGGCGCTTCCGGGCCGGAGTCGCCGTCATACCACCGCTGGGCCGTTTCCATCCGGCCCTCCTTCGACATCACCCGGGACCGGCCCAGGCCCAGCTCCCAGGAGCCCGCCTCGACCGCGGCGTCGTCGCTGAGCACGTAGCCCGGGGCGAGCCGGTCGTCGTCCGGCGCGGTCGGCATCAGGTCACCGACGCCGAGGTCACCCGGCTGCACGCGCTCGTTCCACGGCACCCAGCCGGGGGCGAGCAGCGCGTCGGGGCCGGGCAGCAGCACGGTCTCGCAGATGGTGACGTGCCGGCTGCGCGGCACCCGGGTCACGGTGACCGCCCAGCGCCAGCCTCGATAGCCGGCCAGGTGCGACTCGAAGAAGTGCGTCACCAGGCGGTCGCCCTCGGCCACCGCTTCCAAGTGATCGCCGACATCAGTGGGGTCCACATCGGTGATCGCACCCCGGGCCACCCCGACGGCATCGGCACAGACCTGGTCGAGTCGGGCGGCGCGCACAGCGGTCCTGGAGGTCACCCACCCATTGTTGCCTATGCCACCCGGTGCCACCGCAACGACTCCCCAGATACCTGTGCACAGAGGGGGACGCGAGTCGACCGGATCAGTCAGGATGGTTCCCATGCCGCTGCTTCCCACAATCGGACGCACCGTCGGCACCGGCGTCAAAGCCGTGCGCCTGGTGGTGCGTGGATCCCTCGGCGCCGGAGCGTGGGCGACCCGCCGGGTCGGCACCGCCCGGGCCCGCGGCGCCGCCAACGAGATCGGCATGATCCGACTCTTCGACCTGCACGCGGTGTCCTGTGCCGGCGACGCGCTCATCGCGATCGGCCTGGCCGGCACCATCTTCAGCGTCCCGCTCGGCGAGGCGCGCAGCAAGGTGGGCCTCTACCTGCTGATCACCATGATCCCGTTCGCGCTGCTGGCCCCGGTGATCGGCCCGCTGCTCGACCACTTCCGGCACGGCCGGCGCTATGCGCTGGCCGTGACCATGCTGGGCCGGGCGTTCCTGGCCTACGTGCTCTCCGACAACCTGCACACCTGGGCGCTCTATCCGGCCGCCTTCGGCATCCTCGCCCTGTCCCGGGCCTACGGCGTGGCCCGTTCCGCCGCCGTTCCCCGCCTGCTCCCGGACGGGGTCGGCCTGTCCCAGGTGGGCGCCCGGGCCAGCGTCTACGGCACGTTCGCCGGCGCCTTGGTCGCCCCGATCGGCCTGCTGGCCTTCACGTTCGGGCCACAGTGGCCGCTGCGGGTGGCCACGCTGATCTTCCTGGTCGGCATGGTGGTGGCGCTGCGTCTGCCGCCCCGCGCCGACTCCGACCCGCCCGAGACCATGCCGCGCGCCTGGCGCACCGTGCTCGGCCTGGGCCGCGGCTCGGACCGTCCGCTCTCCGGCCGGCTGGTGCTGGCCACCCTGATCGGCAGCGCCGGCCTGCGCCTGCTCTACGGTTTCCTGCTGCTCTACCTGACCTTCGCGATCATGGCCGGTGACCTGAGCACCACGGTGCTCGGTTATGAGCTCACCAAGGGCGCCGCGGTCGGCCTGGTCGGCGGCGCGCTGGCCCTGGGCACGTTCCTGTCCACCGCGGCCGGCACCGGTCTGCGCATCCGCCGCCCGCTCGCGCTGCAGTCCAGCGGCCTGATCGTGACCGCCGCGATGGCGATCCTGGCCACGGTCTTCTACAACCTGGCCACGATCACCCTGCTGGCGCTGCTCACCGCCACGTTCAGCGGCATCGCGAAGCTGGCCGTCGACGCCAGCATCCAGGAACGCGTCCCGGAGCGGCTGCGCGCCACCGCGTTCGCCCACTCCGAGACGGTCCTGATGCTGGCCTGGGTGACCGGCGGCGGCATCGGCCTGATCCCGCTGACCGGCCGCCTCGGTGTGGCCCTGGCCGCGGTCCTCGCGGTGCTGGCCGCCGCGCGGGCCGCCTGGATGGCCGCCCGCCTGCACAACGAGCGCCTCGCGGGCCGGCCGGAAGGCACGGGAGACATCGAGGGCGACGTCAAGGCCGCTGATGCTTCCGACCGCGCCGTTTCCGGTACGACGATGACCACCGACCTGGCCGTCCCGGCGCCGACCGACCCCTGGCCGGAGGCCCCGACGGTGCCGCACCGGGCCGGGCACCAGCCGCCGACCCCACGCCGTCCCGCCGACGCCCCGCCGCCGGGCACCCGCGACTTCGACCCAGTGCCCCGG
This sequence comes from Actinoplanes palleronii, assembly GCF_016862315.1. Taxonomy (GTDB): domain Bacteria; phylum Actinomycetota; class Actinomycetes; order Mycobacteriales; family Micromonosporaceae; genus Actinoplanes; species Actinoplanes palleronii. The sequence goes on along the minus strand of NZ_BOMS01000051.1, from coordinate 156,259 downwards.
GAGTCCCGCCCCGGCAAGGCCGACACGACGCTGGTGGAGAAGCCCCGCACGAGCCGTGGCTGGTGGCCGGGCCGGCGCAAGCCCAAGCCCACCACCGCCGAGCAGCCCGCCGCGGAGAAGACCGAGCCGGCCCCGGCCCCGGTGGCGAAGACCGAGTCCCCCGTGGAGAAGGCGACCCCGCCCGCTCCGCCGGGTTTCCACGTCTACCGGCCCTCGTCGGCTGACCAGAGCGCACACACCGGCGAGGACTCGTGACCCCGTACCCAATCTTGGTCGTCACCGCGGTCGACGCCGAAGCCGAAGCCCTCCGCGCGGTCCTGGCCGATGCGGTAGTGGTCGAAGCCGTAGGCGTCGGCCCGGCCGCGGCCGCCGCCGGAACCGCCCGCCTGCTCGCCCGGAGTGACTACCGCGCCGTGCTCAGCGTCGGCATCGCCGGCGGTTTCCCCGGCCGCGCCGACGTCGGCGGCACGGTGCTCGCCACCCGCACCATCGCCGCCGACCTGGGCGCCGAGTCACCCGGCGGGTTCCTCCCGATCGAGGAGCTCGGCTTCGGCAGCAGCACCCTGGAGACCGATCCGGCCCTGCTCAAGGCGCTGCAGGCCGCGCTGCCACACGCGGTCACCGGCGACGTTCTCACGCTCAGCACGGTCACCGGCACCGCCGAGACCGCCGCCCGGCTGGCGGCCCGCTTCCCGCAGGCCGTCGCCGAGGCCATGGAGGGTTACGGCGTCGCCACCGCCGCGGCCGGTGCCGGTGCCGGTGTGCCGTTCGCCGAGCTGCGGTCGATCTCCAACCCGATCGGTCCCCGGGACCGGGCCGCGTGGCGTCTGGCCGACGCGTTCGCCGCCCTGCGCGCCGCCGCTCCGGCCCTGGGGCAGCTGCCCTGACCGCTTTACACCGTCCTGGAAGACCGCATGGCAAGAACGTGAATTCTTTTACAAAGAAGTTGTTGCTGTTGATGATCGGGCCCGGCATGCTGCGCTGAAGAATGTGACTTTCGTCGCTGGACCGTGAGCGAGGCAGCAGGATGAGCGACATGAGCGCCGGGGCCCGGGCCCGATTGATCGGTGCCGGCTATGCGGCCCAGGGGCTCGGGTATGCCGCGGTGGTCACCGCACTGCCCGCGTTCAAGGAGCGACAGGGCATCGACGACGCGTTCGTGTCCGCGATCCTGCTGCTCGTCTGCGTGGTCGCGGCCGGCGGCTCGGTGATCGCCGAGAAGGTGGCGGCCCGCTGGGGCAGCCGGTACGCCCTGGCCGGCGGCCTGTTCCTGGTCGGCGCCGGTCTCGCCGGGACGACCGTCGGCACGCCGAACGCGCTCTTCGTGGTGATCCTGCTGTGTTACGGGATCGGTCTGGGCACGGTGGACGCCTCGCTCAGCATGCAGGGCGTGCTGGTGCAGGCCCGGCTGGGTCGCAGCGTGATGAGCCGGCTGTTCGCCGCGTACACGGCCGCCGCGATCGTGGCGGCGCTGCTGATGTCCTGGTCGCTGGGCCGGGGCAGCGGGGCGACGATCGCGGTCGGCGCGGCGGCCGGGTTCTCCGTGCTGGTCGGGCTGGCCGGCTGGCGGGGCTTCGAGCCGGCTCGTACCGAACGCTCCAGTGTGGTTCACGAGGCCGGCGGCCGCGCGGTGCGCCGGGTGGTCTGGGTCTGCGGAATGTTGATCTTCACGGCGTTCCTGGTGGACTCCGCGGTGAGCACCTGGAGCTCGGTCTACCTGAAGGACTCGCTCGCCGCGAAGGCCTCGGTGGTCCCGCTCGGCTATGCCGCCTACCAGGCGATGGTGCTGGTCAGCCGCCTGTTCGCGGACCACATGGTGCCGCGCGCGGGCCGGGTGGCGATGGCGGTCGGCTCGCTCGCCGTCTCCGGCGCCGGCTGCGCCCTGGTGGTGTTGCTGCCGTCGGTGCCCGCCGCGGTCGTCGGTTTCGCGATCGCCGGCATCGGTGTCGGCGTCCTGGTCCCGCTGGCGTTCAGCGCGGCCGGCGAGGCCGCCGCGGAGAGCAGCGACGAGGTGATCGCCCGGGTGAACCTGTTCAACTACGGCGGCGCACTGCTCGGCGCGGTCCTGCTCGGCGCGCTCTCCGAACCGATCAGCCTGCGGATCGCCTTCCTCATCCCGGTGCTCGGCGTGATCCTCACCCTCCCGCTGGCCCGCCGCCTGCGCCACCTCACGGTCGCTCCGGTCTCATAACCCCTATTTGGTACGAATAGGGAGCGCACGTCCGCAGGCTACAAGCCGAGTCCCGCCCGTGAGGCGGACGCGAGCCCGTGGCCACTCCCGACCGCAGCGCGCCTCCAGGTCCCGGCTGGGCCTCAGGGGTGCCTCCGCACCGCGGAGGCACCCCTGAGAGCCAGCCAAAGTCGGGAGTCGCGGCCGGGCCTCGAGTGGCACGGTGTCGCGGAGGTGTGGGGCGGGAGGGGAAACACTCGCTGGATAAGCTGGGCGGGTGCCTAGGCTGGTGGACCACGAGGTGCGGAAGGCGCAGCTCCTCGCGGCCACCTGGCGGGTGGTGCGGGCGCGCGGCGTCGAGGGCACCACCACCCGGGCGATCGCCGACGAGGCCGGCTGCTCGCTCAGCGTTCTCGCGCACTTCCTCGGCGGCAAGGACGACATCCTGGTCGCGGCACAGCACGCGGTCTACGAGCAGATCGTGGAGCGCGCCTTCCGGATCGGCGGTGACCGATCCGGATTAGCCGCTCTCCGCGCCGCCCTCGACGCGGTGCTGCCGATCGACGAGGAGCGGGCCGCGGACGCGCACGTCAACGTGGCCTTCGCCGGTGCGGCACTGTCGCATCCGCTGCTGGCCGAGTCCCGCCGCGCGTCGCACCGGGCGATCCGCGTGCACCTGCGCACCTGCCTGCGCGAGGCCCGTGAGCTGGACGAGCTGCGGGTCGGGGTGACCGATGAAGCGGTGATCGACGACTTCATCATCCTGGTCGAGGGCAGTTCGCTGCTCAGCCTGGTGGACGGCTGGGCCGAGGAGGGCCGGGCCGAACGCCTGACCCGCCTCGCCGACGACTTCGTCAGTCAGTTGCGCCACACCCGCTGATCAGGTCGCGGTACCAGTACCAGGAGTCCTTCCGCGTCCGGGTAAGGGTTTCCTGGTCCACGTGGACCAGGCCGAACCGTTCGTCGTAACCGGCGGCCCACTCGAAGTTGTCGAACGCCGACCAGACGTAGAAACCGTCCACCCGCACGCCGGCGTCGATGGCCGCCTTGACCGCCCGCAGGTGCGCGTCCAGATACGCGATCCGGCGCGGGTCGTGCACCCGCCCGTCCGGACCGGGCGGCGCGTCGTGGAAGGACGCGCCGTTCTCGGTGACGATCACCGGCGGCAGCGCCGGGTACCTGTCGCGCAGCGCGACCAGGATCTCGGTGAGCGCGCCGGGCACGATCGCCCACCCGAAGTCGGTGCGTTCGTCGCTCTTCACCGGCACCGGCGAGAACGGCAGCCCCTCCGGGATGTCGACCTCCAGCACCCCGGCGTAGTCCTTGCCCTCGCGGGGCGCCTCGACCGCGGTCGGCTCGTAGAAGTTGACGCCGTAGAAGTCCAGCCGGGCGCCGATCAGTTCCAGGTCGCGGTCGAGTTGTGCGCCGGACGTGCCGATACCGGCGCGGATCATCTCGTCCGGGTAGTCACCGAGCAGGATCGGGTCGGAGAACGTCCAGTTGGTCAGGTTGCGGAACATCTCGGCGGCGAACTGGTCGGCCGGGTCGTCGCCGGCCGCGGAGACCGGGAAGTGCTGGTTGGCGATGCCGATCGCGCCGGCACCATGCGTGCGCAGCACCTGGACGGCCAGCCCGTGCGCGAGCAGCTGGTGGTGGGCGGCGGGCAGGGCGGCCAGGCCGAGCCCCCGGGCCGGCGCGTGATCGGTGAGCGCGTACCCGTACAGGGTGTGCACGTTCATCTCGTTCATCGTGATCCAGTCACGGACCCGGTCACCGAGCCGCAGCGCCACGGCACTGGCGTAGTCGGCGAGCCGGTGCGCGGTGTCCCGGTTCAGCCAGCCGCCCCGATCCTCCAGCTCCTGCGGCAGGTCCCAGTGGTAGAGCGTGGGAACCGGGCGGACCCCGGCGGTGAGCAGTTCGTCCACCAGCCGGTCGTAGAAGTCCGGGTCGGCCAGCGCGCGGGTCCAGGAGATCGAGAAGCGGTAGTCCTGCACACCGGCCTCGGCGATGTGGCCGACGTCCTCGGCGTACCGGTGGTAGTGATCGATCGCGGTCCGGCCGTCCTCGCCGTGCCGGACCGTGCCGGGGCGGGCCGTGAACGTGTCCCAGATGCTCGGGCCCTTGCCGCCGACGTCGGCCGCGCCCTCGATCTGGTACGCCGAGGTCGCCATGCCGAACCGGAAACCGGGGGGAAACTGGATCAAGGAAGGTCCTTTCACGACAACGCTTTCAGGCGGGGCAGGCACAGCAGGGCCAGCACGGCAAAACCCGCGGTGAGCAGGTAGAGCGCGGGATAGCCGCCGAGCCGGGTGACGATCGGCGCGGCGACGACCGGGGCGAGCAGCTGCGGCAGGGTGCCGGCGATGTTGGCGACGCCGAGCATGGTGGCCCGGGTCTCGGCGTCCGGCAGGACGTGCGTGATCACCGCCATGTCGACCGCCACGTACGCGCCCCACCCCGCGCCGACCAGCACCGACGCGACGATCACCACGGCGACGACCGGGAACAGGGCCATCAGCGTGGTCCCGGCGGCCAGAATCACCCCGGCCGCCACGACGAACACCTTGCGGCGCTGCCAGCGGTCCGACAGCACCCCGCCGGCGAACCCGAACAGCCCGGCGAACAGCACGTTCACCACGGTCAGGATCAGCACCCAGGTCGCCGCGTCGGTCACACCGACCCGGTCCGACAGGTAGTAGAAGAGATAGACCAGCACCAGCGCGTTGACCAGGTTGAGCAGGAACCGGATCAGCCAGGCCCAGGCGAACTGGGCGCCCGGGCGCAGCAGCACCGACCAGTTCGTCGGCCCGGCCGCGACCCGCGCGACGCCGCTCCCGTCGTGCCCATCGCGCCCATCGCGCCCGTCGCGCCCATCGCGCCCGTCGCGCAGCAGGAGCAGGGCGGCACCGAGCGCGGGCACCGCCACGGCCACCGCGATGTAGCCGGGCGCACCCTGGCCGACCGCGACGGCCAGGGCGGTGCCGAGCACCACGCCGACGATCTGGGCGACGCCGAACAGCGCGCCGACCGTGCCGCGCTGCCGTTCCGGCACCCGGTCGCCGATCATCGCGGCCAGCGCGGCGAGCGGGCCGTTCAGCCCGACCTGGACCAGCACCCAGCCGGTCATCATCAGCGCCCGCGAGTCGGCGGCCGAGAGGACCAGCAGGCCGGCCACCCCGATCACGGTGCCGGCCACGAAGATCGGCCGGCGCCGGGCGCCCATCCGGTCGGAGAGCACCCCCCAGAGCGGGTTGGCGATCAGGGAGGCGCCCGCACCGACCGCGGTGACCAGTGCGAGCAACGACTCCTTGCCACCCTCGCCGGCCAGCCGGGCGGCATGCTCGGGCAGCAGGATCTGGATCGGGCCGAACCAGCCGGCCGCGACCCCGATCATCGCCAGTGCGTACGCGACCATCCATCGCGTACGCACCGGCGTTTCGGTGACGACTTCCGTCACGAGCGGGCCTTTTCCCACATCGTCACGTACGCCTCGGCCCCGCTCATCAACTGCTTGGTGAGCAACGCCTTGTCCGAGCCGGCCTGGTTGGTCAGGTCGGTGATCCAGTCGGCGTACAGGCCGTACTGGGCGACGCCGTCGGTGTTCAGGTCGAAGGTGCGGGTGCCCCAGACCTGCTTGGCGACCTTGGTGCCGTTCGTGGCGGTGAACGGGTAGGTGAGCGGGCTGGCGCCGGCGGTCAGGCGGGGCGCGGCCTGCGGGCCCAGCCCGTTCACGTCCGAGCCGACCCCGTACCCGGTGATCTTCGTGCCGTTGGCGAGGGCCTTGTTGGCGCGCCACTCGTCGAGGAACGTCGGCGTGCCGGTGCCGTCGTCGGTGGCCGCGAACGCGTAGGAGGCGACGAACCCGCCGAGCCCGAGAACCCGGTTCACCAGGGTCCGGTCGGCCCAGGTGTGCACCGAGGTGACCCCGGCGTACCCGGCCTGCTCGGCCAGGTCGAGCACCGCGGTCGCGGTCTTCACGCTCATGTGGTCGATGTGGATGACCATGCCGCGGTCCATCATCTTCTGGACCAGGTACTTGCCGAGCGCGGTGAGCCCGCGGACGTTGCAGATCTTGCCGCTCGGGTAGACCGGCAGGATCGCGCCGGCCGGCAGGTCGACGCCGAGCGCGAGCAGCTTCGCGAGGTCGTCGCTGACGATCGGCTGCTCGTTGTCGGACGGTCCGGTGCAGCTGGTCGCCTGCCACCAGTGACCGGTCGAGATCAGGTTGCCGACGTTCACCGCGGCGCCGGTGACGCCCTCGTCGAAGCGGGTGCCGCCGAACGCGTTGTCGAACTTGTGCACCGGGTAGAACCCGCTGACCCCCATGGCCTGCAGCTCGTTGAGCCCGGCGTCGATCTGCGCGGTGGTGCACTGCGGCACGTCGTTGACCTCGCGGCAGCCGAAGATCTCCGAGTTCTCCACGCCGATGGTGACGGCGAGCTTGCCCTGTGCCGCGATCGCCCGGACCTCGGCCGGCGTGGTGGCCAGCCGGAACCAGCCCTTGCCGGGTCCGCCGCTGCGGGCGTCGATGTAGTCCTGCATCTTCCGCAGGTACGTCGACTGCGCCCGGATCTGGTCCATCTCGTCGCAGGAGGTGTGCTCCAGGGTCAGCCCGCAGATCACCCGGTTCGCCACCAGCAGCACGTTGAGCACCCGCTGGCCGGACTGCCAGGCCCGTTCCAGGCTGCGGAAGTACGACGCCTCGTGCAGCATCGTGTCGTTCTGCGGCCAGTCGGTGAAGCTCGGCCAGCCCTGCTCGGACGAGTTGATCGGGTCGGTGCCCGCGATGATCGCCTCGAGCAGCGCGCCCCAGCCCAGGGTGGCGTGCGAGGCACAGCCGGCCAGGGCGACCGGTGCGCCGCCGGCGGCGTACGCGTCACCGCAGTGCAGCGAACCGCCGAACGCCTCCGCCGCGGTGATGTGCGCGTGCGCGTCGATCCAGCCGACCAGCTTGCCGCTGGAGTCGACCGCCGGGTTCGGTGTGCCGCTCACCCCGGTGGTGATGTCCGGGATCGCCGCGCAGCCGGTGGCCGGTGCGAACGCCACGGTCCCGCTGCCCGCGCCGAGCCCGCCGAGGTAGGAGCCCATCTGCTGCCCGGTGGCCGTGCTGACCAGCTTGTACTTGCCCTCGGAGGAGCTGACCGTCCAGTCCGCCCGGTCGCCGTACTTGTCGCCGGCCCAGACCCAGCCGACCGTGCTCTGGTACGGCGGCGCGCCGGTGTGGTCACGCAGCTGGTAGCGGCCGAGCTGGGTGGCCTCGAAGCGGAACGGCTCGGCCTTGGTGGCGGTGCCGGTGAAGCCGTAGCCGACCGAGTCCTTGAAGACGTAGCCGAGCGATGCGGTTCCGTTGAACACCTGGAGGGTGACGCACGAGCCCTCCAGGTCATTTGCGGGCGTCCAGGTAGCCGCGGCTTCGGCGGGCGCGGACAGCCCACCGACGAGGCCCAGCACCAGGACGCCCGCGAGCAGCTTGCGAGCCACGGGACACCCCCTTGGTAGATCAGTTGATCCTGCAAGGCGGAGTGTAGAAATTCACATGCCGTTTAAGCCAGAGGTGAATGTGAATATTTTTATGGGCGGTAAACGTGGGTGTGGCGCACTGGACAACACGGCTGCCGAGCGTCATGGGCCGCGCGGGACTAGCGTGGACCCCGTGGCGCTCTCTCTCGCGGTCTCCCCATGCCCGAACGACACGTTTGTCTTCCACGCGCTGATCCACGGCCTGGTCGACGGGGCACCCGAGATCGACCTGACCTTCGCCGACGTCGACGTGACCAACACGGCCGCCGAGCGTGGCGAGTTCGACCTGGTCAAGGTGAGTTATGCGGCGCTGCCGTGGCTGCTCGACAAGTACGAGCTGCTGCACTGCGGCGGCGCGCTCGGCCGGGGCTGCGGCCCGCTGGTGCTGACCCGTGAGCCGCGCGCCGACCTGACCGGCGCCACCGTTGCGGTGCCCGGTGACCGGACCACGGCATACCTGCTGATGCGCCTCTGGTCGGAGGGGAAGCCGCCGGCGAAGATCGAGGTGGTCCCGTTCCACCAGATCATGCCCGGGGTCGCCGACGGGACGTACGACGCGGGCCTGGTCATCCACGAGGCCCGGTTCACCTACCAGCGCTACGGCCTGACCGCCCTGGCCGACCTCGGCGAGTGGTGGGAGGCCGACACCGGCCTGCCGATCCCGCTCGGCGCGATCCTGGCCCGGAAGGGCACCGTCGACCCGGCGCAGGCCACCGAGTGGATCCGCGAGTCGCTGCGCAAGGGCTGGCTCGACACAGCCGCCAGCCAGGAGTTCATCCTCGCCAACGCGCAGGAGATGGAACCCGCCGTGGTCAAGCAGCACATCGAGCTCTACGTCAACGAGTTCACCCTGGAGCTGGGCAAAGACGGACTCGCCGCCGCCGACGCCCTGCTCGGGCGTGCGGCGGCGGCGGGTCTGACGCCTGCGGTGCCGTCCCTGATCTGCTAGCTCTCGAACTCGGTGGCTATCGCGTGCAACAGCTGCGCGATCTTCAGCGAGTTCTTCTTGTCCGGGTACCGACCACGCTGCAGCACCGGCTGCACGGAGGTCTCCAGCACCTTGATCATGTCCTCGATCATGCTGGCCGTCTCCTCGGCCGGGCGGCGGCGAGCCTCGGCATCCCGGAGCGCCAGCGACGGCGGGGCGTCGAGGAGCTTCACACCGAGCGCCTGCGCGCCCTTACGGCTGTCCACCACGCCGAACTCGATCTTCTGACCGGTTTTCAGCTCGGTGACCCCTGCCGGTAGCGCACCCTTGGGCAGGAACACGTCACCGCCCTCATCGCTGGTGACGAATCCGAATCCCTTCGCCGCGTCGTACCACTTCACTCGACCCGTGGGCACCGCTGACCTCAACTTCACTCAATGGACACAACTGCTCACGGGGAGCCTATCCAGCGGACGGCTCGGACCCAACTGCAATCTCATCCAGGAGGGCGGGGAAGCGGGTCAGATCGGACAACACGTGCGAAGCTCCGGCGGTCCGCAGCTCGTCGGCCGAGCACGGCCCGGTGACCACGCCGATGCCCGGCACGCCGGCGGTCCGGGCCGCGACCATGTCCGCCTGGTGATCACCGACATACCACCGCACGCCGTGCTCCACCAGCGCGGTCGCCTTGCCCTCGGCGAACAGGTCGCCGGCCAGCTCGTCGGCGCGCATGCCGAGGTGATCGAGGTGCAACTGGGCCAGCCGGCCCAGCTTCGAGGTCACCACGACCACCCGCAGACCGGCCGCCCGCACCGCGGCGAGCGCCTCGACCGCACCCGGCATCGGCACCGACGGCGTGATCGCCAGCTCGGCGTAGAGCGCGCGATAGGTGGTGACCGCTTCCTCGACGTCCTCGGCCGGGAACCACTCGCGCAGCTCGGTCCGCAGCGGCGGGCCGAGCCGGCTGACCGCCAGCTCGACGTCGACGAAGACACCGGTCCGCGCGGTGAGTGCCCGGTACGCCGCCCGGATGCCCGGCCGGGAGTCGAGCAACGTCATGTCCAGGTCGAAACCGACCGCCGGAATCAATGCGCGGACGGCTGCGGGAGGTGCTTGAGGCGGTCGATCGGCAGCGGGAAGGCCTGGTCGTCACCGAACGGCGACGGGGCGGCGGCACGGTCGGAGACCAGCTCGGCGACCTGAAGGTGCCCCTTCTCAGCCGGGTTCTGGAGCTTCTTGGCCTTGGACGCCACGTTCGGTCCTCCTCTGATCGAGGTCCGGCCACGCCCGGACCCGTCACCATCGTCCCATGAACGTTAGCGTTGAAGACGATGGCCACCACATTTGCGGATCAACTCCGGTCGCTGCCCGACGAGGCGCTGGGCGCACTCCTACAACTGCGCCCTGACCTCGTCGTTCCGGTCCCCGCCGACATCTCGGCACTGGCCGTGCGCGCACAGTCGCGCGGGTCGGTCGCCCGCTGCCTGGACGGGCTGGACGAGTTCACCCTGACCATCCTCGACGCCGCCCGGGTCACCCGGGCCGCCGACACCGCCCTGACCTCGGCGGACGCCATCCTGGAGCTGGCCTCCGGGGTGCCGGCGGACGACGTCCGAGCGGCGATCGACCGCCTCCGGACGCGCTTCCTGCTGCACGGGCCGCCCGAGGCCCTGCAGGTGGTCGGCGCGGTCGACGAGGTGACGTCGGCGTACCCGGCCGGACTCGGCCGGCCCGCCGACTACCTGGACCCGCACACCGCCGCCCTGGTCGCCGACCGGGCCAAGCTGCGCCGCACCGTGCTGGCCGCGCCGCCGGGCGCCCGCGCGGTGCTGGACCGGCTGGCCGCCGGGCCGCCGGTCGGCGCGCTCGGCCGGGAGACCAAGGCCGAACCCATCCGCTGGCTGGTCGACCAGCACATCCTGGTGCCGATCTCGGAGGCCGGGCGGGCACCACGGCCCGACGGCGACCTGGTCGAGTTGCCCCGCGAGGTGGGACTGCTGCTGCGGCGCGACACCGGGCCGCTCGGGGTGCTGCGTCCGGACCCGCCGCTGCCGGCCGCGCCGATGCGCGACCCGAAAGCGGTGGACTCGGCCGGCGCCGGGCAGACCATGGAGGCGGTCCGGGCCACCGAGGCGGTGCTCGAGGCGCTGGCGACCGAACCGGCCGCGCTGCTGAAGACCGGCGGGCTCGGCGTACGCGACCTGAAGCGACTGGCCAAGGCGGCCGGGGTGGACGAGTCCGGTGCGGCGCTGCTGGTCGAGGTGGCGTACGCGGCCGGGCTGCTCGGCGAGTCGGAGACCTCGGTGAGCAAGGCGCCCGGCGCGGTGCAGGACATCTTCCTGCCCACCGTGGCGTACGACATGTGGCGGGCGGCCGGTACGGCGTACCGCTGGACCGTGCTGGCCCGCGCCTGGCTGACCATGACCCGGCAGCCCGGCCTGGTCGGCAAGCGCGACGAACGGGACCGGCCGATCAACGCGCTCGCCCCGGACGCCGAACGGGCCGGCGCGCCGCAGGCCAGGCGGGAGGCGCTCGACGCGCTGCTCGCACTGGAGCCGGGCGCCACTCCGGCCGTCGACGACCTGCTGGCCCTGCTCGCCTGGCAGACGCCACGGCGGGCGCGCGGCCGCGAGGTGGGACACCGGGACGGGTACGCGGGGGCGGCACAGCTCGGGATCACCGGGCTGGGCGCGCTCACGTCGTACGGAAAATTGATGCTCAGTGACCACGAGCCGACCGAAAGTGATCCGCTGGGTCTGCATCCGGAGGATGCCTCCGCGGACGCCGTCCGCGCCCTGGACCACCTGCTGCCCGCACCGGTCGACCACATCCTGGTGCAGGCGGACCTGACCGTGGTGGTGCCCGGCCCGCCGGAGCCGGAGCTGGCCGCCGAGCTGGACGCGATCGCCGAGCCGGAGTCGGCCGGCGGCGCCAGCGTCTTCCGGGTCACCCCGGCCAGCGTGCGGCGTGCCCTCGACGTCGGCTACACCGCCGCTGACCTGCACTCGGTCTTCCGCCGCCGGTCGCGCACCCCGGTGCCGCAGACGCTGGAATACCTGATCGACGACGCGGCCCGCAAACACGGCGGGCTCCGCAGCGGCTCGGCCGGCTCCTACCTGCGCAGCGACGACGAGGCGCTGCTCGCCGAGGTGCTCGCCGACAAACGGCTGACCGTTCTGGACCTGCGGCGGATCGCGCCGACCGTGCTGGTCAGCCCGCGACCGGTGGCCCGGCTGCTGGGTGCGCTGCGCGAGTCCGGCTTCGCGCCGGTCGCCGAGGACGCCGGCGGCGCCGCGGTGCTGACCCGGCCGAAGACCCGGCGCGCGCCGACCCGCACCCCGCGGATCGTCGAGCCGTCCGGGCCGCCGACGCTGCTCGGCCCGCGCCTGGCCGGCGTGGTCGAACAGCTGCGGCGCGGCGACATCGCGACCCGGGCGGCCCGGCGCGCGCCGATCACCGTGCGGGCCGCGCAGGGTCAGGCGGTGCCCGGCCTGACCGCGGTGCAGCAGCACAGCCAGGCCATGGCGGTGCTGCAGCAGGCAGTCCGGGACCGGGTCAAGGTCTGGGTGGGGTACGTCGACTCGCACGGTGCGACGCTGTCCCGGCTGGTCCGGCCGGTGTCGCTGAGCGCGGGGTACCTGCGGGCCGAGGACGAGCGGGGCGAGAGCCTGCACACGTTCGCCCTGCACCGGATCACCGCCGCGGTGACCGAGGAGTAGTGGTATTGCCGGGCCGTGTACGCCCCCGTTGCGTCACGACCCGGCAGATAGTTACACGCTCAGGTGACCGGAAATGTTGCACCTGAATTCCGTGGCAAACTGAATGGTTGGCTTTGCGGCCACGGACAGCTCGATGAAGGGCAAACGGGTGACCAACGGACCACTGATCGTGCAGTCGGACAAGACCCTGCTTCTGGAAGTCGACCACCCGGACGCGCAGGCGTGCCGGATGGCCATCGCACCGTTCGCCGAGCTGGAGCGCTCGCCGGAGCACGTGCACACCTATCGGCTGACCCCGCTCGGGCTGTGGAACTCGCGAGCCGCCGGGCACGACGCGGAGAGCGTGGTCGATTCCCTGATCAAGTACTCCCGGTACCCGGTGCCGCACGCGCTGCTCGTCGACGTCGCCGAGACGATGGACCGGTACGGCCGGCTCCAGCTGGTCAACGACCCGGTGCACGGGCTGGTCCTGCGCGGCCTCGACAAGATCGTGCTGCTCGAGGTGTCGAAGTCGAAGAAGCTGGCCGGGATGCTCGGCGCGCGCCTCGACGACGAGACCATCGCGGTGCACGGCTCCGAGCGCGGGCGGCTCAAGCAGGCGCTGCTCAAGCTGGGCTGGCCGGCCGAGGACCTGGCCGGGTACGTGGACGGCGAGTCCCACGAGATCTCGCTGGCCGAGGACGGCTGGACGCTGCGGTCGTACCAGCAGGAGGCCGTCGACGGCTTCTGGGCCGGCGGCTCCGGCGTCGTGGTGCTGCCCTGTGGCGCCGGCAAGACCCTGGTCGGGGCAGCCGCCATGGCCACCGCGAAGGCCACCACGCTGATCCTGGTGACGAACACCGTCGCCGGCCGGCAGTGGAAGCGTGAGCTGATCGCCCGGACGAACCTGACCGAGGACGAGATCGGCGAGTACAGCGGCGAGCGCAAGGAGATCCGGCCGGTCACCATCGCGACGTACCAAGTTCTCACGTCGCGGCGCGGCGGCGCCTTCACCCACCTGGACCTGTTCGGTGCCCGGGACTGGGGCCTGGTCATCTACGACGAGGTGCACCTGCTGCCCGCCCCGATCTTCCGCTTCACCGCCGACCTGCAGGCCCGCCGCCGGCTCGGCCTGACCGCGACGCTGGTCCGGGAGGACGGGCGGGAGGGCGACGTCTTCTCGCTGATCGGCCCGAAACGGTACGACGCCCCGTGGAAGGACATCGAGGCGCAGGGCTGGATCGCCCCGGCCGAGTGTGTCGAGGTCCGGGTCACGCTCACCGACGCGGAGCGGATGTCGTACGCGGTGACCGAGGCCGAGGAGCGCTACCGGACGGCGGCCACCGCGCGTACCAAGCTCCCGGTGGTCAAGGCCCTGCTCGAGAAGCACCCCGAGGAGCAGATCCTGGTGATCGGCGGCTTCCTCGACCAGCTGCACGAGCTGGGTGAATACCTCGACGCCCCGATCGTGCAGGGCTCCACCACGAACAAGGAGCGCGAGCGGCTCTTCGACGCGTTCCGCGCGGGTGAGCTGCGAACCCTGGTGCTGTCCAAGGTCGGCAACTTCTCCATCGACCTGCCCGAGGCCGCGGTGGCGATCCAGGTCTCCGGCACGTTCGGGTCCCGCCAGGAGGAGGCGCAGCGGCTCGGGCGGGTGCTGCGGCCCAAGGGCGACGGGCGGCAGGCGCACTTCTACACCGTGGTCTCCCGCGACACCATCGACACCGAGTACGCCGCGCACCGGCAGCGGTTCCTGGCCGAGCAGGGGTACGCGTACAAGATCGTGGACGCGGACGACGTGCTCGGCCCGCCGCTGCCGCAGGTCGACTAGAAACTCGCGGTCGGCGCCGGCTGCGGCGGGCCCTGCTCCGCCGGGCCGGCGTCGCGGCTCATGGTCAGGGCCATGCCGAGGCACAGCACCACCACGACACCGACGACGGCGAGCACCGTGAAGATCCAGAGGTTCCGTCGCGGCGCCGCCGGGGCCGGCCGGATGAAGGGCGGCGGCGCAACCGGCGGCGGCCCCACGGGCGCGCCGCCGAAGGCGCCGCCCGAGGGCGCGCTGAACGCGCCCGCCTCCTCATAAGCCGCGGCCGCCACCACCTCCGGGCTCCCCAGCCGCTCCAGGATCTCGATCAGCGCGCCCTCGCTGATCGCGTTCCGGTCGGCGCGCTCGCTCTCGATGTGCGCGGCCAGGTCGGCCAGCAGCTCGCGGCGCTGCAACAGTGGCAGGCCGCTCAGCCGCAGCTCCACCTCGCGCAGGTACTCAGTGACCACGTCGGTCTGGTCAGGTTTCATGCGATCTCACCGGTTCCCACGAGACGGTCGACGGTCTGACGGAACGACACCCACTCGGTGCGGAAATACGCGAGCGAGGACCGCCCGGTCGGGGTGAGGCTGTAGTAGCGCCGGGGCGGGCCGCTCGGCGACTCCGCCCACTTGCTGTCCAGCAGGCCACCACGGCGCAGCCGGGACAGCAACGGATAGATGGTGCCCTCGGTCGCCGCGAGCGTCTGCTCCTCGGCGAGCCGCCGAACGATCTCGGTGCCGTACCGATCCTCGAACTCGACCATCGCCAGCACACAGAACTCCAATGTGCCGCGCCGGAGCCCGGAGGCCAGCTGCGCTCCCTCTGCCATGCGCTACAGAGTACCTGGCGGCGCAAGGTAGAGCGGAAATCGATACGTGCGATACTGCGGCCGTGCAGGTCAACGGGGAGTTTCAGTACACGTTCGGCGCGCTGCGGCGGATGGTCGTCGAGACCTACGGCCGCAACGGCCGGATCATGCGCATGGCCGGCCCGGTGGTCGCCCTGGCCGGCCTGCTCGGCCTGATCCTCCGCGGCCTCGACGGCCAGATCCTGGCGATCCTCTTCTGCGGCCTCTTCGCCACCGCGGCACCCGACCTCGCCGCGCTGGTCAGCTGGTTCACCCAGCGCCGGATGTTCGCCCACCCGTTCCGCTACACGATCACCGACACCGGCGCCGAGATCCGCTCGGCGAGCAGCACCTTCCAGGTCGCCTGGTCCGGCCTCACCTGGGTCCGCACCCGCCCGGACATGTGGCTCCTCCGCCACGGCGCCGCCACCATCGCCATCCCCCGCGCCGCCTTCACCCCCGCCGACCAGACCGCGATCGACTCCCTCACCGCCGGCGTCAAGACCGCCTAGACCCCTTTCCGGTACGCATACGGAGCGCCCCGCCGCAGGCTACGAGCCGAGTCCCGTGATGGCCTCGCGCCACGTCCGCGCCGCTCCCGACCGAGGCGCGCCCCAGGGCCCCGGCTGGCTCCCAGGGGTGCCTCCGCAGGGCGGAGACACCCCTGAAGACCAGCCGAAGCCGGCAGTCACGCCGCCGGTGGTCGGCCGTCCCGGTATGTGGTCCGATTCAGGCCGGCCGAAGGCGGAGCGGGCGCACGGCGCGCCACGCGATATCCGCGGTTCGAGGGCAAAGCCGCACACGTCGCGGCCCGGCTGGTCCTGACGGCCCTATCGAGCCCGCTTCAAGGACCACCAGCACCAGCCGAACCAGCCGGGCTGGTCTTCACCGCCCTTTTGGGCACGCCTTAACGGCCGCCAGCACCAGCCGAGCGAATCCGGCTGGCCGTCACGGCCCTTCCAGGTCCGCCATACCGGCCTCCAGCACCAGCCGAGCCAGTCCAGCTGGCCGTCACCGCCCTATCAGGCCCGACAGAACCACCAGTGCTCGCCGCGCGGGCCCGGCGAGCAGCCATCGTGGTAACCAGACCGCCATAACAACCACCGGCGCTCGCCGGGACCGCCTGGCGAGCGCCCATGGAGGTCATCCGGCCCGCATCACCGGGGCGCCGGCGAATCGCGCGCAACTCCGGCTGGTGCTGGGGGCTGTTTCACATGGCCGGAGGCAGCCCTGAGCGCCAGCCGGGGCCGGGACCCGCGCTGCGGTCCGGAGTGGCAGCGGCGTTGCGCGAGACCATCGCGGGACGTGGCTTGTAGCCTGCGGCGGGACGCTCCGTACTCGTACCGAAGGAAAGTCAGGAAGCCGTGCGGGCCGCAGCGGTAGCAGCCCATTCCTCGTCGGCGGCCTGTTTGAGGGCTACGCCGTGTTCACCGTTGTAGCGGACGAACTTGGGCAGGGCCGCGGCCAGGGCGAGGCTGCCGGCGACGCAGAGCACGCCGCCGACCCAGATCGAACCGCCCACGCCGAGTGAGGTGCGGGCCATCATGCCGGAGCGGAGCTGGCCCAGCAGCGGGCCGGTGGTGTACGACAACATCTCGATGCCGCCCAGCCGGCCGCGCAGGTGATCGGGGATCGTCTGGTTCCAAATGATCATGCGGAAGAGGCCGGAGACCATGTCGGCGGCGCCCGCGAAGGCCAGGCAGAACAGGGTGAGCCAGAGCCAGTTCGAGAGGCCGACGCCGATGATGCCGACGCCCCAGAACGCCGCTGCGATGATCACCATGAGGCCGTGCCGGTGCACGCGCTGGGTCCAGCCGGAACCGACGGTGGCCAGCAGCGAGCCGACCGCCGGCGCGGCGTAGAGCAGACCGAGCACCTGCGGGCCGCCGAGCCGCTCGGCCAGGAACGGGTAGAGCGCGGACGGCATGCCGAAGAACATCGCGTTGATGTCGACCAGGTACGTGCCGAGCAGCTCGGGCCGGGACTTGGCGTACTTCAGCCCGGTGACCACGCTGTTCAGCGACGGGCGATCGGCGGCCGGGGGCGGCGGCACGGCCCGCACCATGGTCAGCAGGACCAGCGAGACCGCGAACGTGAGCAGGTCGAACAGGTAGACCCAGTGCAGGTCGAGCGAGGCGATCAGCAGGCCGGCCAGCGACGGGCCGATCAGCTGGGCGAACTGCATGCTCAGCGACTGCAGGGCCATCGCGGCCGGCAGCTGCTCGGTCTTCACCAGCCGGGGCACCATCGCGCCCATGGCCGGTCGTTGCAGTCCGGCGACCGCGGCGGTGAGGAACGCGCAGACGTAGAGCAACCACAGGTGCGGCTCGTCGGAGAGCGAGTTGATCAGCAGGATGCCGCAGATCGCCGCGAGCGCGGCCTCGCTGCCCCGGACCAGCAGCCGCCGGTCCAGGTAGTCGGCGAGCGCACCGCCGACGAACGCCATGATCAGGATCGGGGCGAGTTCACAGACGCCGATCAGACCGACCATCAGCGGGTCGTTCGTCAGCTTCGCCACCTGGTACGGGATGGTGACGTAGCTGATGAACGACCCGAAACTGGTCACCGCGCCGCTGAAGAAGACGAGCCGGAAGTCCCGGGAGGTGCGTAACGGGGTCAGATCCACGCTCAAGCGGCGTTTGCGGTCGGTCACGAGGGGCCATCCTGCCCGGGAAAACCCTCTCCCGCACCGCGATATAAGCCACGTCTCGTTACTTCATGACCAGCTGACCGGTCTCCTTGAAGGTCGCCAGGTCGGCCAGCGCCTCGTCGAGCACAAACGACTTCCCGCCGGGCAGCTCGTCGAGCGCGAAGAACCCGGCGTCCACGCTCTCCTCGGTCTCCCGGAGCAGCTCACCCTCCCAGCTGTGCACCAGGAACGTCATCAGCACCTGCTGGTACGTGTGCCCGTAGTCGTTCGTGTACGTGTACGCCGTGTAGAACGCGTACGGCGTGAGCGAGGTCGCCTTCAGCCCGGTCTCCTCCCACAACTCCCGGACCGCGCACTGCTCCATGCTCTCGCCGAGTTCCATCGCGCCGGCCGGAATGGCCCAGCGGAGGTTGTCCGAGCGCTGGATCAGCAGCAGCCGGCCCTGCTCGTCGAAGAGCACGGTCCGCGCGCCGACGAAGAAGATCGTGTCGGTGTCGCCGATGCTCGCGCGCACCTTGCCCAGGTAAGACTCTGCCCACGTCAATGCCACGGGTCAGAGCCTACTTACGCGGACTTCTTGGCGGCCTTCCGAGGCGTTGCGGATTTCCGCGGTGCGGCGGCTTTTTTGGCGGGAGCGGTCTTCTTGGCAGGTTTTTTTGCAGGCTCGGCCTTCTCTGATGAAGCACGGGCCTGTTTCGCCCGCTCCACCGACGCCTTCAGCGCCGCCATCAGGTCGATCGCCGCCGGCGCCGCATCCTCGGCCTCCTCCGGCTGGACCACCTCGCGCCCCTCGACCTTGGCGTCGATGACCTCCTGCAGCGCCGACCGGTAGTTGTCGGTGAAGTCGTCCGGCTGGAAGTCAGCGGCCATCGAGTCGATCAGGGAGCTGGCCATCGCCAGCTCGGCCGGCCGGGTCTCGATGTCGTCGTCGAGGAAGCCGAACTCCGGGGTACGCACCTCGTCCGGCCAGAGCATGGTGTTCAGCACCAGCACGTCGTCGCGGACCCGCAGGGTGGCGAGCTGCTCCCGCTGCCGGATCGCGATCTTCACGACGGCCACCCGGTCGGCGTCCCGCAGCGCGTCGCGCAGCAGGATGTACGGCTTCGCCGCCTGTCCCTCCGGCTCCAGGTAATACGCCTTGGCGAACAGGATCGGGTCGATCTGCTCGGCCGGGACGAATTCCAGGACGTCAATGGCTCGGGACGTGCTCAACGGAAGTTCGGCGAAGTCGTCATCCGTCAAGATCACCATTTCGCCGCCACCGATGTCGTAGCCCTTGGCGATGTCGTCGTAGGTGACCACCGCACCGTCGACGGAGCAGGTGCGCTGGTACTTGATCCGTCCCCCGTCGGTGCGATGGACCTGGTGGAAGCGGATGTCCTTCTCCTCGGTCGCCGAGTAGAGCTTGACGGCGATCGACACCAGACCGAACGAGACCGCACCTTTCCAGATCGCTCTCATGATCGTCTCCATATCAAGCTGTCACGGCACCTGATCAGGATGGCATTACTGAGACCCCTGCGTAAGGTGAATGCTTTTGCCTATGGTGATCGGGTGCCCGGATCGCCGCTGTCCCCGATGCTCGCGACCGCGGGCCGGCTTCCGGTGGGCGCCGACTGGAGCTACGAGTTCAAGTGGGACGGCGTCCGGGTCCTCGCGCTGTTCAGCGGCGGGGCGCCGCAGCTGTTCGCCCGTTCCGGAGCGGTGGTCACCGCGGCATACCCGGAGATCGCCGATCTGCACCTTCCGGAGGGCACCCTTCTCGACGGCGAGATGGTCTGCTTCGACGCGGCCGGCCGTCCGTCGTTCACCGCTCTGGCCGAGCGCATGCACGTCCGCGACCAGGTCCGGGCCGATCGGCTGGCCGCCACCGTACCGGCCACCTACCTGATCTTCGACCTGCTCTACCTGGACGGCATGGACTACACCGGCCTGCCCTACCTGGCCCGCCGGGAGCGCCTGGAGGAGCTGGGTCTGGCCGGCCCCCGCTGGATGGTGCCGCCCTCGTTCGGCGACGGCGCGGCCACCGAGTCCGCCGCCCGGGAGAACCACCTCGAGGGTGTGATGGCCAAGCGTTCCGACTCGGTCTACCTGCCCGGCCTGCGCTCCCCCGACTGGGTCAAGGTCAAGTTCGACCGGACCGGCGACTTCGTGATCGGCGGCTGGCGTCCCGGCGTCCGCAAGCTCGGCGGCCTGCTGATCGGCGTACCGACCGACGAGGGCCTGGCGTTCCGCGGCCGGGTGGGCGGCGGGATCGGCGCGGTGGCCGAGAAGAACCTGCTCTCGCGGCTGGCGCCGCTCGCGTCCGGAGATTCGCCGTTCGCTCCCGGTGCGGTGCCACGCGAGGATGCCAGAGGAGCCCATTGGGTACGACCGGAGCTCGTCGCCGAGATCCGTTATGGCAACCAGACCCCGGATCGGCGGCTGCGATTCCCGCGCTTCCTGCGGCTGCGTGACGACAAGCCGGCGGCGGAGTGTGCCGACGATGCCTGATCGAGTCCTGGTCACCCTGGACGGCTGCGAGCTCTCCCTGTCGAACCTGGACAAGGTGATGTACCCGGCGGCCGGCTTCACCAAGGGCGAGGTGATCGACTACTACACCCGGATCGCCCCGGTGATGCTGCCGCACCTGCGGGACCGGGCGGCGACCCGGATCCGGTTCCCGAACGGTGTCGAGGGCGCGCACTTCTTCGAGAAGAACAAACCCGGCGGCACTCCGTCCTGGGTACGCCTGGAGACCCTGCCGGTGCCCGGCTCCACGAAGAGCCGGGAGACCATCGAGTTCGTGGTCGTCGACGGCCTGCCCACCCTGGTCTGGCTGGCCAACCTGGCGGCGATCGAGTTGCACACCCCGCAGTGGCGGATCGGGGCGGACCCGGACCTGCTCGTCGTCGACCTGGACCCGGGCTCGCCGGCCGGGCTCACCGAGTGCTGCGCGGTGGCCGTGCTGATGCGCGATCGGCTGGCCGCGGACGGGATCTCGGCGTACCCGAAGACGTCCGGCAAGAAGGGTATGCAGCTGTGCTGCCCGATCTCCGGCACCCAGGACGCCGCCGTCGTGACCGGGTACGCCAAGCGGGTGGCCGAGGAGCTGGCCGCGATGGTGCCCGGCTCGATCACCGCGAAGATGGCCAAGCAGCTGCGCCCCGGCAAGATCTTCATCGACTGGAGTCAGAACACCGCGGCGAAGACCACTGTCACGCCGTACTCGTTGCGCGCCGGCGCCACCCCGACCGCCTCGACCCCGCTGACCTGGCCGGAAACCGAGGCGATGGCCACCGGCGACGCGCAGGCCCGCCAGTTCACCCCCGCCGAGGTCCTCGCCCGAGCCGAAGAACACGGCGACCTGCTCGCCGATCTGCTCCGCCCCGGCCCCGCCCTCCCATGATCGACAAGGTCGATCCAGGGGCGCAACTTCCCTGCGTGCGAGCGGCGCCGGACCACAGTCGGTCCGGCGCCGTCGCGGCTCACCAGAGGGTCGGGACCAGGGTTTCCTCGCACCAGGCGGCGAACGTGGTCGGCGTGGTGTTCGCCGCCGTCCGGGGCTGCGCGTTGTCCATCCCGGCGGCCTTGGCCGCCATCATCTCGGCCATGCCCTGCGCGACCGCCTCGGACATCCCGGCGTTGGCGATCATGTTGGCCCGGAACGCGTCGATCGGCACGTGCTGGAACCGGATCTCCCGGCCCAGCACCTCGGACAGGATCCGTGCCTGATCATTGTTGGACAGGTCTTCCGGCCCGAGCACCGGCACCTCGGCGAACCCGGCGCCGGCCCAGCTGTCGTCGAGCAGTTCCCGGGCCGCCACCGCGGCGATGTCCGCGGTCGCGCAGGTCGGAACCCTGAGGTCGCCGGGGATCGGCGAGAAGAACATCCCCTGCCGCAGCGCTCCGGCCTGGCCGAGCAGGTTGTCCATGAAGGACGGCATGGTCAGCGCGCGGTAGGCCACGCCGCTCTCCGCGATCCGGTCGTCCATCGCCAGCGAGAGCGTGACGTGCCCGGCGTTCGCGGCCATCGGGGTGCCCCGGCCGAGCGCCGAGACGCCGACCACCCGGGCCACGCCCCGCTTGCCGAACGCCACCCGGGCCGGCTCCAGGAAATCCAGGTAGACCGCGCGCAGGTCGTCGGCCCGGTCGTCCGGCGGGGCCAGCCAGAACACCGACTCGGCGCCGTCGAACGCCGCGTTCACCACGTCCGCGTCGCCGTGCGAGCCGCGGACCACGTCGACTCGGTCCCTGATCTCGGGTTTCAGCCGATCGGGATCGCGGGCGATCACGCGTACTTCGGCGTCCGCGGCGAGCAGGTGGCCGAGCAGCTGCGAGCCGATCTGACTGGTGGGAGCGGTAACCACGATCATTTTAACCCCAATTTTCCGGTACGGGCTTTCTTGCTCCCCAGTCAACCGCCACCCCGACACAGCGTGAAGGACCGATCCGGACGTGATTGATACCGTGGTGGTATGAGTGACGTGGAGGTCCGCCAGCTCCGGTACTTCGTCGCGGTCGCCGAGGAACTGCACTTCGGGCGGGCGGCCGTCCGCCTCGGGATGGCCCAGCCCCCACTCTCCCGGGCGATCCGCGAGCTGGAACGGCACCTCGGCGTGCAGCTGCTGGAGCGCACCACCCGGCAGGTCGCGCTCACCCCGGCCGGCGCCGGCCTGCTGCGCGACGCCCGGACAGCGCTCGACGCGGTCGAGGCGGCCACCCAGCGGGCCCGCAACGCCGGACGGACCGAGCCGGCCCTGCGGGTGGCCCTCAAGGCCGACTTCGACGCCGGCCTGCTGCCCCGAATCCTCGACGAATACCGGCGGGACCCGGCCGCCCTGCCGGTCGAGGTGCTGCTCGGCGGCCGCGGCGAGCAGGTGACCGCGCTGCGGGCCGGCCGGGCCGACGTGGCGCTGTTGCCCACCCCGTTCGACGAGCGCGGGCTGGACTTCGAGGCACTGATGACCGAGCCACGGCTGGCCGCCCTGTCGGCGAGTGACCCGCTCGCGGCCCGGACCGAGCTCTGCCTGGCCGACCTGGCCGGGCGCACCCTGCCGAACGGCGACCCGGCCGACCGGGAGACCCGCAACTTCCTGCCGCCGGCCCGGCAGCTCGACCTGGCCCAGATCTTCAACCTGATCGAGCTGGGCAGCATGGTCCTGTTCACCCCGGTCTCGGTGGCCGACCGGCACCAGCGGCCGACGATCGCCTACCGCCCGGTCCGCGACCTCGCCCCGACCACCCTGACGGTGGCGTGGCCGCAGCAGAGCCACTCACCGGCGGTGGCCGCTTTCGTCCGGGTCTGCGGCACCGTGGCTGCCGCGATTTTTCCGCCCCTGACCAGCCAAAATTCGGTCACCTCGGCCGTCTGACGGCGAAAAGCCGTGATGCAACCTGCAGCATGGCACTCTGTCTGGTGGCGAACAGCCGGATAGCGTGCTTGACTGGATTTCCAGAGCTGCGCGGGCGGATGCGCAGTGGGGAGCAGTTCGGCACCCGGCGGCAACCGGGTGCCGTTTCCTTGTGATGACCCCGCACTTGTGGTGCGGTAGTCACTACTGAGCGCTTGCGGCAGCTGTTCTGATAGGACAGTAATTAGTGATGACCCTGGCCTCCCGGGCATCAGCTCGCCGAGGCCACCGACCACCAGACGATGAAGGACCCATGCCTGAGGGTGACTCGCCCACCGTCGCACGCCGCCGCGTGCGGCTCGCACTGCGCGAAGCGCGTGAGCGGTCCGACCTCACGCAGCTTCAGGTCGCCGACGAGATGGAATGGTCGCTCAGCAAGGTCATCCGGATCGAGAACGGCGACGTGTCGATCTCGCCGAACGACTTGCGGCCGCTGCTGACCTATCTCGGCATCAAGGACCGCACGGTCATCACCGCGATGATCGCGGACGCCCGGATCGCGCGGACCCGGCAACGCCAGGTCTGGTACCAGCTTCCGGAGTTCCGGGAAAACCTCACCGACGCCACCCGCAAACTGATCGAGTACGAGAACGAGGCCGCCCAGATGCGGTCGTACTCGGTGTATTACGTCCCCGGCCCGCTGCAGACCCCGGCCTACGCGGCGGCGCTGATGACCCGCTTCGAGGACGAGCTCTCCGAGAGCCAGCGGGAGCGCCGGATCGAGGCCCGCAAGCTGCGCCGCGACGCGCTGCTGGCCCGCGCCTCGACCGCGCAGATGCGGATCATGGTGATGGTCGACGAGTCGGTGCTGCGCCGGACCATCGGCGGCCCCGCGGTCTTCGCCGAGCAGCTGCGCGAGCTGCGCCGCCTGGTCAAGAGCGACACCATGACGATCCGGATGGTGCCGTTCTCACTGGACGCGCCGGTCACCAACAACGCCAGCTTCGACCTGCTCACTCTCGGCGAGGGCGAGGTGCTCTACCGGGAGACCGGCCTGGGCGACGAGATGATCGAGGACAAGGACTCGACCGCGAAGCACCGCGCGCGCTTCGACAAGGTCTGGCACGAGGCGGCCGACGAGTCCAACACGATCGCCTTCATCAACAGCCAGATCGCCATCCTGGAGGACGGCAGCTAGCAGCCGCTTTTCCCAACCCGCTGCTTCTAGAAGTTGCGGGCTCCGGACGCCTTGAAGGTGCGGGCTCCGGTCGCGGCGCGGGCGAAGGCCGGGGCGCGGCCGTTCGCCAATTCGCCGGCGAACCAGGCGCCGAAACCGGCCAGCCCGAGCGCGAGCACCTCGATCAGGAGCAGGCCACCGCTGGCGACCCGGTCCTGCGCCCGGATCCGGACCATCAGGATCACCGCGAAGGCGACCAGCACCCCGAGGTTGATCAGAGTACGGAGCGCGCCCAGCCGGCGGGCCTCCGTCTCGCGGATCAGCATCACGTCGACCGCACCCGCCAGCATCACCGGCACCCCGGCCACCAGCCCGGCGACGACGTTCCAGTACGCCAGAGCCCCCAAGATGCTAGGTCCCCCCAGCAAATCGGCAACATCGAACAAAACGGCCATCGCGAAGAGGCCCAGCGGGAACATCACCAGTACGGGTTGTACCGCCTGTCCCGCGATCCTCAGTCGACTCTCCATCCGGTTTCGCCCTCCTCTACCTGCATAAATACAGGTTCGTCGCGGCATCCTCGGTTGGGCTACCCGGTACCTCAGGCGATGAAACGCCACCCTGGGTGCCCCGCGACACACCCCCGGTCCGTCACGATCGTTCTCCGTAATCTGCAACATGGCAGATTGCCCAGTGGCGAAGCGATAGGTGGCGTGCTTCACTAAGCGTAGAGCAAAAGGGCGGAACTAGTAGGAGAGACAAACAACGGCACCCGGCGGCAAACGGGTGCCGTTGTCTGCCTCTGCCGCCCTACCTGCTCTTTCTCATCGCGACTGTTCCAGTGCACGAAGCGAGGCGGGGAAAGTCTCTCGAGCCAATGGTGGCCCCGGCCCTCTCCCCCTCGCAAGGTAACGCGTGAAGGAGTGCGCCATGAGCACACGAGGCAACCGCACTTACTACCGTGGGTCGGACGCTGAGGTCACCGAAGCCCTGTTCACCTGGCACACCTCGCCGGAGTCATTGAGCTTCGCCATTGCTGATCTGCGCCACGTCGGGCTCGTCCAGTCCCCGGCGCGGACCCGGCCGTACGCTCCGCACCTCGCCGGCGGCGCACTCCTGGCCGTGGCCGCCGCCTGGACCCTGCTGGCCGATCCGACGCTGTACGTGTTCGGCTTCCTCGCGACCTCCGGACCGCTCATCGCCTTCTTCTGGCGTCAGCCACGCCGCTGGGAGCTGCACGCCCAGTACCACGGCGTCGCGGTGGTGCTCTATTCGTCGAGTGACGTTCGAGTCTTCAACCAGGTCGGCCGCGCGTTGCGCCGGGCCATGGAGGACGGGCGGCGCACTCCGTGGGGTTATGGGCTGGCCGCAGCCTGACCAGCCCGGGCCGCATTTCCTAACGGGTGACAGCGCGGATTCGAACCAAAACCCCGCCCCACACGTCTCGTTCTGATAGGACAGTAAGTAGGATGTCCGCGACCTCGCTGACTGCCAAGTGTCAGTCAGCGAGGTAGCAAACTGACTAGGCTCCACCATGACTCGATAGATCACTTCAACGATGAAGGTCCCATGGCTGAGGGTGACTCACCCACTGTCGCGCGCCGGCGCGTGCGTCTCGCACTTCGCGAAGCTCGGGAGCGGGCCGATCTGACCCAGCTCCAGGTCGCCGACGAGATGGAGTGGTCACTCAGCAAGGTCATCCGCATCGAGAACGGCGACGTGTCCATCTCGCCGAACGACCTGCGCCCCCTGCTGGGCCTGCTCGGCATCCGGGACCGCCCGCTGGTCACCACCATGATCGCGGACACCCGGATCGCCCGGACCCGGCAGCGTGAGGCCTGGTATCACAGCCCGGACTTCCGGGAGAACCTCACCGAGGCGACCCGCAAGCTCGTGGAGTACGAGAACGAGGCCACCGCGATCCGTTCGTACTCCATCTACTACGTCCCCGGGCATCTGCAGACGCCCCGGTACGCCACCGCCCTGATGACCCGGTTCGAGGACGAGCTCAGCGCGCGCCAGACCAGCCGGCGTATCCAGGCTCGCAAGCTGCGCCGCGACGCGCTGCTCTCCCGGGCCGCCTCCGGACAGGTGGAGATCCTGGTGATGGTGGACGAGTCGGTGCTGCGCCGCACCATCGGCGGTCCGGAGGTCTTCGCCGAGCAACTCGGCGAGCTGGCCGGCCTGGCCACCAACGGCGCCATCCGGATGCGGATGGTCCCGTTCCGGCTCGACGCGGCGGTCACCAACAATGCCAGTTTTGATCTCCTCGCTTTTCACGAGGGCGAGGTGCTCTACCGGGAAACCGGGCTCGGTGACGAGATGATCGAAGACCGCGAGGCGACCGCGAAACATCGCGCGCGCTTCGACAAGGTCTGGCATGACGCTGCCGACGAGGACGACACGATCGCTTTCATCCGGCAGCAGATCACAGCCCTGGAGTTCGGCTACAGCTCGACCAGGGCGCATTCATGAATACACCCAAGGGCGGGCCCAGCGCTGGGCCCGGCAATGAACAGTGGAGAGTCACCAAGATGGAGAACATGAACGCGCCCGCATGGCGGAAGAGCAGCCGCTGTGGCACGTCGACCTGCGTCGAGGTTGCGAAAGTCGACGAAAATTACTTGATCCGCGATTCAAAGAACCCCGAAGCCGCTGCCCTGGCCTTCACCAAGGCCGAATGGGAAGCCTTCGTCGAGGGCGTGAACGCGGGCGAGTTCCGTTTCTGAAGGCTTATGAAGCCGCGTGGACGGCCCGTTCCCAGCGGTGCGAGCCGTCCACAAATACTCGCAAAATACATATTTCATCTGCAACGAGCGCCGCATAACTCACATTTGTGAGATAAGCGGCGTCTTTGTGTTTTCACTCATGTCACCGTGCTTCCAGGCCGGTATTCGTCGCTTACCGTGGAATTCGAACTACCACGGAGGTGTACAGAAATGATCAAAACAACCGGGGAAGCGCGCTGGCGACGGAGTAAACGGTGTGCCACTGGCTCATGCGTCGAGGTCGCGAGAGTCGGTGAGCTGTTCCTGATCCGGGACTCCAAGAACGTCGATGCGGCCCACCTGACCTTCACCCGGGAGGAATGGGAGGCGTTCGTCGCCGGAGTCAAGGCCGACGAGTTCGGCCGGGCGTGAAACCGAACCCACCGGAGCAGCTAGTTGCCGCGGGCCGAGCGCGGCATACTGCAGTGGTGGACGGCTACCTGCACGCCACCGACCCGGACCGCTTCACCACGCTGTACGAAGCGGCCGACCACGTGCTGGACGAGCTCACCGAGCGCTATCAAGTGGAGCGCCGGGAGACAAAGGAAGCGCGCGGGCACGGCGACGCGCTCGTCCGTACCGTCCGGCTCATCCCACGGATCCCGTCAGCGGCGCCAATGGCGATCTACTTCACCGACCCCGGCCTGCACCTGCACTTCGGCCGGTGGTGGAGGGAAACCCTGCCGGAATGTGGGTGCGACTCCTGTGACGAGGACCCCAAGCTGCTCGCCGAGCAGCTGCGTGACCACACCGCCGCGCTGACCGAGGGCGGCCTGTGGGAGCGGGTCCGTCGTGGCTTGAGCGGATCCTGGTACGAGACCAGGCTGATCGGCACCGGAGTGAAAGCCGACCGGGAAGGGCCGCTCTCCACGGCCGGCGCCCGGGACGCCCGGCGAGGCGGGTTCGCCGCGCCGGTGCAGTGGGCGCCATGGCAGGTTCGCACCTGACCCAGTCCCTACGGATCGGCGGCCGGCCGGAGTCACACCGGCCGGCTGCCCAGCAGACGCAGCGCGGTGCGGACCGCGGGACGGCCGAGCGCCCCCGCCATCGAGAAGTCACCGCGGCAGAAGCCGCTGAACGCGCGCCAGCCGAGCGCGCTGGACATCGCGGTGTGCACCACCGACGGGTGCCGGGCGAAGACTCCGAGCAGCCGTCGACCGGCGACCATTTCGGGTTGGAGCTGCTCGGCGACGATCTGGTCGTACCCGGAAAGGTCTTGATTTTCCGCGGCGATCCGGCCCGCCCACGTGCCGGAGCGGAGCGCGTAGCTGATGCCCTCGCGGGTCCACGGTTCGAGCAGGCCGGCCGCGTCACCGACGACAAGCACCCGGCCGTTGCGCAGCGGTGACGCGTCGGTGCGGCAGCGGGTCAGGTGCCCGGAGTCGCGGAGCACAGCACGGTCGGCGAGCCCCAGCCGCTCGACGAGATCCCGCAGGTAGCGCTTGGTTTCCGTGCCCTGGCCCTTGGCCATGATGACGCCGACGGTGAGCTCGTCCTCTTTCGGGAAGAGCCAGCCGTACGAACCGGGGAACGGGCCCCAGTCGAGCAGCACCCGGCCCCGCCAGCGCTCCTGGTCGGCCGGGGTGGCCGCGAGCTCCACCTCCAGGCCGAGATCCTGCTGCTCGGCGACGACACCGACGTGCCGGCTGGTGATCCCGGCCGAGCCGTCGGCGCCGATCACCACCCGGGCGGTGACCGTCGACCCGTCGGCGAGCGTCACGGTGACCCCGTGCTCGTCCTGCTCGAGCGCGCGGACCTGGGTGTTCTGGCGTACCGTCGCGCCGGCCTTCTCGGCGGCCTCGCACCAGGCGAGGTCGAACTCGTCCCGCCGGACCAGCGTGACCAGCGGCTCCCCCGCCGACGTCCGGGTGAACTCACGGCGCCCGTCGAGGGTGAAGGTGATGCTGCTGACGACGTCCCGCGCCGGAACCGTGAGGCGCTCCGCGCTGAGCCGCAGCGAGCTGCCGAGCAGGCCACCACCACACGTCTTGTACCGCGGATGCTCGGCCCGCTCCAGCACCACCACCCGCGCCCCGTGCGACGCGGCAGCATGCGCGGCCGCCAGCCCGGCGGGCCCCGCCCCGATCACCGCGACGTCCCACTCCGGTTCCCCGTGCACGCCCCGAGTCTAGGCAGAATTTCTTTTTTGTACGACCTGGGCACGGTTCCGCGCTAGCCGCGAGCAGGTGGCCCAGATCGGCGGCGAGGCGGGTCAGTTCCTCCCCCGCTTCCACCCATCTATCTTGGCGACCGTCGCCGCGCGCATGCCGTCCTCGTGCAGCTCCGTCTCGACGGTGAAGACGTAGCCGTCGCCGTAGGGATCCTGCGGCGGTCGGACGACCCAGCGCGCGCCACCGACGGCAACCAGCACAAACGCTTCTTCCATGGTGAGGAAGTGTGCCCGGTGCCTGCCCCGGGACCACGATGGGTGCTCGACGGCCGGGGAAAAGGGAAAAGCCCAGGTCGTTGACCTGGGCTTTCCTGTGGAGCCGCCTGACGGAATCGAACCGTCGACCTACGCATTACGAGTGCGTCGCTCTAGCCGACTGAGCTAAGGCGGCAACAGTTCCCAAGTGTACGACATCGGGGGATCTCTTTTGCGAGAGGGCCGGGGGCGCTCGACGGGCCGATGTCGTACGGCGGGACTAATGTGCCTCACGTGACGGACGATCAGTCGATGCCTGTCGTTGTCCCGGGCGGGTCTGCCGAGGCGGAGCACACCGTGCCGGCCCGGCCGACCGGGCTGGATCCGCAGGAGCTGGGGTTCACGCCGAAGAAGCCGATCGGGTGGCTGGCCCCGCTCCTGCTGCTGAGCACCGGGCTGCGGGCGCTGCTGGCCATCCTGTTCGGGGCGTACCTCGACAAGCGCGAGCTGCAGAACGCGCTGGACGCGGACTTCTTCGATCATTCCGCGACCGCCGACGGCGAGCTGTGGCTGGACTACGTCGCCGATCTCGGTGACGGGTTCGACGCGACGTATTCGATCGCCTGGCTGCTGGCCCAGCCGCAGCTGACCGTGGACGGCGCGGCGCTGCCGCGGGGCCGGCTGCTGCTGATGGGCGGCGACCAGGTCTATCCGCTGGCCAGCGGCGACGGTTACGAGAGCCGGATGAAGGGGCCGTACCGCGCGGCGTTGCCGGAGGCGCCGCCCGGTGAGCCACGGCCCACGCTGTTCGCCCTGCCTGGAAACCATGATTGGTACGACGGTCTGACCGCGTTCCTGCGCCTGTTCGCCCGCCGCAAGGACGGTCACATCGGCGGGTGGCGCACCGAGCAGCGCCGGTCGTATTTCGCGGTGAAACTGCCCGGCAACTGGTGGCTGTTCGCGGTCGACGAGCAGTTCGGGGCGTATATCGACGACCCGCAGCTGCTCTATTTCGAGAAAGCCGCCCGGGAGGTCGGGCCGGACGACCGGATCATCCTGATGGCGCCGTCGCCGACGTGGGTGAAGGCGAAGGACAACCCCGAGGCGTACGACGCTGTCGACTACTTCATCCGCACCATCCTGGCGCCGACCCGGGCGCAGGTGCGGGTGCTGGTCTCCGGCGACCTGCACCACTACGCGCGCTACACCGGCGAGGACCGGGAGCTGATCACCTGCGGTGGCGGCGGGGCGTACCTGCTGGGCACGCACAAGCTGCCACCGAAACTGGTTGTGCCGCCCCGGGAGACGATGACCCGCAGCCGCTCCCGCAGCCGGGAGTACGAACTGGTGTCCCGTTTCCCGGACCCGTCGACGTCGCGGAAACTGGGCTGGGGCGTGTTCCACCGGATTCAGCGGCGCAACGCCGGGTTCGCCACCATGCTCGGCATCATCCACACGCTGACCATGCTGCCGATGGCCGGCGCGGCCCGGCAGGGTGGCAGCATCCAGCGGCTGTTCAGCATCCCGCTGCTGCTGATGCTCGTGCTGATCCTGGCCGGGACGGTGCTGTTCGCGAAACCGCCGGGCGCGTCCTCGGCGAAACACGCGCGGCACTGGATCCTGGGGGTCTCGCACGGGCTGGCGCAGATCGCGCTGGCCGCCGGGGGCACCTGGGTGTGGTTGCGGCTGCCGTTCCAGGAGTGGGCGTGGCCGGGGCCGTTCGTGGTGGCGGCGATCCTCTACGGGCCGGTGATCGCCATCCTGTCGACCCAGCTGGTCGCGCTGTACCTGCTCGTCGCGTCGACGTTCGACGTCAACCTCAACGAGCTGTACGCGGGCCAGGGCATCGAGGACGCGAAGAGCTTCCTGCGGATGCACATCGCCGCGGACGGGACGTTGACCATCCACCCGCTCGGCGTCGACCAGGTCTGCCACCAGTGGGCCGCCGACCCGGAGGGCGAGGTGCACACGCCGTGGCTGCGTCCGGAGCAGCCGCTGACCGTGCACCGGATCGAGCCACCGATCGCGGTCGCCGGGCCGGGGACTTCACGACCGTGACGATTGCCGGCGAAGCGGAGCGAGCCCGGGTCGGCCCCGGGAGCACACCCCGGCGGCCCTGAATCGGTCAGGACCGGTCACGGCGTGGGGTGTGCTCGGCGGGGCTGTGCCCAGGTCGTACAAAATAGGTTTTAGGGGTTGTATTCGGCGTCGTGTGCCTGGCGCGGGGCGCAGACCGAGGCGCGGGAGCAGGAGCAACGGGAGCCGTCGGAGTCGAGGCGGACCACGACCGAGTCCTTCGGGACGCTGTGCGCGACGACGCGGCCGTCGCCGCCCTCGGGGGTGGTCACGCGGGTGCCGATGGCCGGGGCGGTCGCCTGGAATGCCTGGTAGAGCGGGTGTTCGTATTTCAGGCAACACATCAGGCGGCCGCAGGCGCCGGAGATCCGCAGGGGGTTGAGCGGGAGGTCCTGGTCCTTCGCCATCCGGATGGTGACCGGCTCAAAATCGGTCAGGAAGGTGGCGCAGCACAGGTCGCGACCGCACGAGCCGATGCCGCCCTGGACGCGGGCCGAGTCGCGGGCCGAGAGCTGGCGCAGCTCGACCCGGCAGTGCAGGGTGGCGCCGAGATCGCGGACCAGCGAGCGGAAGTCGACCCGGTGCGGCGCGGTGAAGTAGATCGTGGTGCGGGGGCCGTTGGCGCTGCCCTGATCGAGGACGTGATCGACGGCGACCACTTTCATCGGCAGCTCGTGCGCCTTGATCAGCTTTTTGGCGGCGACCTTGGCCTCGGCCTTGCGTTTGCGGAGCAGCTCGTCGCGGCGCAGATCGTCGTCAACGGCCAGGCCGATGACCTTGGGGAAACCGTCGGTTTCCTCGCTGACCCACTGGGGTGCCCAGACGCACTCCGCCACCTCGGGGCCGTCGTCGGTGGGGACCAGCACGCGGTCGCCGACCGAGGGCGTGAACTCACCCGGATCGAGGTAGTAGAGGCGGCCGTATCGGTTGAAGCTGACCGCGCACAGCATGCCCATGCGGTAACCCTACGACCCCGGACAAGCTGCACCAAATGCCGGATTTGAACTACCCGCGAGGGTTGTCGCATAGACGCCGCGCATCCGGCCTCATCGACCCTCGTTGGCCAGTCCCGTAGACACCGCCCCGGCGGCCCACGTCGAAAGGACCTGCCACATGACGAGCGCTACATCGCTGGCCGCCAGTGTCGCTGCGATCGGGTTCGCGGGGGTGCTGGGCGTGCCCGGCCCGGCATTCGCGGGGGCGCCGGCCCCCTGTGCGGGCACTCAGCGGTATGCGGCGCAGTCCGAGGCGGAGTTGCTGCGGATCGAACGGCTGGATCTTCGCGGGGTGGTGAAGCGGGAGCACGGTGCCGGGATCACGAAGCGGGACAGCGGGGAGCGGCCGACGGTGACGCCTTCTTCCTCCCCCGCTGGGGGTGAGGCCGGGGGTGCGGTCGTTTCGGACAGTGACACCCAGCAATTGATCAGCGGTGTCGGGCTCGGAGACTCACGGAGCGTCATGATCGCGGATGCGCCGGTGAAATCGGCGGCGGCCGGGCTGATCCTGAACGGGCGGGTGCCGGGGGCTCCGGCGGCCGAACAGGTGCTGCAGCAGGCGCCGCCGTCGCGCACCAAGGCGACCGAGCAGCACACCGGGGTCAAGCGGTTCGGGCCGATCCAGGTGGACTCCGGGGCGATGTCCGCGCAGGCCCGCTGGGACGCCACGGTGGGCTGCGGCGCTTCCGGTGGGGACATCTCCCGCTCCACGACCGAGCTCGGCCGGATCACGCTGACCGGCGCGAACGGGGAGCTGGTCCGCGTACCGGAGAAGGCCTCGAGCCGGAGCAGCACGGCGCTGAACCGGCGGGACGGCCACATCCGGTCGGTCGCGTCGGCGACCGTGAACACCGGCCGGATCGACCTCGCCGGCGGCAAGGTCCGGATCCGGATCCTGCGCGCGCCGACCCTGCGGGTCTCGATGTCCGCCGCCGACGGCGGCCAGGTCCGCTATCAGCCCGCGGTGGTCGAGGTGTCCGGGCCGGGGATTTCCGGTACGAAGCTCGACACGCCCAGTGACCAGGTCGATGTGACGATCAGTGATCTGGGGCCGACTACGGAGTCCGGGACGGTGCCGGTGCTGCCGCCCGAGTCGTCACCGGTTCCCTCGATTCCCGGGTTGCCGGTGCCGTCCAAGTCGGCTTCTTCCGGGCCGGGTGCGGTGGCGCCGCTGGAGAGGGTGCCGGGCGGGAAGGCGATCGTGCGGATCTCGCTCGGTGAGGTGCGGCAGGCGTCGAAGGGGCGGGCGCTGGCCGCGCGGGCGACCGCGATCAAGGTGTCCGTGCTGCGGGTTTCCGCGGCGGGCCGGGGTGAGGCCGGGTACGAACCGTCCGCAGTGGTCGCGGACCTGGGGATCGGGATGCTGGAGGCGGCCGCGGTGGCGCCGGAGCCGGGTCGCAAGTCGGTGGCCACCGATACGTCGGCGGACACGCTGCCGGTCACCGGGCCGCGGGTTGCTCCGCTGTTCATCACCGGGGCGGGGTTGTTGGTGGGCGGGGTGTGCGCGTTCGTGCTGGGGGCACGTCGACGCCGACCAGAGGCCTGAGCGGTCGCGCGGTCGCGCGGTCGCGCGGTCGCGCGGTCGCGCGGTCGCGCGGTCGCGCGGTCGCGCGGGGAGTTAGGGCGCGCAGCGCACCGAAAGTCCCCACACAAGCGGCAGCACCATCAGGCGTGGGGAGTTTCGGCGCGCAGCGCACCGAAAGTCCCCACACCAACCGCCGAACCGCCGTGCGTGGGGAGTTGGGGCGCGCAGCGCACCTAAAGTCCCCACGCAAGAAGTCCCCACACGAGCGGCAGCAGCGTCATGCGTGGGGAGCTGGGGTGGGGTGCCAGGTCTGGCGTGGGGCGAAGCCGTCGCGGCGGAGCCAGTGTTCGGTGTAGACGATCCGGTCGGGGTCGATGACGATCAGGGTTTCGGCGGGTGGCTCGGTGAGGGGGCGGCCGCGTTCGGCGTGTTCGTTCTCCCAGCGGAACGCTTCCCAGTAGCGGATCTGCTCCGGGTCCTCCGGGCCGAGCAGGCGGGCACGGCCGAAGAGTTGGGCGCCCCGGCTGCTGGCCAGGCCGACCAGGGGCGCGAAGATGCCGACCGAGACGCGCGGGTCGGCGATCAGGTTGCGGATCTTCGGCGAGCGGGGCGAGGCCGTGAACATCACCGCGAGGTCCAGGGCGTAAAACCGCACCGGCGTGGCCAGCGGGCCGTCCGGGCCGGTGGTGGCCAGGACACACATGTTCTGGCTGGACAGCAGGTTGCGGATGCGTTCCTCGAGCCGGTCCGGCGGCAGTTTCCGGGTGGGTGTCGGGTCGGCCAGCCAGGGGTTCGTCAACGGCATCGCCAAACGATATCGACCATCCGCGGCGGGGCGCGGCGGGCGGGGAGTCGAGTCAGACCGGCTGGGGGGACCTCAGGGGGCCGATCTCGGCGAGGAGGTCTTCGGCCAGGTCGTAGCGGTCGGCGATGGTGCGCAGGAGCAGCGCGGCGATGTCGGCGGCGGCGCGGGTCTCCGGCAAGCCGGGAAAGGTCGCGCCAGGGGTGGTCAGGATCAGGGACTCGGCGGAGGTCAGGGCTTCGGCCAAGGCACTGGCCAGGGCGTTGCGGGAGTGGGTCATCCAGTCGGTGAGGGTGTCTGCCAGGTCGGCGGTGGCGGTCATCCGGCGGGAGAGGCTGTTCGGGCCGGCGTTGAGCTGCTCGGCGGTGCGGCGGCGGAGCGCCTCGTAGGCGTCGGCGGCGTCGCCGGTCCAGGACGTGGCCAGCGGCAGCGCGTCAGCCGTGTCGGCGCAGGCCCGAGCCTGGGCGCGCAGCTCGGGCACCGCCTCGGCGACCGCGGCCGGGCGCAGGGCACCGACCGACCGGGCCGCGTCGCCCGGGAGCAGCCGGACCCGGCGCAACTCGGGCCAGACCTGGTGCCCTTCCGGGGCGCCGGCCGCCGAGAGCACCTGGTCGACCCGGCTGAGCAGCGGCTCGGCGACGGTCAGCAGGCGATCGAGCTGGTCCATCAGAGCCCCCGCAGCAGGCGGCGCTGCGCCGCCGCGTCGGTCTCGGCATAGTCCTGGGAGCTGGCCCGCACCGAGTGGGCCATTTCGGACAACCGCCCGGCCAGCCCGGCCGCCTCGGCGGACCGGGCCTGCAGCACCGCAGACCAGCTCTCGTGCAACCGCTGCCCGATCCGGCCGGGGCGCCCGGCGTCATCCGCGCCGAACGCGCCGACGACCGGCAGCAGCTCCGGCACGCGCCGGTCCATCGTGGTCAGTGCGGCGGCGGCCTGGTCGATGCGGTCGGCGAGCCGGTCCATGTCAGCGCCCCTCCCGGGGAATGTCGAAAAGCTCCGGCAGATCATGGGTCGTCCAGGGAGTGGAGCGAGCCGAACACCTCGGCGTGCAACTTCTCCCGCGCCCAGCGAGCCGCCTCCCCCGCGCTCGTGACCACGGCCTTCAGCTCGCGGGAGAACTCGACGGCATCCCGCTGGCGCAGGCCGCCGTGCACCCGCACGTCGACGATCTCGCCCGACGCGGTGACCACCACCTCGATCGACTGGTCGGGTGAGTGCACCGTGACCTGGTGCGCCGCGACCGCCGTGTCGAACTCGGCACGCAGGCCCTCGACGCGCCGATAACGACCGATCGCCTCATCGATCCACGCCTCGTCGATCTCCCGAGCCATGCACCCGGCTCCTCACCACGTGTCATGTCGCCGTCGCGTTCCGACATCAGAATCTACCGCTCCCCCGGCATCCCCGGAGTCCTCTGTGGATAACTTCCAAGGCGCAACACAGAGTAACTCATCCGTCACTCCAGGAAGTCACGCCCCGGGACGGGTCAACCGGTCCGGGATTTGTCGGGGCTTGGCAATACCATCGTCGGGTGAGTCCGCATGATGTGTTCTCTGACCTGGTCGGCCAGGACGAGCCGGTGGAGACGCTGCGCCGGGCTGCCGCCGCCGCCGCGCGAGTGGTGGTCGGCGACACCGCCGGCGGCGCGGCGATGACCCACGCGTGGATCTTCACGGGTCCACCCGGATCGGGGCGTTCACTGGCCGCGCGGGCGTTCGCCGCCGCGCTGGAGTGCCAGCGCGAGGGGCAGGGGTGCGGCGAGTGTCACGGCTGCCGCACCGTGCTCGGCAGGACGCACGCCGACGTGCGCTTCGTCGTACCGGAAGGGTTGTCGATCGGGGTCGGTGAGATGCGCGCCCTAGTGTTGCGGGCGGCGACCGCGCCCAGCGGCGGACGCTGGCAGGTCGTGGTGATCGAGGATGCCGATCGGCTCACCGAGGCGGCCGGCAACGCGCTGCTCAAAGCGATCGAGGAGCCGCCGCCCCGCACGGTGTTCCTGCTCTGCACCCCGTCCACCCACCCGGACGACATCTCGGTGACGATCCGCTCGCGGTGCCGGGTGGTGGCGCTGCGCCAGCCGCCCGCCGACGCGGTCGCCGCGGCGCTGATCGCCCGGGACGGCATGGCCGCCGACACCGCGGCCTGGGCCGCCGCCGCGGCGCAGGGTGACATCACCCGGGCCCGGCTGCTGGCCGCCGACCCGGAGGCCCGGTCCCGCCGCGAGGCGGTGCTGGCCGTGCCGAAACGACTGACCGGCGTGGGCGCCTGCTTCGACGTGGCCGCGGGCATGGTCGCGGCGGCCAAGTCGGAGGCGGCGACGAGCGTGGTGGATTCGGACGCGTCCGAGCGGTCGGCGCTGGAGCAGGCGCTGGGCGCGGGCGGCACCGGGCGGGGCGCGACCGGCGCGATGCGCGGCGCGGCCGGCCAGATCAAGGACCTGGAGCGCCGGCAGAAGTCCCGGTCCACCCGGACCCAGCGGGACGTGCTCGACCGGCAGTTGGTCGACCTTGCCGGGTTCTACCGGGACGTGCTGGTCACCGCGTTGCGCGCCCCGGTGGCGGTGGTGCACGGCGACGTCGCTCCGCAGTCCGAGGCGGCGTCGCGGAAGTGGTCGCCGGAGAGCACGCTGCGGCGGCTGGAGGCGGTGCTCGCCTGCCGCGAGTCGATCAACCTGAACGTCAAGCCGGAGATCGCGGTGGAGACGATGATGCTGAACCTCTGGAAGGGCTGACGAGGAGGCTGCGCCGACGGACGGTGCCGGCGCAGCCTGGTCCTCATCGTCCGCCGCGGATCAGCGCCGGGCCAGCAGCAACGTGTCCCGCAACGTGGCGTAGGCGGGCTTGGGCCGCAGGTTCTCGTCGAA
Organism: Actinoplanes palleronii; assembly: GCF_016862315.1. Taxonomy (GTDB): domain Bacteria; phylum Actinomycetota; class Actinomycetes; order Mycobacteriales; family Micromonosporaceae; genus Actinoplanes; species Actinoplanes palleronii. The sequence goes on along the minus strand of NZ_BOMS01000051.1, from coordinate 118,732 downwards.
CGGCGTCGCCGACCCCTCCCCGTCGAAGACCCCGGGCACCCACGAGTACTTGTCCGTGAATCCCCACACCGTGTACGACACACAGTGCTTCACCAGCAGGCACGCCCGCAGCAGCAAGCCGAATCCCTCGGCCTGCGCCCGCACCTTCGCGGTGTCCGCCGGCAGCAGCATCCGCACGTCGACCTCGGTGAACGCGGTCCGCACCCCGAGCTTGTCGAAGCGTCGCACGTTGTCCAGCACGCTGTCCGGGAAGTCGTACTGGAGCGCCAGGTGGCCCTGGATGCCGTAGCCCTGCACCGGGACGCCCTGCGCGAGCAGTTGCCTGGTCAGGGCGAAGTACGCGTCGCTCTTCGGGTTCACGCCCTCGTTGTTGTAGTCGTTCAGGAACAGCAGCGCCTTGGGGTCGGCCTGGTGCGCCCAGCGGAACGCGTCGGCGATGTAGCCCGGCCCGAGCGCTCGCAGCCAGATGGTGTCCCGCGGCGTGCCGTCGTCGTTGAAGACCTCGTTCGCCACGTCCCAGGCCCAGATCCGGCCCTTGAAGTGGCCGACCTCGTCGAGGATGTGCTTGCGCAGCAGGGTGCGCAGCTGTGCCGGGGTGTAGGCGGATTCGGTCAGCCAGGCCGGGTTCTGACTGTGCCAGACCAGGGTGTGCCCGCGGACGAGCTGCCCGTTCTTGCGGGCGAAGTCGACGAGCTGGTCGGCGGCGGCCCAGTCGTAGACGCCGGGCTGAGGCTCGACGGCCTCCCACTTCATCACGTTCTCCGGGGTGACCGTGTCGAACTCGCGGGCCACCGCTTCCCGGTACGGCGCGTCGGCGGCCAGGGCCGACATGTCGACGGCCGTGCCGATCCGTACGCCAGTACCTCGCGCCGCGGCCCGCAGCGACCCGTCATCCGACCGCGGATGCGCGTCGGCCGGCGCGGAACCGGCCACGGCCAGGCTGACCGCGAGAAACGCGGCGATGCGACCAAGTCTCATCAGAAGTGCCTCCGAAAGTTACGAGGACAAGCCGAAACGTTATGCACACTGCCCACCCGCGTCAACCATGTCCATCGATCACTATCGGACCGTGAAGATGGCGCAGCAGCCGATACCCGCCCCTTGACGACATCGATGAGCAGCTCTACGTTACGGAGATCTGTCCCGGAGATTTCCGAAACTTCCGGAGGGTGACATGCCCACGAGACGCCAGCTACTTGCCCTGACCGGAGCTGCCGCAGCGACCGGCGCCCTCCCGCCGAGCCCGGCGGCCGCGGCGACGGCGGCCTGGACCGCCAGCTGGGCCGCGGTGCCGACCACCGTCCCGCCGGCACCACCCCTGGTCCTCGCCGACCAGACCGTGCGGCAGGTCGTCCACCTCAGCCTCGGCGGCGACCGGCTGCGGATCCGGCTCACCAACGAGTTCGGCGAGACGCCACTGCGGATCGGCGAGGTACGTGTGGCGATCCGTGCGGCCGGCAACGACACCAGGCCCGGCACCGATCGGCGGGTCACCTTCGGCGGACAGGGCGCGGTCACCGTCCCGGCCGGCGCGCCGATCGTCAGCGACCCGGTCGACCTGCCGGTCACCGGCGGCGCCGACCTGGTGATCAGCGTCTACCTGCCGGCGCGTACCCCGGTCACCACGCTCGCGGCGTTCGCGTTCCAGGACAACGTGATCGCCGCCGGCAACGTGACCAGCGCCCGGCACGTGACGCCGACCAGCACGATCCAGCAGTACCTGTTCCTGTCCGGGGTGAGCGTCCGGTCGCCGGAGCAGGCGATCGTCACTCTCGGCGACTCGATCACGAACGGCGCGAACACCGTCGCGAACGCCAACCACCGCTGGCCCGACCTGCTGGCCGCCCGGCTGTCCTACCGCCGCGGGGTGGCCAACGTCGGCGTCTCCGGCAACCGGCTGCTGCACGACCCGAACCCGCCGGCCGGCAGCCCCGCGGTGGCGTACGCGGCGTACTTCGGGCAGAGCGCGCTGCGCCGCTTCGACCGGGACGTGGTCGCCCAGCCCGGCGCGGCGTATCTGGTGGTGCTGCTCGGGGTGAACGATCTCGGACATCCGGGCACGTCGGCACCGCCGGACGAGGTGGTCTCGGCCGACGACCTGATCGGCGGGCACCGGCAGCTGATCGCGCGGGCGCACCAGGCCGGGCTGCGGGCGTACGGAGCGACGGTGCTGCCGTTCAAGGACGACACGCTCGGCTTCTACAGCCCGGAGAACGAGCGCAAACGCTCCGCGCTGAATCGGTGGATCCGCCGTTCCGGCGAGTACGACGCGGTGATCGACTTCGACGAGGCGGTCCGGGATCCGGCCGATCCGCTGCGGCTGAACCCGGCGTACGACAGCGGCGACCACCTGCACCCCAACGATGCCGGGATGGCTCGGATGGCCGCCGCGGTGCCGCTGCGACTGTTCAGGCAGTAGGAGCGGTCACCGGGACCGGGCCGAGCACGTCGGCCAGCCGGGACGCCACCGCCGCGGCCAGCGCCTCGGGCGGGCGGGCCGCGTCCAGCACCAGATAGCGCTTGGGGTCGGCGGCGGCCAGGTCCAGGAACGCGTACCGGACCCGGTCGTGGAAGGCCTTGGACTCGCTCTCCAGCCGGTCGGTGCCCTCGCCCCGGGAGCTGACCCGGGTGAGGCCCACGGTCGGGTCCACGTCCAGCAGAACCACCAGGTCGGGTTTCAGGCCGCCGGTCGCCCACGCGGAGAGCCAGGAGATCTCCTGGACCGGCAGGGTACGACCGGCGCCCTGGTACGCCAGCGACGAGTCGACGTACCGGTCACTGATCACCACCTCGCCCCGGCCGAGCGCCGGACGGACCACGGTGGCGACGTGGTGTGCCCGGTCAGCGGCGTACAGAAGGGCCTCGGCGCGCGGCGACGGCCCGGCGCCGTGCTCCTTGTCGAGCACCAGCCCGCGGATCCGGGAGCCGATGTCGGTGGCGCCCGGCTCGCGGGTGACCACCACCTCCCGGCCCTCCTCGCGCAGCGTCTCGGCCAGCCGGTTCACCTGGGTGGACTTGCCGGCGCCCTCGCCGCCCTCGAAGACCACGAACACCCCGGCCCGGGCGAACTCCTCCGGCGGGGCGAGCGGGCGGCCACGGACCGAACCCCACAGGTCGGCCAGGACCGGCACGCCCTTCTTGTCGTCCATCTGGCGGAACGCGCCGATGCCGACCCAGATCCCGATCGCGCCGGCCACCAGCAGCAGCACCCGGGTGAACGAGACGTCGAAGCTGAACGCGCCCAGGTCGACCCGGCGCGAGCTGCCCAGGCCGACCAGCAGGCCGGCCAGGGTGATCGCGAGCAGCAGGACCATCCGGACGCCGATCTGGACCACGGCGAAGACCCGGCCACGGACCGCGTCGTCGACCTCGCCGTAGAGCAGCGTGGTGCCGGCCAGGAACGCCATGCCCGCGCCGGCGCCCACCAGCAGCGCGCCGAGCAGCGCCATGGACAGGTGGAAGGCCAGACCGAGGAACATCACCGAGCCGCTGGCCAGCACGATGTTCATGCCGAACCAGCGCCGCCGGGAGAGATCCTTGACGATCATCGGGCCGAGCCCGATGCCGAGCGCCAGACCCAGGAAGATCACGCCGAAGAGCAGCGAGAAGGCCGCTTCACCGGCGCCGAGCGAGACCGCGTACGTCTTGGCCGAGCCGATCACCACGCCGCCGGCCGCGAACGCGCCGAAGATGCCCAGCACCAGGCCCCGGACCAGCGGGGTACGCCCGATGTACTTCCAGCCGTCCAGGAACTGCCGGGACATGCTCTGCGCGGCGGCCTGCTGGCGTTCCGCGCTCTTGCCGCCGATCTCCCGGATGCCGAAGAAGACGACGAGCGCGGTGGCCAGCCGGGACAGCGCGTTCATGTAGAGGGCCAGCTGCACCGGCTGCGCCCAGTCCGGCAGCGAGGCGCCGGAGTTCTGCACCCCGGCGGTCAGCGCGGAGAGGGTGAGCGCGGCCAGGATCGGCGTGATCCCGTACGTGGTGACCAGGGTGAGCTGGTTGGAGACCTCGATCCGGGCCTTCGGGATGAGGTTGGGGACCGCGGCCTCCTTGGCCGGGATCCAGATCAGGGTGATCGTCTCGCCGAGCAGGGTGGCGATGGTGGCCCAGGTGGCGATGACACCGGGCGACGCGCCGAGCAGTGGCACGATCGGGATCGACCCGTAGATCACGAACCGCAGCAGGTCGGTGATCACCATGGTCCAGCGCCGGTCGAACCGGTCGGCCAGCACGCCGGCGATCGGGCCGAGGAACAGCGCCGGCAGCAGGCGGACCGCGATGGTGGCGCTGAACGCCAGGCCCTGCGCCGCCGGCTTGGAGAACTGCGCGGCGGTGAACAGGCTGGTGGCGAGCAGGCCGATCCAGTCGCCGAACGAAGCTGCGCCGAGTACCAGCCAGAGCCGGCGGAACGGACGGATGCGGAGCACGGAGCGCAGCGCGGCCGCACCCGATAGCTCGACCGGCGCGGTCTCCTCGCGGCTTTCCGTGTTGATGGCGCTACCTCCCCGTGGTCACTGCTCGGAGCACTGTATCCGGCCACCCCTGGTCATCGGGGGTACGCACCAACGAGTGGAGTAGAGATGAATGTCTTTCGTGTTGCTGCGGATCGGGATAGCGTGCGCGTGTGCTCACCGATCGTTATGCCCTCCGCCGGCGACTCGAGAAGACCACCGACCATCTGGAGACCCCGCTCGCCGTGGTCGACCTGGCCGCGTTCGACGACAACGCGGACCGGCTGACCGCTCGGGCGGCCGGCAAACCGATCCGGGTGGCGAGCAAGTCGGTGCGCTGCCGGGCGCTGCTGGAACGGGTGCTGGCCCGGCCTGGCTGGCACGGCGTGATGGCGTACACGCTGCCCGAGGCGATCTGGCTGGTCCGCGCGGGAGTGACCGACGACGTGCTGGTGGCGTACCCGACGGCGAACCGGGCGGCGCTGCGCGAGCTGGCCGGCGACGAGAAACTGGCCGCCGCAATCTCGATCATGGTGGACCACCCCTCGCAGCTCGACCTGGCCGACCAGGTGACCCCGCCCGGCAAGCGCCCGGCCGTCCGGCTCTGCCTGGACCTGGACGCGTCCTGGAAGCCGGCCGGGCCGCTGCACGTCGGCGTCCGGCGCTCACCGGTGCACTCCGCCGTACAGGCCGGTGCGCTGGCCCGCCGGATCGTCGCCCGGCCGGGGTTCACACTGGTCGGGATGATGTCGTACGAGGCGCACATCGCCGGCGTGGGTGACGCCCCGCCGGGACGGACGCTGCGCGGGCGCGCCATCCGGCTGATGCAGAGCCGTGCCCTCCCCGAACTGCTCGGCCGGCGCGCCGCCGCGGTCCAGGCGGTCCGGGAGCACGCCGATCTGGAGTACGTGAACGGCGGCGGCACCGGCAGCATCGCCGCCACCAGCGCCGACCCGTCGGTCACCGAGGTCACCGCCGGCTCCGGGCTGTACGGCCCGACCCTCTTCGACTCGTACCGCAACTGGCGGCCCACCCCGGCGGCGTTCTTCGCGCTCTCCGTGGTCCGCCGCCCCGCCCCGAGGATCGCGACCGTGCTGGGTGGCGGCTGGATCGCGTCCGGACCGGCCGAGGCGTCCCGGCTGCCGATGCCGTACCTGCCCGAGGGTCTCTCGTTCAAGGCTGACGAGGGGCCGGGCGAGGTGCAGACGCCCCTGCTGGGCGAGGCCGCCGAGCAGCTGCGCCCGGGCGACCGGGTGTGGTTCCGGCACGCCAAGGCCGGCGAGCTGTGTGAACACGTCAACGAGCTGCAGCTGATCGACGGGGACACACTGACGCCGGCCCCGACGTACCGGGGAGAAGGTCATGCGTTTCTCGGCTGACCCCGGGCGGGGTTTGCGCCGGTTCTTACACCGAGACGTGCCGGTGGAGGTACTCCCGGATCAGCGCCTTCGACTCGGTGAGCACCGCCTCGTCGCCGTTCGGGTCGCGCCGGAAAGCCAGCTTGATCAGCGCGTCGGCGGCTTCCACCGAGATCTGCAGGGCGAAGCGCATCCGCGCCCGGTCCATCAGCTGGAACTGCTCCATCAGCAGCTCGGCGAGGCGTTCCGCGATGACCGCGTTGTTGTCCCGCTCCGCGTCGAGCAGGTGCAGGTCGACGACGTCGCCGAAGTGCAGCGTCCGGAAGCCCGGCACGCTGCGGTGCATGTGGATGTAACCGTCTATGGCCGCATCCACCGCGTCCCACCAGTGGGTGAACGTCTCCGCCGCGAAACGGTCGGAGAGGCTCTGCAGGTAGGCGTCCATGTTCCGCAGGGCCAGCGCTTGCACGATGGCCCGCTTGTCCGGGAAGAACTGGTAGACCGAGCCGATGGCCACCTCGGCCCGCTCGGCCAGAAGGGTCGTGGTCAAGCCCTCATAGCCGACCTGGTCCACCAGATCGGCGCAGGCGTCGAGCATGCGTTGTACCCGGGCAACGCTTCTGCCCTGCACCGGAACCCGCCGCAGCGGTCCGGTGCTGACGGTTGGTGTCGACACGCGTCGCCACTCCCTCTCAGCAGTGAGATCTATTCGCGGCCATGAACCAAGGTGAGTCGCGAATAAAGCTCAGTGATAAATCGAACGTTACTCGGATCAACGAGCGAGGCACATCGACGGGACGCCAAGTAGTGGTGTCCCCTCGGACGGAGGACAAAAGCCGGAATGACTACACCCGTTAACTCCCGTCGCTGGACCAACTGGGGAACCAACCAGGAGTCCGTCGCGGAGGTGCTCAGCCCTGGCAGCATCGACGAGGTGGCGGCCATGGTCACCGCCTCCGCCGACGCCGGACGACGGATCAAGACGGTCGGGAGCGGGCACTCGTTCACGGCCATCGCGGTCGCCGACGACCAGCGGATGCTGCTGCACCGCCTGAATCAGCTGATCGCGGTGGACGGACCCCTGGTCACCGTGCAAGCCGGCATGCCGCTGTCCACTCTGAACGCCGTGCTGGCCCAGCACGGCCTGGCCATGCCCAACCTCGGCGACATCGACCTGCAGACGGTGGCCGGCGCGATCTCCACCGCCACGCACGGCACCGGGATCAAGCACGGCACGCTGGCGTCCTGCGTGGAAGCGGTCACCATGGTCACCGCGGACGGCACAATCCGACGGTACGACCTGGAGTCACCGGAGTTCCCCGCCGCCCGGGCCGGGCTGGGCGCCCTCGGTGTCCTGGTCGAGGTGACCCTGCGCTGCGTGCCGGCGTTCAACCTGCTCGCCGACGAGAAGCCGATGCCGCTCGCCGACGTGCTGGCCGGCCTCGTGGACTGGATCCCGGCGAACGACCACGTGGAGTTCTACTGGTACCCGTACACCGACCGGGCCCAGCTGAAGATCAACAATCGGGTGACAGTGCACGACCGGCCGCTGCCGAAGTTCCGCAGCTGGCTCGACGACGAGTTTCTGTCGAACACCGTTTTTGAGGGTCTCTGCAAAATCGGGCAGAAGTGGCCGGCAACGGTGCCGCGGATGAGCGCGATGGCCGCCCGGGCGCTCACCGCGCGCAGTTACACCGGCCGCTCCGACCACGTCTTCTGCAGCTCCCGCCGGGTCCGCTTCACCGAGATGGAGTACGAGATCCCGCGCGAGGCCCTGCCCGAGGTGATCGACGCGCTGCCCCGGCTGATCGAGGCGCTGCCGTTCAAGGTGCTCTTCCCGGTCGAGGTGCGGTTCACCGGCCCGGACGACGTCTGGCTGTCACACGGGTACGGCCGGGAGTCCGCCTACATCGCGGTGCACCAGTTCCTCGGCAGCCCGTACGAGCCGTACTTCAAGGCCCTTGAGGCACTCTGCGAGCCGCTCGGTGGCCGGCCGCACTGGGGCAAGCTGCACTATCGGACGGCCGACGACCTGCGCCCCGCGTACCCGAAATTCGACGACTTCGTGGCGGTGCGCAACCGCCTGGACCCGGCCCGGGTCTTCACGAATGACTACCTGGACCGGGTCTTGGGCTAGTTACTCGGAGGCGGCCGTGGCTTTCTTGGCCGCGGCCGTCGTCTTCTTCGCGGGCGTCGCCTTCTTGGCCGGGGTGGCCTTCTTGGCGGCGGTCGTCTTCTTGGCGGCGGTCTTCTTCGCTGCCGTGGTGCCGGTGGCGGCCTTGGCCGGTGCCTTCTTCGGCGCGGCCTTGCGGGCGGTCTTCTTCACCGGCCCCTTGGCGCGCTTCTCGGCGAGCATCTCGATCGCCTCTTGGACCGTGATCTCCTCGGGCGTCTGACCGCGCCGCAGCGTCGCGTTGGTCTCGCCGTCGGTCACGTACGGCCCGAAGCGGCCGTCCTTGATCACCATCGGCTTCTCGGTCGCCGGGTCGACACCCAGCTCACGCAGCGGCGGCTTGGCCGCTCCCCGCGCGCCCCGGAGCTTCGGCTCGGCCAGCATGGCCAGCGCCTCGTCCAGGGTGACGGTGAACAGCCGCTCCTCGTTCTCCAGCGAGCGGGAGTCCTTGAGCCGCTGGATGAACGGGCCGTAGCGCCCGTTGCGCGCGATGATCTCGTTGCCGTCGGGGTCCTTGCCGACCACCCGGGGCAGCGACAGCAGCCGCAGCGCCTCCTCGAGCGTGAGCTCCTGCGGCGTCTGGAAGCTGAACAGGGACGAGCTGCGCTCGCCGCTCTGCACATACGCCCCGTAGCGGCCGGACTTGACCGTCACCGGCTCGCCGGTGCCCGGGTCGTCGCCGAGCGCACGGTCGCCGTTGCCGGCCAGGAAGAGCTCGGCCACCTTCTCCGGCGTCAGCTCGTCGGGAGCGACACCCTCGGGGATCGACGCGCGGTCCTCCGGCGGCTCCTCCTCGCCCTCCTCCAGCGGCCTGTTCAGCGGCACCTTGCGCTGCAGGTACGGCCCGAACTTGCCGACCCGGACGAGGACCTTGCGGTTCAACTCGTCGGTGAAGAGCGGGATCGAGTTGACCTCGCGGGCGTCGATCGCGCTGAGGTTCTCGGTGACCATCTTCTTCAGGCCACCGGCCCGGGCGATCTCGTCGTCCACGCCACCGGTCTGCGTGCCGAAGTAGAAGGCGGTGAGGAAGTCCAGCTGGGTGTGGTCGCCGGAGGCGATGTCGTCGAGCTGGCCCTCCATCGCGGCGGTGAAGTTGTAGTCCACCAGCCGCGGGTAGTGCCCCTCGAGCAGGCCGATCACCGCGAACGCCAGGAACGACGGGATCATCGCCTGGCCACGCTTCTCGACGTACCCGCGGTCCTGGATGGTCTGCATGATCGACGAGTACGTGGACGGCCGGCCGATGCCCAGCTCCTCCAGCGCCTTGACCAGCGAGGCCTCCGTGTAGCGGGCCGGCGGCGAGGTGTGGTGACCCACCGCGGCCAGCTCGTCGGCGGTCAGCGGCTGGTCCTTCACCAGGTTCGGCAGGCGACGCTCGGCGTCCTCGGCCTCGGCGTCCGCGTCGTCGGAGGACTCCACGTACGCCCGGAGGAAGCCCGGGTCGGTGATCGTCTTGCCGGAGGCGCCGAAGTCGGCCTCCTCGTTCGCCGTCGAGATCGCCCGGATCCGGACACTCACCGAGTTGCCGACCGCGTCGGTCATCTGCGACGCGACCGTCCGGCGCCAGATCAGCTCGTAGAGCTTGAACTCCTCGGAGCTCAGCTCCTTGGCGACCTCGCCCGGCGTGCGGAAGTTGTCACCGGCGGGCCGGATCGCCTCGTGCGCCTCCTGGGCGTTCTTCGCCTTGGTGGTGTAGCGGCGCGGCTGCGGCGGCACGCTGTTCGCGCCGTACAGCTCGGCGATCTGCCGGCGGGCCGCGGCGATGGCGGTCTCGGAGAGGTTCACCGAGTCCGTACGCATGTAGGTGATGTAGCCCTTCTCGTACAGGCTCTGCGCGGTACGCATCGTCTGCTTCGAGGAGGACCGCAGCTTGCGGGACGCTTCCTGCTGCAGCGTCGAGGTGATGAACGGCGCGTACGGCTTGCGCCGGTACGGCTTCTCCTCGACCCGGGTGACCGTGAACGGCCGGTCCTCGAGACGGGCGGCCAGCCCACGGGCACCGTCGCCGTCCAGCTGCACCACCGAGGCGCCCGGCTTGAGCTGACCGGTGGTCGGCTCGAAGTCCTTGCCGGTGGCGATCCGGTCGCCGTCCAGCGCGATCAGCGTGGCCTGGAAGGCACGTGCGCCCTCGACCGGGCCCTGCACCGCGAGCTGGGCCTGGATGTCCCAGTACTCCGCGGTGCGGAACGCCATCCGCTGGCGTTCGCGCTCGACCACGATCCGGGTGGCGACGGACTGCACGCGGCCGGCGGAGAGGCCACGCATGACCTTCTTCCACAGGACCGGGCTGACCTCGTAGCCGTACAGCCGGTCCAGGATCCGGCGCGCCTCCTGCGCGTCGACCAGCGAACGGTCGATGTCACGCGGGTTCGCGACCGCGGCCTGGATGGCCGGCTTGGTGATCTCGTGGAAGACCATCCGTTTGACCGGCACCTTGGGTTTGATCGTCTCGATCAGGTGCCACGCGATGGCCTCGCCCTCGCGGTCCTCATCGGTGGCGAGGAAGATCTCGTCCACCTCTTTGGCCAGTTTCTGCAGTTTGGCCACCTGCTGCTTACGGTTATCCGCGACCACGTAGAGCGCGTGGAACCCGTTGTCGACGTCGACGCCGAGGCGGGCCCACGATTCGCCCTTGTACTTGGCCGGCACCTCATCGGCGTTCTTCGGCAAGTCTCGGATATGGCCGACGGAGGCCTCGACCAGATAGTCGGGCCCCAGATAACCGGCGATCGTCTTGGCCTTCGACGGAGACTCGACGATGACCAGACGGATCGTCCTGGCTTCACTCGGCACGGCACTCCCAGTAGTTTCGAGATCCTCGGCGCTCCCCGTCGGCCCGCCCGGCGAGGCACAGATGTTCAACGTAACGCGCCGGAGGAGCCCTCATTCCCGGGGAACCCGCAGTCGGATGGTAACGGTCCGGCCACCGCATGCGTCCGACCGCGACACCGTACACCGGGACGACGGTGTTATGTCGGACACAATCCCGGAAGATCACGCAGTCGCGCTGCCTGGCCAAAGTTCCGCCGGGGCGGCCTCGGGGCACTCACCGACCAGCTCGGCGAGGCGCGCCACCCGGCGCCGGCCGGCGATCAGATATGACCGTCCGTCATCCGACACCCGTCCGGCGAGACCTGCTCTTACCAGCGTGGCGTCCACCGCGAGCGGGTCCTTGGCCGGGTCGAGGCCGAGCCGGAAGCCTCCCGGGCGGGGGCTGCCCGCGGCGGCCACCCAGAGCCGCAGCCGCGGGCCGGAGAGGAAAAGCTGGGCCGCGGCGTCCGGCCAGGCGCGCGCCAGTGCGTTCAATCTCCGGGAGTACGCGGTGCGCACTTCGAATCGCGGCGGCGGTGACGGCTCGGGCGTGTCCAGGATCTCTTCCGGGTCTTGATCTTGAGAGGTCACGACGGGCTGTGCAACGGGTGCCTCGATGACGGGTGTGTCGACAACGGGCGCCCACGTCGCCGCCAGGCCCCGGGCCACCAGCTCGGCCACCAGGACGTGCACCCGCCACGCGTCGTCCACCACCACCGACACCCGGGCCGTGCCGCCCATCCGGCCGAGCACACCCGGCCCGGCCAGCAGACCGGCGAGATCGGCGGGCGACGGCTCGGTGGTCTCCGCGCCGAACATCGACAGCTGCCGGCCACCGGAACGGCCGGGCGTGTCCCGGTGCGGTGTGCGCCGCTCCACCGGGATCGGCGGGGGCAGCACCTCCCGCGGGATCAGCGGCCAGCCGGTCTCGGTCATTGGCACTCGGGCAGCGACTCGAAGGCCTCCTTCAGCTCGACCGAGTCGAGTTTCGAGGTGTCCAGGCCGCTCTTCTCGTACTCGGTGTTGAGCCGGGTCACGACCTTGTCGACCTCGGTGTAGAAGGTGCTGGTCGGCGTGGTGGCCAGGGACTCGATGCCGTCGTGTGCGGTGCCGTACGCGTCGCGCATGCCGGTCAGCGAGCCGACGAACGCCGCCGCGATGGCCTTGCCACCGTCGACGTCCGGCACCCCGGCGCGTTCCACACCGGCCCGGGCCGTCTCGCTCGCGGCGCGGGCGCCGTCGAAGAGCCGGGCCAGGTTCTCCTTCGCCTGGCCGGGCGTGGTGCGCATGGTCATCTGCTGCTGGGTGCGGGTGGTCAACGTGTTGATCTCGCTGCGCCACGGCGCCAGCGCGGTACACACCGAGGCGGCCCAGGCATCCGCGCCATGCTCCGCGGAACAGGCCGCGAGCGGTGCTGCGAGCACGAGGGCGAGAGCGAGAGAGATCGTTCGGACCGCGCGCATGGGAGCAGCGTACGGCCTCGGCAGGACACTCCACACGCCTCGATGGGGGGCAGTTCTCTCCCTCGATACCGGCAACGCCGACGGGCACCCGGCAATCGCCGGGTGCCCGCCTGTGGACAGACCTCGCTCAGCCCACGTTGTCCTTGATCCGGGACTGGGCGGCGGCGTCGTCGTGCCGTGCTTCCTGAGCCGCCTTGGCGGTGTCCGCGGCACCGGCGGCAACCGCCGTGTCCGCGTCCTCACCCATGGAGATCGGCTTGCGCTTGCTCCAGATCACCGCGGCGGTGACGATCGCGAACGCCACCAGCGCGATGCTCACCCGCAGCGGGGTGTTCTCCTCGTTGCCGATGCTCCAGGCCACCACGGCCGGGGCGATCAGCAGCGAGACCAGGTTCATCACCTTGAGCAGCGGGTTGATGGCCGGGCCCGCGGTGTCCTTGAACGGGTCGCCGACGGTGTCGCCGATGACCGTGGCGGCGTGCGCCTCGGAACCCTTGCCGCCGTACGCGCCGTCCTCGACCAGCTTCTTGGCGTTGTCCCAGGCTCCACCGGAGTTGGCCAGGAAGACCGCCATCAGCGTGCCGGTGCCGATCGCGCCGGCCAGGTACGCGGCCAGCGCGCCCGCGCCCAGGCCGAAACCGACCGCGATCGGCGCCATGATCGCCAGCAGACCCGGCGTGAGCAGCTCACGCTGCGCGTCCCGGGTGCAGATGTCGACGACGCGGCCGTACTCGGGACGCTGGGTGTAATCCATGATCCCGGGGAACTCGCGGAACTGCCGCCGGACCTCCATGACCACCGCGCCCGCCGAACGGGACACCGCGTTGATCGCCAGACCGGAGAACAGGAACACCACCGCGGCGCCGATCAGCAGGCCGACCAGGTTGCGCGGGTTGGAGATGTTGAGCAGGTTCAGAATCTGGTTCTGCACCTGGTCACCGGCGATCCCGGCCTCGGCCAGCGAGCTGGCCAGGGTGTTCGTGTACGACCCGAACAGCGCCGTCGCGGCGAGCACCGCGGTGGCGATCGCGATGCCCTTGGTGATCGCCTTGGTGGTGTTGCCGACGGCGTCCAGCTCGGTGAGGATCTGCGCGCCCTTCTCGTCGACGTCACCGGACATCTCGGCGATGCCCTGCGCGTTGTCCGAGATCGGACCGAAGGTGTCCATCGCCACGATCACGCCGACCGTGGTGAGCAGGCCGGTTCCGGCCAGCGCCACCGCGAAGAGCGACAGGGTGATCGAGGTGCCGCCGAGCAGGAACGCGCCGTACACGCCGGCGCCGATCAGCAGCGCCGAGTAGACCGCGGACTCCAGGCCGACGCTGATGCCGGCCAGCACCACGGTGGCCGCGCCGGTCGCCGACGACTTGCCGATGTCCTGCACCGGACGCCGGGTGGTCTCGGTGAAGTAGCCGGTCAGCGCCTGGATGGCGGCGGCCAGCACGATGCCGATCACGACGGCGCCGATCGCCACCCACTGCGGGTTGCGGCCGCTGTCCACGATCTCCGGCGCGATGCCGGCGTCGTTGAACCCGGCGAAGCTGTTCGGCAGGTAGAGGAAGGTGACCACGCCGACCGCGACGGCCGAGACCGCCGCGGAGATGTAGAACGCCCGGTTGATCGCGGTCAGACCGTTGCGGTCGGACGGACGGAGCCGGGTGATGAAGACGCCCAGGATCGCGATCACCACGCCGATCGTGGACACGATCAGCGGGAAGATCAGGCCGTCCTGGCCGAACGCGGCCTGACCCAGGATCAGCGCGGCGACCAGAGTCACCGCGTACGACTCGAACAGGTCCGCGGCCATGCCGGCGCAGTCGCCGACGTTGTCGCCCACGTTGTCGGCGATGGTCGCGGCGTTGCGCGGGTCGTCCTCGGGAATGCCCTTCTCCACCTTGCCGACCAGGTCGGCGCCGACGTCCGCGGCCTTGGTGAAGATGCCGCCACCGACCCGCATGAACATCGCGAGCAGGGCGGCGCCGAAGCCGAAGCCTTCCAGCACGGTCGGCGCGTCGCTGGAGAAGATCAGCACCACCAGCGCCCCACCGAACAGGCCCAGGCCCACGGTGAGGAAGCCGACCACACCACCGGTGCGGAACGCGATCCCCATCGCGGTCTCCCGGCCACCGGCCTCACTGGCCGCCGCGGCGACCCGCAGGTTGGCCCGGGTGGCCAGCGCCATCCCGGCACCGCCGATGAACGAGCTGAACACCGCGCCCACGACGAAGAAGAGCGAGCGCCCGATCTTCACCCAGGTCTCGTTGTCGGTGTCGTGCACCGGCAACAGGAACAGCAACACGACCGCGATCACCACGAACACGGCGAGCGTCTTGAACTGCCGGAACAGGTATGCCGACGCGCCTTCCTGCACGGCGCCGGCGATCTCCTGCATCTTCGCGGTACCCCGGCCGGCGCGCAGCACCGACTGGACGAACATCGCGGCGAAGCCCAGAGCGATCAGGGCGAACACCAGCGCGACGATGACGAATGTGACGTTGGATCCGCTCAGGGACACTCCGCCACCCTCGGCGGCGAGGTCTATCGAGGTCCCGGACATCAATGTCCTCCTACACGCACCGACCGCACCCGACAGGTGGACGTGACCTGTGGGCGCGTTCCCCGGGGAGCCGGGGACGACCAACCAGACCCGCGGACGCGGGACCAGCAGTAGCTGACAACTCGCGTACTGTATAGGTCTGGCGTGGCGATCGTCACATGGCGACCCGGCCGTGTCGCGATGATGTTTACCGCTGTGTTAGACCGGCGGACGGGACATATCGGCGCGGGTTGATCTTTTCCCTGGCCAGGGCGTTGACAGCACCCGGTTCCGAATATTGGGCGAAATGCCCGAATTGAGGATAGGGTCAGGAACAGAGATCTTCGGGCTACACACGCCGAAACGAAAAGGCCGCCCTCGGGGGCGGCCTTAAAGATCTATTTCGTACGATCAGGGCACGATCAGCGTCGGGTGACCGGCCAGACCATCCGGACCTCGGTGCCCGGCCCGTCCTCGACCGGTCGCACCTGCAGATCGTCGACGAACCCGGCCAGCAGCGCGAAGCCCACCCCTGTGGTGAGCGCGTCCTCGGTCAGCGACTCGGCGGCCAGCTCGTCCGGCGGCAGCTTGGTGAGACCGATGCTGGCCTCGATCGGAGCATGGTCGATGACCCGGACGGTGTACGACCCCGAGTCGGACATCTCCACCGTGACCAGGTCGGCCAGGCCGTACTGGCGGTGCAATGCCACCGCACGCGTGCAGGCCTCACCGATCGCCAGGCGCACCTCGTCCAGCAGGCCTTCGTCGACCCCGGCCCGCCGGGCCACCGCGACACCGACCAGCCGGGCGGTGCGCACGTGCACCGGAGCCGGGGAGAAGGACAACCGAACAGTCGCCATCACGAAGCTGGACCGCTGCCGGTGCGTTCGGTGGCGGCCTCGACCGTGGGGAAAATCGGGAACACCTGATCCAGCGCGGTGATCCGGAAAATCTTGAGAAGTGGTTCCTTCGCGCACACCAGGCCGAACGTGCCCTGTGCGGTGCGTAGTCGTTTCAGCGCGCCGACAAGCACGCCGAGCCCGGTGGAATCGAGGAACTCGACCCGTTCCAGATCGACCACCACGTCACGAGCCCCGGCGTCGACCAGCTCGATCAACCGCTCACGCAGCCGAGGAGCGGTGTAAACGTCAACCTCGCCACCGACTTCGAGCACCGTGTGCTCAGCGACGGTACGAGTCGCCAGCGACAGCTCCATCGGTCCTCCTCCCTGATCTCCCCCGCGAATCTAACCACCGACCGGCATCGGGCGACGCGTGGCACCCACCGTCCTACCCTTTTGGGGCCGGGCGCATACCGCATCCGCTGTTTGGGCGGGACGCCTTTGCGGTGTCAGAGTGCATGGCGTGACTGCCACCGCTTCCGGCCCCGCTGAGCTGCTCCATCGCTTACGTGCCCGGAGCGGTGCCGCGGCCCAGTCGCCGATCACCCACATCGAACACGTCACCGCCCGCGCCGGCCGGGTGTCGGCCTGGCCGTCGTGGGCCGACGCCGGAGTGCGTGACGCCTTCGTGCGACAGGGAATCACCGCACCGTGGGACCACCAGGCCGACGCCGCCACCCTCGCGTGGCAGGGTACGCACGTGGTGCTGGCCACCGGAACCGCCTCCGGCAAGTCGCTGGCCTACCAGCTCCCGGCGCTCACCACGCTGGCCGGCGATCCGAAGGCCACCGTGCTGTACCTCTCGCCGACCAAGGCGCTCGCCGCCGACCAGCTGCGCGGCCTGACCCGGCTCGGCCTGGACGGCGTTCGCCCGGCCACCCTGGACGGCGACACCCCGCGCGAGGAGCGGGAATGGGTCCGCCAGCACGCCCGGTTCGTCCTCACCAACCCGGACATGCTGCACCACAGCCTGCTGCCCGGGCACGCCAGGTGGGCGGTCTTCTTCCGCCGCCTCTCGTACGTCGTGATCGACGAATGCCACGCGTACCGCGGCGTCTTCGGCTCGCACGTCGCGCACGTGCTGCGCCGGCTGCGACGGACAGCGGCCCGGTACGGCAGCTCACCGACGTTCATCCTGGCCTCGGCGACCTCCGGTGATCCGGCCGGCAGCGCGTCCCGGCTGACCGGGGTGCCGGTGAGCGCGGTGACCGACGACGCGTCGCCGCGCGGGCCGGTGACGTTCGCGCTCTGGGAGCCGCCCCTGCTCCCGCCGTCCTCCCCCGACCGTTCTTCCTCCGCCGGCACCGGCCTCGCGTCTCGGACCGCCGGCGCTGACCTTGCCGCCGGGGAGGAGCCGCTGATCCGGCGGTCGGCGTTGCGGGAGACCGCGGATCTGCTCACCGACGCCGTGGTGGCCGGCACCCGGACGCTCGCCTTCATCCGCTCCCGGCGGGGCGCCGAGGTGGTCGCCACGATCGCCCGGCGCTCCCTGGACGAGGCGGTGCCCGGGCTGGGCGACCGGGTCGCCGCGTACCGGGGCGGTTACCTGCGCGAGGACCGGCGCCGGATCGAACGGGCGCTGCTCTCCGGCGAGCTGCTCGGGCTGGCCTCGACGAATGCGCTCGAGCTCGGCGTCGACCTGGCCGGGCTGGACGCCGTACTGATCTGCGGCTGGCCGGGAACCCGGGCGTCGCTGTGGCAGCAGGCCGGGCGGGCGGGACGGGCCGGCGGGGAGGCCCTCGCGGTGCTGATCGCCCGGGACGACCCGCTGGACACGTACCTGGTGCACCACCCGGAGGCGCTGTTCGGCCGGCCGGTGGAGGCGACCGTGCTGGACCCGGCCAACCCGTACGTTCTCGGCCCGCAACTCTGCTGCGCCGCTTCCGAAGCCCCGCTGACCGAGAATGATCTCGCACTGTTCGGTGGCGCTCCGGCCCTGGAGGCGATCCGGTCACTCGTCGAGCAGGGTGTGCTGCGGCGGCGGCCGTCCGGCTGGTACTGGACCCATCGCGGCCGGCCCGACGTGGACCTGCGCGGCACCGGCGGGGCTCCGGTCTCGGTGGTGGAGGCGGCGACCGGGCGGCTGCTCGGCACGGTCGATCAGGGGTCGTCGCACGCCATGCTGCACGAGGGGGCGGTCCACCTGCACCAGGGCGTCACGTACCTGGTGGACGAGCTGGACCTGGACGACGCCATCGCGCTGGTGCACCAGGAGGAGCCGGACTGGACCACCCAGGCGCGGGATGTCACGGAGCTGTCGGTGGTGTCGGTGCGCTCGTCCGTGGACGCCGGCCCGGTCGGCCTGTTCCTCGGCGAGGTGGACGTGACCAACCAGGTGGTGTCGTACCAGCGGCGACGCCTGGGCAGCGGCGAGGTGATCGACACGAAGCCACTGGACCTGCCGGTGCGGGAACTGCGTACCGTCGCGGTCTGGTTCACGGTGTCCCCGCAGGCCCTGGCGGCCGCCGGGGTGGAATGGGCCGACGTGCCGGGCGCCCTGCACGCCGCCGAACACGCCGGGATCGGCCTGCTCCCGCTGATCGCGACGTGCGACCGCTGGGACATCGGCGGCCTGTCCACGGCCAACCACCCGGACACCGAGGCCCCGACGGTCTTCGTCTACGACGGCCACCCCGGCGGCGCCGGCTTCGCCGAACGGGCCTACGCGACCGCGGCCGAGTGGCTGCAAGCGACCCGCTCAGCGATCGCATCGTGCGGCTGCGAGACCGGCTGCCCGTCCTGCGTCCAGTCCCCGAAGTGCGGCAACGGCAACAACCCCCTGGACAAACCCGGCGCCGTCCAAGTCCTCACCACCGTCCTGGCCGCCCTCCCACCCACCACCGAACCCACCCACTCCCACCCCGCCGTCCCCCACCCCCGCGCATAACCGCCACCCGAACTGCGTGGGGACTTTCGGCGCGCAGCGCACCAAAACTCCCCACACAACCCCAGCCCAACAACTACGTGGGGACTTTCGGCGCGCAGCGCACCAAAACTCCCCACACAACCGCGACACAACAACTACGTGGGGACTTTCGGCGCGCAGCGCGCCGAAAGTCCCCACGTAACCCCTCACGAGCCGGCGGCGGTGACCGGGCCGGCTCGGGCGGCGGCCGTGGCGACGGCTGCCAGCGAGGTGACCGGGACCTCGGCCCGGACCACCACCTCCAAGCCGGTGACCTGGCACGCCGCCAGCCGCGCGCCGTTCGCGGCGGCGTAGCGCGCAGCGGCCGCGCAAGCCGGCCCCGACCCCTCGATCGCATGCTGGGCCGCGGCCAGCGCGGCCAGATCCGCGGCGTTGCGCGCGCTGTGCCCAGCCACCCGGGCGGCCACCACCATGGCTCCGGCCATCCCCGCCGCCACCAGCAACAACCCCACCGCCAACACAAAGATCGACGCCGCTCCCCGCTCTGACCCATGACCGAAATCGGTCGCAGGATCGGGCGACAAGGCCGGCCAGTGGGCGAAATCGGTCGCGGGCTCGGGCGACAAGGCCAGCCAGTGGGCGAAATCGGTCGCGGGCTCGGGCCGCGCGGCCGGGCCGGTCATTTCAAGCCCGGGCTGGTGAGGTCCGGTTCGCGGGCGGCGACGGCGGTGCCGGTGACCGTGAAAGCGCCGGGCAGGTCCGCGCCGAGCACGCTGACCCGCACGGACACTGTCGCGGTAACACTCTCCCGGTCACCGCTGAGCCGGATCTCGGCGCCGTCCGGTGCCATCCGTCCGGCCGCCGCGGCTCCCGAGTCGCCCCGGGCCTCGGCCAGCGCCGCCTCCCGGGCGGCGTCCAGGCACTCCGCCTTGGTCAGGACCGCGGTGACCGCGGTGAGACCGGCGAACAGGAACACCATGAGCGCCGGCAGCCCGGCCGCGAGTTCAGCGGTGAACGACCCCCGGTCCCGGCCGGGCCGCCGGCGCACCCTCACGCCACGACCCCGATCACTTCAGAGCCTTGGTGATCAGGGCGGACAGCGCGTTCTGCACGCCGGCACTGGTCACCACCTTCAACAGGATGCCCGCGAAGGCGACGGCGGCGAGCGTGCCCACCGCGTACTCCGCGGTACTCATGCCGGCGTCGGCCGCTTCGGTACGCAGACGCCGGAACGCTGCGACGAGTTGATGCACGTGGTCCTCCTCGACTGGGGGCGCGGCCCGGCGCCGCACCCTGGGTTTCACAGCACGTCGCCGAGCACGGCGACCAGCACCGGCACCAGGCCGGCGAGCAGAAAGGCGGGCAGGAAGCAGAGCCCGAGCGGCAGCACGATCAGCACCCCGGCCCGCTGGGCGGCTGCCTCGGCCGCGACCGAACGGTCCGCCCGCAGGTCACCGGCGAGCCGTTCGAGGGCGCCGGCCAGCGCGCCGCCGCTGGCGCTGGAGCGCACCGCCGCGGCGATCAGCCGTTCGGCGCCGGTCACGTCGGCCAGGTGGGTCCAGGCCTCGGCCGGTCCCGCGCCGAGCCGCAACGACCGGGCGGTCCGCCGCATCCGTGCGCCGAGTGGCCCGTCCAGCGCGTCGGCCACCGCGGCCGCCGCCCGGTCCACCGGCGCGCCCGCTCGTAGCGCCGCGGCCAGCAGGTCCGCACCGAGTGACAGGTCGGCGAGCGCCTCCCGGCGCTCCCGCCGGACCTCGGCGGGCTCCCGCCGGCGCAGGAAGCGTTCGGTCCCGATCCCCGCACCCACCCCGATCGGTACGCCCCACCAGCTCCCGATCACCCCGGCCACCCCGACCGCGACGAGCACCCCGAGCAGCACTTGAGTCCGCCGCTCACCCGGCGAGCGGGCCATCACCGAGCCCTCGTCTCGCCACGGCGTTTCGGCGGGGACGCCACCACGGAACGGAACACACGGTCCGACGCCTGGCACACGCTGGCCGATGCCTGGGCTCCGAGCAGCGCGGCCACGCAGCACTCCCGCAGCGGCACCCGCACCGGCCCACCCGGCCGCAGCACGGCCGCGGCTCCGCACGCCGCACCGCACGACGTCCCCATCAGCGCGGCCCGCTCACGAGGCGCTGCGCCCACAGCAGCCCACCGCACTGGAGCAGCACCGCGGCGACCGCACAGGCCGCGCCCACCGGCGTACCCAGAAGGACCTGCAGCGGATCCGCGCCTATCGCGTATCCAAGA
This sequence comes from Actinoplanes palleronii, assembly GCF_016862315.1. Classification (GTDB taxonomy): domain Bacteria; phylum Actinomycetota; class Actinomycetes; order Mycobacteriales; family Micromonosporaceae; genus Actinoplanes; species Actinoplanes palleronii. The sequence goes on along the minus strand of NZ_BOMS01000051.1, from coordinate 97,917 downwards.
CCGATTCCGCCCAGCGGCAAAGCCGCGAGCAGCAACGCCGTCGCCTGCGCTCCGGCGGCCTGGGCGGCCGCCGAGGCCGCCGCCCGATCCGCGGCCCGGGCATCCGTCTCGATCCGTTCCAGCAGGTCCGCCGCCGGCGCCCCGGTGTGCTCCGCCAGCCGCCACACCGCCCCGGTCAGCCGGGCAACCCGCCCATCCCCGTCCAGCGTCCCGACAGATCCGACAGCCCCGGTCGCAACAGAACCGGACGACGACGCCGCCAGCGCCGGCGGCAGCCCGGCCCGCAGATCCGCGACCAGCGCCGCCAACCCGTCCAACGCCGCCGCCCGGCCGGCCGCCGCCCGCTTGCGCCGGGCCCGGCGCACCCACTCACTCATCCCTAGACCGGCATAAACCGCCCCGACCAGCGCCGCCACCGGCCCGCCCAGCACCAGCCCCAGCACCGCGACGACACCGGCCACCCCGAGCACCGCCCGCCGGTCCGGAGCAAGAGCCCGGACAACGGCACGAACGCGATCACCAGCCCCCGCCCGCCGCGCCCCGTCCCCGGCGACCACCGGCCCGCCGAGCCGCGCCAGCACTCCCGCCCCCGGCCAAGCGATCACCACCACGCACCCGGCCAGACAGGCGACCACCACCCCGATCACGTCGCCCCCAGCACCGACGGCACCTCGATCCCGCGGTCCCGCAGCATCCGGCCCAGCACTCCGGCCCCCGGCCCCACGCCGCCGTCCCGATCCCAGGCCGACACCACGGCTGGAACCCGCTCCACCCCGGACGGCAGCAGCACGCTCACCGATTCCAGCGCCCGGCCACCCCCGCTCCGCCGGACCTGCAGCACCACCTGCAGCGCCGCCAGCACCTGCGCGTGCAGCGCCGCCCGCGGCAACCCGCCGAGCAGCCCGAGCGCCTCCAGCCGGGCGGGCACGTCGCCGGCCGCGTTGGCGTGCAGCGTCCCGGCGCCGCCCTCGTGCCCGGTGTTCAGCGCACCGAGCAGGTCGACGATCTCCGCGCCCCGGCACTCGCCGATCACCAGCCGGTCCGGTCGCATCCGCAGCGCCTGCCGGACCAGGTCGGTCAGCCCGACCGCGCCGGCGCCCTCCACGTTCGCGGTACGCGCCTGCAGCGCCACCACGTGCGGGTGCACCGGCCGCAGCTCGGCCGCGTCCTCGACCAGCACGATCCGTTCGGTCGGTGGCACCAGCCCGAGCAGGGTCGCCAGCAGCGTGGTCTTGCCGCTGCCGGTGCCACCGGTGACCAGGTACGCCAGCCGCGCCCCCACCACCGCCTCGAGCACCGGCGCCACCACGGCCGGCACCGTCCGGTGCGCGACCAGGTCAGCCAGGCTGAACGGCCGCTGCCGGAACGTCCGCAACGACAGGTACGGCCCCTGCGTCGCCACCGGCGGCAGCACCGCGTGCAGGCGGGTGCCGTCCGGCAGTCGGGCGTCCGCGTACGGCTGCCCGTCGTCCAACCGCCGCCCGCACGCCGCCACCAGCCGCTGTGCCAACCGCCGTACGTCCGCGGTCTCCCCCAGCCGAACAGCCGCCCGCTGCAGACCAGCGCCCCGGTCCACCCAGACCTGAGCGCCATTGACCAGCACATCCGTGACCGACGGGTCGGCGAGCAGCGGCGCCAGTGGCCCGGCCCCGATCAGCTCGTCCCGCACCTGGTCGGCGAGGCGCAGCACCGCCTTGTCGCCGAGCACCCCGTTCTCCCGGCGCACCGCGCTCACCACCGCGGCCGGCGTCGCCTCCACCCCCTCGTACGCGAACTGCCGCCGTACCCGGTCCACCACGCTCACGCCGTCACCGCCCGGGTGCCCATCAGCTCGTTGACCAGCCGCCGGCAGAGGTCGGCGAGCGGCCCCTTCCCGCCGGTGGTCGGCGCGGTGCCGCGTTCGAGCTCCCGGCACATCGACGGTTCCGGGCGCAGCGTCCCGGCGAGCGGCACCCCGAGCGTGTCGGCGATCTCCCGGGGCCGCAGCCGGCCGGGCGCCGGCCCGCGCACCACCACCGCGACGTCCTCGCAGTGCGGCCGGACCTGGGCGAGCGTGCGGGCGGCCGAGGCGGTGGCGCGCAGCTCGGCCGGTACGACGAGCAGCGTGCGGTCGGCGGCCTGCAGCGCGAGTACCGCGGCGTCGTCGAGCTGCCGGGGCAGGTCGGCGATGATCACGTCCCGGCCGCGGCGGGCGGCGTCCAGGGTGGCCGCCATCGCCTCGGCCGGCACGCCGGGCAGCTCGTCCCGGTCGAAGGAGAGCAGCACCAGGTCACCGCGGTGGGGCAGGGCGTCGAGCAGGGCGGGCGGATCCACCCGGCCACCGGCGCCGGCCAGACCGGGCCAGCGCAGGCCGTTCACCCGTTCCCAGCCGAGGACCAGGTCGAGCCCGCCGCCGAGCGGGTCGGCGTCGATCAGCAGGGTGCGGTGTCCCGCGTCGACGGACATCCGGGCGAGCCCGGCGGCGAGGATGCTCGCCCCGGCGCCGCCCCGGCCGCCGATCACCGCGAGGGTGCGGGAGACCGCGGGCGGGCGCGGGCGGCCGTCGAGCTGTTCCACCAGCCAGGGTTCGGCGTCCGGGAGCACCGCGACGTGGTCCGCGCCGAGCGGTTCGGCGGCCGACCAGATCTCGTCGCCGGGCGCGCCCCGGGCCACCACGATCACCCGGGGCCGGCGGGGCAGCCGGGCACGCAGGCCGGGCAGGACCTGGTCGGCGCCGATCAGGACGACCGGCGCGGGCAGGTATCGGGGGCGGGCGGCGATCGGGTCGGGCGCCACGTCGACCTCGTTGCCCGCGGCGGCGGCCAGCCGCAGCAGGTCGTCGAGCAGGTCGGCGTCGGCGGTGATCAGGAGCGGGCGGGGCGGCAGGGGCATCGTCTTCTCCCAGCGGCGGGCGGTTCGGGCCCGCCCAAACTCCCGGCCCGGCCCGGCGCGGGCAATCGCCGCCGCCCCGGCTGTGGACAACTCCGCAGCTTGTGGATAACTCCGCCGGGACGCCGAGATCTGGTATCCGGGCGCGGAGTGGATCGGCGGGTGTTGGGTATGTTGTCCCGACACAGATCGGGAGATTCGACATGGACAGCTCGATCCGGACCGCCCTGGCGGATGACGGCACGGTCACCGTCACGGTGGTTGGTGAGATCGATTTCTCCAACGCCGACGAGGTGGCCGACGGCCTCCGGGACGTGATCGCCGACGGACCGCCGCCGACCGTTTACGTGGATCTGCGGGATGCGTCCTTCATCGACTCGACCGGCCTCGGCGCTCTGATCGACGGCTACCGGACCGCGACCGAGCGCGATGTCCGATTCGTGGTGGTCAACCCGAGCGTGCCGTTCCGCCGGGTGCTCGCCGTGACCGGCCTCTCCGACCTGTTCGGCCTCGCCGAGGCGGGCGCGCCCCAGTGGGAGACCGCGCCGGACCGCGCGGCAAGCGCCTGAAGAGGGAACGACCCCCGTCGGGGGAGACGGGGGCCGTTCTGGGATTCGGCTCCGGGGGGGGTCGAGCCGAATCAACTCGGATGACCGCGGGGGGCGCAGTCACCGAGCGCATATCGTTGAACGCTGACTCACCGACGCCGGCTCAACGAGTTCACGGGACGCGACGGTAACAACACTATTCCCGGTCGCAAACACAAGTCTGCCTCAGTCTGAGGCAGCCGTCGAGTACTGAAATGTGACTCACTGCAAGGTCCCTGCCCGTCTGACCGTTTTCACTGCGCGTCACGGCGAACGGGTGCCCGCCACCGAGCGGGTTGCGGCTACACTTTCGGCCCGTGGGCCCCAGCGCCGCCTTTTTCGATCTCGACAAGACCGTCATCGCCAAGTCCAGCGCTCTGGCCTTCGGACGGCCGTTCTATCGCGATGGCCTGATCAGCCGGCGCGATGTGGTGAAGTCCGCCTATGCCCAGCTGATGTTCCGGCTCGGCGGCGGCACCGACGAGCAGGCCATGGCCCGCACCCGCGACTATCTGGCCGCCCTCTGCAAGGGCTGGCGGGTCGAGCAGGTGCAGCAGATCGTCGCCGAGACGCTCAACGAGCTGATCAATCCGTATGTCTACGCCGAGGCTGCCGCGCTGATCGCGGAGCATCAGGCGGCCGGCCGCGACGTCGTGCTGGTCTCCGCGTCCGGCGACGAGATGGTCCGCCCGATCGGCGAGTTGCTCGGCATCACCGACGTGATCGCCACCCGGATGGCCATCGTCGACGGGCGCTACAGCGGCCAGGTGGAGTTCTACTCGGCCGGCCCGGCCAAGGTCGTCGGCATCAACGAGCTCGCCGCCGCCCGTGGTTACGACCTCAGCCAGTGCTTCGCCTACTCCGACTCCAGCAGCGACCTGCCGATGCTCGAGGCGGTCGGCCACCCGAGCGTCGTCAACCCGGACCGCGCTCTGCGCCGCGCCGCCCTGGAACGCTCCTGGCCGGTGCTGGAGTTCCGCCATCCGATCGCCCTCGGCAAACGCCTGCGGGACCGCCCGGCCGTCCCGGTCGCCGCGGCGGCTCTCGGTGTCGGTGTCGGCGTCGCGATCGGCTTCGCCCTCTACGGTCGCCACCGCCGCGCCCGCGCCGCGGTCGCCTGACCGAAACCGCCCATCACGCCTCCGGACCGCTTTTCCGCACGACCGTCCTTTTACGGTACGAATACCCAGCGCCCGTCCGTAGGCTACGAGCCGAGTCCCGCCCATGAGGCCGCCCGGCGGGCGCAACGCAACGACCAGCACAAATGCCATTGGTCTGAGTAATAGTGAAACGCCAGATTTGCCGGGCTGATACCTGGTGATCAAGCCGGTACCGGCGTAGAAATGAATCGCGGGGCAACGAGGATCGGGAGTCACCGAAAATCGGACCCGTGCACGGCCACCGGGAACCCACGCGCGATCAGCCACGGCAGGCACGTTGCGACGGGACTTGCGCCACAGGTGGTGCTTCCGCCTCCACGGGGATCATCGCCACCAGGCCGCCGGACTGTCGACAACGACCCAGGTGCACGCTTGTTAACCCGGAATGGACGCGCAGGAGTGGCAGGGGCCGTGGTGCCCGCGATTTCGCGGACCGCGGCCCCTCTCCGTTCCCCGGAGCGGATTTAGGCGGTGCCGGAGGCCGCGCTCTGGTGCCGCTTGCGGATCTCCTGGTAGACGGCTCGGAAGACCTTGGGCCGGGTGTGGAAGTCCATCCCCTTCTCCCACAGCTCGGTGTTCACCGTCGCGCCGTCGACCCGCTCCAGCAGCACCGTGTTCCCGTTCTCGATCTCGAACGGCCCGAGCCGGTGGGTCGACCGGTGCAGCCGCACCCCGGCGATCTCCCGCCACCGCATCGCCCGGGAGCGCACCAGCCCGCGGACCAGCACGCCCTCCGGGCTCACGTACACACCGAGCTGCAGGATCCGCCAGGCGCCGACCACCCAGACCGCGGCGAGCAGGCAGGCGACCACCCGTAAGCCGTGTCCCATCAGGTCGAACTGCCGGATCGTGGCCCAGGTCAGCATCGCCAGAGCGAACGCCTCCCAGGCAATGACGAGCCACCGTCCGGGGCCGGGCTCGTACGGACGCACCCAGTTGTCAGCCACCCCGAAATTATGCGACGGCGAATTGATCAGAGGTCAGACGGTTGCCAATACTCCGTCACCGATCGTGGTGATCTCCTGCGCGCCGGCCGTGATCGCCGACGCGTAGTGCCGCAGCCACGAGCGCACCCCGTCCGGCGTCCCGGTCGCGTAGGCGCCGGCCGATCCGACGTACTCCGGCTCCCGGGCGAGGTGGCCCAGCTCGACGGCGACCAGGCCGCGCGGATCGAACCCGCGCCCGATCAGGGTGAGCCGGGCGGCGGCCCGGGCGACCACCCCGGCCGGCCCGGCGAACGGGCGCAGCGTGATCAGCTCGGCGTGCACGATCGCGGCGAGCACCAGCGGCGGGGTCTCCTCGTTGCCGGCCACCAGCCCGGCGAGCGCGTCGATCCGCTCGGCACCGCCGGTGAGCCGGCCCAGGTGCTCGGCCGGCACCACGCCACCGGCCGCGAGCACGTGCAGCTTGGCCAGGACCTGACGGGGCGCGCGGGGCCAGAGGTCGACCAGGCCGCCGATCCCCTCGGCCACCCGCAGGGCGCCCTGCAGGACCGGGTCGGTGACGGTGCCGGCTCGGACGTCGTCGAGCTCGTACTTGTTGCCCTCCAGGGCGGCGCTGGCGACCGCGGCGCGCAGGCTGGCCTCGGCGGCGACCTGACCGCCGTGCCGGCGCAGGGCCCGGTGCCGCATGGCGGCGTCGACGCTCTCCCGGGCCTCGGCCAGGGCCGGAGCGACATCAGCGAGCTCGAGCAAGGGTGCTAGTGGATCCACCCGAACACGGTAACCGGTAAAGCGGTGGAAACACGGGGTGCACAAACACGAGTGGAAATGGCAAGATTCGCGCAGTACCGATCACGCGAGCGTCATTCAGCGCGCGTATGGCACCGTCGAGCGCGCATCCACTGCGCAACTCTTCGCCGGAGCCACCGCCCAGAACTAATGTGCAACGTAGAGACCCCCGGTCAGGCAAGAGGAGCCGCCCTCATGAGCGAAACCCTGGAGAATCTCTCCTCCGAGACGCGGCAGTTCCCGCCGCCCGCCGACCTCGCGGCCGCCGCCAACGTGACAGCCGAGGCATACCAGGAGGCCGCCGACGACCGGCTCGCCTACTGGGAGCGCCAGGCCGAACGGCTCAGCTGGACGAAGCCGTGGGACCAGGTGCTGGACTGGTCCAACCCGCCGTTCGCCAAGTGGTTCGTCGGCGGCGAGCTGAACGTCGCGTACAACTGCGTGGACCGGCACGTCGAGGCCGGCAACGGCGACCGCGTCGCCATCCACTGGGAGGGCGAGCCGGGCGACACCCGCACCGTCACGTACGCGGAATTGCTGATATCGGTCTCGCAGGCCGCGAACACCTTGACCGAGCTGGGGGTCGTCGCCGGCGACCGGGTCGCCATCTACCTGCCGATGATCCCGGAAGCCGCGGTGGCCATGCTCGCCTGCGCCCGGATCGGCGCCACGCACAGCGTGGTGTTCGGCGGCTTCTCGGTGGAGGCGCTGTCCACCCGGATCAACGACGCCGACGCCAAGGTCGTGATCACCGCCGACGGCGGATACCGTCGCGGCAAGCCGTCCGCGCTCAAGCCCACCGTGGACGAGGCGGTGGCCCGCTGCGCGAGCATCGAGCACGTGCTGGTGGTCCGGCGCACCGGTCAGGAGGTCGCCTGGACCGACAAGGACAAGTGGTGGCACGAGACCGTCGAGCAGGCCAGCCCGGAGCACAAGGCGCAGCCGTTCGAGGCCGAGCACCCGCTCTTCATCCTCTACACCTCGGGCACCACCGGTAACCCGAAGGGCATCCTGCACACCACCGGCGGCTACCTGACCCAGGCCTCCTACACCCACAACGCGGTGTTCGACCTGAAGCCGGAGACCGACGTCTACTGGTGCACCGCCGACATCGGCTGGGTGACCGGCCACTCCTACATCGTCTACGGCCCGCTCTCCAACGGCGCCACCCAGGTGATGTACGAGGGCACCCCGGACACCCCGGACCGCGGCCGCTTCTGGCAGATCGTCGACAAGTACAAGGTGTCGATCCTCTACACCGCCCCGACGCTGATCCGCACCATGATGAAGTGGGGCGACGACATCCCGGCCAAGTACGACCTGTCCTCCCTGCGGGTGCTGGGCAGCGTCGGTGAGCCGATCAACCCCGAGGCCTGGATGTGGTACCGGGAGCACGTCGGCCGCGAGCGCACCCCGATCGTCGACACCTGGTGGCAGACCGAGACCGGCGCCGTGATGATCTCGCCGCTGCCCGGCGTGACCGCGGCCAAGCCGGGTTCGGCGATGACCGCGCTGCCCGGCATCAGCGCGGATGTGGTCGACGACCAGGCCGAGTCGGTGCCGAACGGCGGTGGCGGTTTCCTGGTGCTGACCGAGCCGTGGCCGTCGATGCTGCGCACCATCTGGCGCGACGACAAGCGGTTCATCGACACGTACTGGTCGCGCTTCGGCGCCGGCGCCGGCAACGGCGACAAGTGGGTCTATTTCGCCGGTGACGGCGCGAAGAAGGACGAGGACGGCGCGCTCTGGCTGCTCGGCCGGGTCGACGACGTCATGCTGATCTCCGGCCACAACATCTCCACCACCGAGGTGGAGTCGGCGCTGGTGTCGCACCCGGCGGTGGCCGAGGCCGCGGTGGTCGGCGCGACCGACCCGACCACCGGGCAGGCGATCGTCGCGTTCACCATCCCGCGCGGCAACGTGGTGACCGAGGGCGAGGCCGGCCAGGAGCTGATCAAGGAGCTCCGCAACCACGTGGCCAAGACGCTCGGCCCGATCGCCAAGCCGCGGCAGATCATGCTGGTCACCGAGCTGCCCAAGACCCGCTCCGGCAAGATCATGCGGCGGCTGCTGCGGGACGTCGCGGAGAACCGTTCACTCGGCGACGTCACCACCCTGCAGGACTCGGCAGTGATGGACCTGATCTCGTCCGGAATGAATTCGGCCAAGTCCGAAGACTGATCCTGACCGATTTAGGGCTGGTGGTGCACCCTGCACCACCAGCCTTTTTTGTCCTTTATGCCGACTATCGTGTTATGGCCTGGCCATATCAGATAACTGTTGGTCATCAATACGCTGCACGATCCCCGAACATCGGTTCGTTTGCATACGTTCACCTACAGTCCCGAACCCCGGGGCCGTTTGACGCTGGGCGCGGCACACCACGCTCAGCCGCTAAAACGGAGGTAAACGTAGTGCGCAAGGTGGTCGTGGGACTACTCGGCGCCGTGATGGTGACCACCGTCGGAGCGATGGCTCCGGCGATGGCCGTGGCGGCCCCGCCGGCGGATCTGGCTCCGGTGGCACAGTCCGGGGACAACGCCCCGGTCGATGACCTGCCCAACCCCCTCGAGGAGAAGCGTCGCGCGCTGCGCGAAGAGGCTGTCTCCCAGGTGGTCAGCGGCGAGTCCAAGGTGGAGACCCGGAACGGCAGCAAGATCGTCAACCTGGGCAAGACGTACGGCAACGGTGGTTTCGGCCACCCGGGCAAGAACCAGTACGTCGAGCTGGCTCGGGAGAAGACCGACAAGATCTTCGTGATCCTCACCGAGTTCGGCAACGAGCGGCACCCGTCGTTCCCGGACCAGGACACGACGACGGCGACCGCGGGGCCGACGACCTTCGAGGGTCCGCTGCACAACGCCATTCCGGCGCCGGACCGCAAGCTGGACAACTCCACCATCTGGCAGGCCGACTACACCCCGGAGTACTTCCGGAACCTGTACTTCGGCACCGGCAAGAACACCGAGTCGGTCAAGACCTACTTCGAGACCCAGTCGTCCGGGCGCTACAGCGTCGACGGCGAGGTCTCCGACTGGGTCAAGGTCAAGTACAACGAGGCCCGGTACGGCCGGTCGAACGACAACCCGACCGACGCCAACGGCGACGACCCGGCCGTCTGCGCCAGCAGCAACTGCACCAACGTGTGGGCGCTGGTCAACGACGCCGTCACGCAGTGGTACGCCGACAAGAAGGCGTCCGGCATGTCCGACGCCGCCATCAAGGCCGACCTGCAGCAGTACGACAAGTACGACCGGTACGACTTCGACGGTGACGGCGACTTCAACGAGCCCGACGGTTACCTCGACCACTTCCAGATCGTGCACTCCGGCGGCGACCAGGCCGACGGTGACCCGTCCCAGGGTGAGGACGCCGTCTGGAGTCACCGCTGGTACGCGTACTCGACCGACGCCGGTCGTACCGGCCCGGCCGACAACAAGCTCGGTGGCGCCCAGATCGGCACGTCCGGCATCTGGGTCGGCGACTACACCATCCAGCCGGAGAACGGTGGCCTGAGCGTCTTCGTCCACGAGTACACCCACGACCTGGGCCTCCCGGACGACTACGACACCAGCGGCCTGGGTGACAACAGCAACGAGTACTGGACGCTGATGGCGCAGAGCCGTCTCAGCGCCGCCACCGACAAGGGCATCGGCACTCGGCCGGGCGACCTCGGCGCGTGGAACAAGCTGCAGCTCGGCTGGCTGAACTACGAGTCGGTCAAGGCCGGTACCAAGAAGATCGTCAAGCTCGGCCCGCAGGAGTACAACTCCGACAAGAAGCAGGCTCTGGTGGTGAACCTTCCGGACAAGAAGGTGACCACCGATCTGGGCGCGCCGTTCGACGGAGCCAAGCAGTTCTACTCCGGCAACGCGGACGACCTGAACGTGTCGCTGTCCAAGGCGATCGACCTGACCGGGAAGACCACCGGGAGCGTCTCGCTCCAGGGCCGGTACGCGATCGAAGAGGACTACGACTACCTGTACGCCGAGGCCTCCACGGACGGCGGCGCCAACTGGACCAAGCTGGACGGCACCGTCGGCGGCGAGCCGTTCGTCAAGGACGGCAGCGGCAGCCCGGCGATCACCGGCTCGTCCGACAACGCGTGGAAGCCGATCGAGGTTTCGCTCGACGCGTACGCCGGCAAGGCGATCCAGTTCCGCCTGCACTACGTGACCGACGGTGGCGTCTCCGAGGGTGGCTTCTTCGGCGACGACCTGACGGTCACCACCGACGGCACGGTCATCTCGACGGACGGCGCCGAGGGCACCTCGACGTGGACCGCGGCCGGCTTCACGATCGTCGGTTCCACCAGCACCAGCGACTTCCCGAACTACTACATCGCGGGTTACCGGAGCTACACCTCGTACGACAAGTACCTGGCGACCGGCCCGTACAACTTCGGGTGGGCGAGCACCAAGCCGGACTGGGTGGAGCACTACAACTACCAGACCGGTCTGCTGATCTCGTACTGGGACACCTCCCAGGTCGACAACAACACCAACGAGCACCCTGGCTCGGGTCGCAACCTCATCATCGACGCGCACCCGAAGCCGAGCATCAACCCGACCGGTGTTCCGTGGCGGGCCCGGGTCCAGGTGTACGACGCTCCGTTCGGCCTGTACCCGACGGACGGCATGACCCTGCACCTGAACGGCGCGAAGTCGGTCATCAAGCCGCAGTTCGGTGACCCGACCTTCAGCGACAAGGACAAGTACTACTACGACGAGACTCCGAACGCGGGTGTCAAGCTCCCGGCGGTCGGCGTCAAGATCGCGGTGCTGGGCCAGCTCGGCACCTCGATGACTGTCGCGGTGTACTGATTCGAACCGCACCACCAGCAGCGCCCGGGGACCCTACTCCCCGGGCGCTGCCCCTTTTCCGTCACGAAACTCGGGAACCGACGCGCGCCGCGATTCGTCCCACCATTGACGCTCCGCGCCGGAAGGATGATCTGATGCGCAGTCACCACACGTACCGAATCGGCATCGCCGTAGCCATCGGGGCCCTCGCCGCAGGATGCGGCAGCACCGGCGGCACCTCCTCGTCGGCGTCGCCCGCTCCGGCCTCGGTGGCCCCCTCCGGCTCCGCACCCGCTGCGCCCTCCGGCATCGCGCCGTCGGCCGGCGGCGCACCGTCCACGACGGTCCCGGAGGCTTCGGAGTCGACAAGTCCGGGCGCACTGCCGACCCTCACCAAACCGACCGCGCCGCCCCGTGAGCCGACCGACAACCTCCCGGACAAGGGCTGGGTGGCCGGCAACGTCACCCGGGGCGGTTCCGGCCCCTGCTACGGCCTCACGGCCGACGACGGCACCAAGTACGCGCTCTACTCCGCCGCCGGCATCAAGCTGACCGCCGGCGATCGGGTCAAGGTCAAGCTGGAGACCACCCTGCTGAAGATCTACTGCGGTCCGGGCGACCTGATGGCGATGACCGAGGCGCAACCGATCGGATGATCCCGAATCGGTTCACGAGTGCCTCGCGTCGCCCGTGACAGCGGAGCATAGGCTGGCCGCATGGACGAGTCGGTGGTGTTGGAAGAGGGGCCGTGGACCCACCGTTTCGTCGGTGCCAACGGCAGCCGCTTCCACGTGGTGGAGGCGGGCGCCGGACCGCTCGTCCTTTTCCTGCACGGCTTCCCGGAGTTCTGGTGGGCCTGGCACGACATCATGACCCAGGTCGCCGACGCCGGCTTCCGCGCCGCCGCCATCGACCTTCGTGGTTACGGCGCGAGTGACAAGCCGCCACGCGGCTACGACGGCTACACGATGGCCGCCGACGTCACCGGCCTGATCCGTGCCCTCGGCGAACGCTCCGCGACGATCGTCGGGGCGGGCGCCGGTGGCATGGTCGGCTGGGCCGCCGCCGCATTCCACCCGAAGATGGTGAACCGCCTGGTGGTGCTCGGTGCGGCGCACCCGCTGCGGTTGCGGGCCGCGCTGTTCGCCGATCCGCGGGGCCAGTTCTCCGCGTCCGCCGCCATTCTCAAATTCCAAGTCCCACGGTACGAACATGTGCTCACCAAGGACGACGCCGCCCTGATCGGCGAGCTGATGGAGCACTGGAGCAGCCCGGAGTGGGCGGCCACCCCGGAGTTCGCCGACTACTCGTACCGGTGCCGCCAGGCGATGCAGATCCCGCAGGCGTCGTTCTGCGCGCTCGAGGCGTACCGCTGGGTCGCCCGCAGCGCGCTCCGGCTGCAGGGGTACCGGTTCGTCAAGCTGATGCAGCAGCCGCTCAGCATGCCCACCCTGCAACTGCACGGCGCCCTGGACAAGGCGATCCTGCCGCGCACCGCCCAGGGCTCCGGCCGTTACGTGACCGCGCCGTACGAATGGCGCCTGATCCCCGGCGCCGGCCACTTCCTGCACCAGGAAGCGCCGGACGTGGTCACCGGGGAGATCCTGCGCTGGCTGAAGACGCCGGCCTGATCAGACCCGGTGCTCGGACCGGTCGCGGATCTCGCCGGCCGGGGCCCACCCCTGGTAGACCCCGTAGTCGAACTCCTCGAGGCCCAGTTGCCGGGCCACCGGGGCCCGGCCGCCGGTGTACTCCAGCCGCAGCCAGGTGTCCGCCTCGGCGAGCACGATGAACGGCTCGCCGCGCCAGGTGCACACGGTACGGACGTAGGCGATCTCGTCGTACTCGTCGGCGTTCAGCACCCGCACGTACCGGCCCGGCTTGACCTCGCTGAAGCCCTCGGCCGGTGCGGTCGCGTAGATTCGGACCTGGTCGCGGTCCGGCACCGCGTCGTACTCCTGGCCCTGCCAGGTCACCACGTAACCGTCGCGCATCACTGCTCACCCACCCGGCGCCAGAGCGGCCCGTCCGCGTCGAAGATCGCCAACATGCGCTCGTTCCCGTCCGCGTCGAGGCGCCAGAGCTGCGCGCCGTGCGGCAGCCGAACACTGTCCACCTTGAACTCCGCCACCACGTCACGGCTCTCGCCCGGTGCGAACCCGTTGCCCCGGAACGGCGGCCGCTCGATCACCCAGCCGTCCATCGCGCGCAGCGCCTGTTCGTTCTGCCCGCCGTAGGGGATCCGGTACAGGCTGGGCCGGAAGGCCGGCCAGCGCAGCACGAACGCCTCCTTGGCGTCCGCCTGGAACGGCGAGGAGTCGTAGTTGAGCCCGAGCGCGCCGAACAGCTCGGCCGGCGTGCGCAGATGCTCGACCTCGGACGCCCGGTGCACGAACCCGGCCACCCGGTCGTACCCGCGGTCCAGGTAGTAGTCGACCTGCTCGGCGGCGATCGTCTTCTGCATGACCGTCGCGTGCTGGGTCTCGTCGCTGGCCGGTTCCGGTGCAGGAACCGGCGCGGCGGTCTCCTCGGTCGACGGGGTGTCGATCGGGTCGGCGCCGAGACCGGCCTCGGTGGCCCAGTTGGCCAGCGCGATGATCTGCGCGCCGGGGTACTTCGCGCCGACCGGAGTACCCGGGTTGACCGCGAATGACCAGTGCGGGTCGGGCCAGTTCCGGATCAGCTCGTAGAAGCGGACGCCCACCGTGCGGGTCGGCTCGCCGAAGTGCTCGGAGAGCCGGTCCTTGCTGGTGAAGACGATCAGGAACTTCTCGCCCTCGACCTCTTCCGGCTGGAACGCGAAGCCCGACTCGCCGGGCGCGCTGCCCGGCCGGGAGTGGTGCGCCACCGGCACCAGCACGTTGGCCAGCAGCAGCGTGGAGAGGAAGACGTCGGTGTTGCCGGTGTCCGCGGCGTCCTGCAGCTCCCGCTCGGTGTCGTTGGCCGCCACGAAGTTCTCGTGGCCGCCGCCGGCTCCGCCGGTCGCCGAACCCGCGACACCGAGACCCGAGGCGCCCGAGGTGGGCGCGACCGCGGCCGGCGTCACCGTGGACGGCAACGGAAGGATCTGTGTCGCGTACGCCTGGTTCGCGTACGCCGACGCCGGGCTGCCCTGCGGCGGCATGCCGAAGGCCGGGCCGGGTGCCGCGTACGCCTCCACGGCGCCGCCCTGCGAGCCGTAGCCCGCCGGGCTGCCGGGAGCGGCAGGAGAGCCGGAGACGGGGCTGCCCGGAGCACCGGGCCCGAAACCGGGCACGAAGTCGGCAGCCGAGCCGGCGCCGCCATAACCCGGAGCCGGAGCGCCGGACGCCGGAGCGGCGAACCCGCCGTGACCCGGTCCCCGGTCAGCGCCGGGCGCACCCGGGATCACCGGCGGGAGCAGGCCGGGACGGCCACCCTGCGCCGTCCGGTCACCACCGGCCAGGCCGGAGTCGGAGCGCGGCAGTGTCGGCGCCGGCCCGGACGGACCGAACCGATCCGCCGCCGAGACCTCGCGCTGGGCGAGGCCGGGGTCCGGAGCCGGCGTGTGCCCACCGGTGAGCGCCTGCGCCGCGGCCGCCATCGACGACGGACGTTCCGACGCCGGTGTCACCTGACGGCGGGGCAGCCCGTTGCCCGGCGCGCCGGGCAACGGAGCGCTCGAGGCCGGTGCGGCAAGTGGCGGCGCGCTCATCGGAGCCGTCTGCGCGGCCGCTGCCTGCGGTGAGGCCGGGCCCTGCGGGAAGCTCGGCGCCTCGGGAGGCACCGGGTTGGTCCGCGCGTTGGTGAACCCGGAGAACGACGTCGTCTGGCTGGCCCCGGCAGTCTGCCCGGGCCGCCGACGCGGCAGATCAGCCCCACCACGGCCAGGCAGGTCCCCACCACGGCTGGGCAGGTCCCCACCACGGCTCGGGAGATCCCCACCACGGCTCGGGAGATCCCCGCCACGGCTCGGGAGATCCCCGCCACGGCTGGGCAGGTCGCCGCCACGGCTGGGCAGCGGGTTTGCGGCCGGTGCCGGCGCGTGCGGGTCGAGACCACCCCGGGTCGGGAGCGGCTCGACGCCACCCCGGGTCGGCAACGGGCTCGCGCCCGGACCGGCCGGGGACGCGGGAGCCGGACCGGCGCCCACGTTCGGGTTACGGCCGGTGCCGACCGCCCAACTCTGGTCGACGAGCGCCTCCGCCGGGTCATACGGCTGGACGTGCTCCGGGACCGGCGGCGTGTTCGCCATCGGGGTCCGCACCGGCAACGGCGCGCCCAGGTCCTGCAGCGGCCCGCGCGGGTCGTTCTCCGGCCCGAAGGGCACCGAGTCCGAATGCCACCCCGGCGTGGCCATGCCACTGCCCGAGGTGCCACGAGTGGGCTGCGCCGGGGACACCGGAGCGGGCGAGCCCGGGAAGTCACGAGGAATGGTGGGCGACTGGTACGCCGCCGGCACCTGGTCGGCCGGGTTGCCGGACGCCGGAAGCTGCTGCTCGGCCGGGGCCGGAGTCGGGGTCCGCACCGGCAGACCGGACGACATGCCCTGCCGGGCGGCCAGAGTCCCGCCCTGCGCACGCGCCGGGAGCCCACTGGACTGACCGGCCGGCGACTGCGGCGCCGCACCCGGACCGAACTGCGCCGGACCGGAACCGTACGGCGCGGCGCCGGGCACGCTGCCCGGACCGAACTGCGACAGACCGGGCGCTCCGCCGGGGCTGAACTGCGCGGCACCCGCCGCAACCGGCTGGGCACCACGCTGCGGCAGCCCGGACGGGTTCCGCCCGGGCTGGGCCGGACCCGGCTGCGGCGCCTGCTGGCCGCCACCGGGACCACCCGGTGACGAACCGGCGGGGTAGGCCGGATAGCCGGACGCGGCGGCAGCGGCCGGCGTCTGCGAGTCATAGGTGGGCCCACCTGGGCCCTCAGTGCCACGGCTGGCCGCCAGAGCGGCCGCACCGAGCTCCTGAATCTTGGAAGTGCCGTGCACCTCACGGCCCGGCCCCCGGGTGGGGAGCCTCAGGTCACCCCGCGCGAGCTGCGCGACGAACCAGGCCGGCAGGTACCCCTCGATCGGCAGACCGGGGTTGACCGCCAGCCACCACTCCAGGTTCGGCCACGTGTTGGCGAGTTCCGCGTACGGAACCCGGCGCGACGAGCCGGTGTAGTCGGAGAGGCAGGCGTGCAACGACTCCTGCGAGGTGAACGCCAGCACATGGGTGCGTCCGCCTGTGCTCCAGGTGCCCCAACCGAGCGGCGCCAGACCCGCTAACGCGTCGGCTGACACCGGTAACAGAAGGTCGACACCGGCGAGAATGCGGAAATAGGACTCCTGGTCGTCGGTGCGCAACGCATCGCGCATCGCAACCTCGGCGTCCGTAGCCGGATCCCACTCGGACACGTCCACCTCTCCCCACGCGTGCGACTGAGCCAACGCAACGCATATAACTTACAAGGCCAGACCGCAATGACAATGGGCGGCAGTGTGCTGGTGGCCGAGTTGTGTCCGGCCGCGCCCAGAGTTCAGCCGCGCCGAGCAGGTACCCGCACCCCGATCGCCCGGCGCAATGATCCAACAACCGATGGTAGCCGTGTCAACCACCCGGGCCAGTACGCGAACGGGCGACCCCCACCTTCCCCTGTCGGACCGGCGGCAACCCTTCCGGAGCATCGGCAACCCCTCTCGGCGCGCCGAGCACCCCTCTCGGGCCACTGACCACCCCGAACGGGTACGACCTGACGTCATTGGAACCGCTGCGTCGCCGTCCGCTCGGTCGACGCGTAGTCGGCGGCCGACTCGTCCACCGCACCCTTGATCTGGCGCAGGATGGCCTCCAGGTCGGCCGAGGCGGCCCGCCAGGTGGCCTGGCGCTGCCCGTACGCCTCCCGGGCCTGACCGGCCCACGTCGCCACCAGCGGCGCGGCGTCACGTTCGAGCTGATCGAGCTGGGAGCGCAGGGTGCCGAGCGCCTTGTCGATGTCGGCGCCGGCCTGCTGCAGGGCGCCGAAGTTGACGAGCAGAACTCCGTCGTTCATGAAAATCCTCCGGAAGAAGTCAGAGCGGCAGGGTGAAGGTGCCACCGGTTCGGGCGACCCGGCTCGCGGCGCCGGAGTCGGTGGCGTGATAGCCCGCCCCGGACGCCCGGATCGCCCGGGCGGTCTCGGCGAGCGCGTCGTTGAGGCTCCGCAGGTCGGTCGCATACTGCGTCTTGACCCGTTCGAAAGCGTTCGCGCCGAGCCCCCTCCAGGACCCGCTGAGCCCGGACAGCTCGGACATCAGTGTGCTGAGCATCGACTGCAGTGCGCCGTTGGCCTGATCGAATTTCGCGGCGGTGCTGACCATCACCGCGGACTCGGCCTGAGTCAGAGCCATTTCCAGGCCACCCCCTATTCCGATTTGGACACTTGTCGCGACAAGCCATGCATTGACGTGGATCAACGAGTAAATCGATCACGGGCAGGTGGTCGCACCGGTGCGTGATCGTCTGGTCACGTTCTGGGCTCCGACGCTAGGGGATGGGCGGAGGTCGGCGAAAGCCCCGATTTCCAACCTGTGGATAACTCCCCCTGTGGATGACGGACACGGCTGATCCGAATGTCGTCCTACGATTAGGCGCGCACATTGATCGATGTCCGGAACGGTCGAGGGGGCGGCCATGGCGACGACCTCGCTGACCGGCGCGCCCACGGTCGGGCCCGATCGGTCGCACCACCTCGGCCTTCATCAGGTGCTCGCCACCCAGGCCGCCGCGGTCCTGGCCCTGATCGGCGCCGCAGCCGGCGGCCCGGCCCGACTCGCGGCGGTGGTCTGCGCCCCGGTCCTGCTCGCGCTGACCTGGCTCCGCTTCCGGGACCGCTGGGCCTTCCAGCAGCTCACCGCGGTCCTGCACTTCCGCGCCCGGCGCCGGTCCGACGGCCGGCAAGGCAGCGCCACGGTGCTCGCGCTCGTCGCACCGGAAACCCGGATCACCTCGATCGAGCTACCCGCCGGGCCGGCCGCGGTGTTCGCCGACGGCGCCGGCCTGACCGCGCTCCTCGACCTGGGTGATCCGGCCGCCCTGCTGGCCGAGTCCCGGCCCGAGCTGCCCGCGCCCTGGGAGTTGCTGCCCGCCGACGGCCGGGAGCGACCACCGGTCCGGATCCAGCTCCTGCTCACCGCCGTGCCCGCGCCCGCCGGCCCGGCCGGGAACGATCCGGCGGCCGGCTCCTACCGGATGCTCACCGGGGGCCGGGCGCTCGGCCACGCCCGGGCGCTGCTCGCGGTCCGCGTGGCCCGTACCGACGGCTGGTCCGACCGCGACCTGCACCGGGCCCTGACGGGCCAGGCGCGAAAACTCACCAAACGCCTCAAGGCCCGCCCCTTGGACCGGACCGCGGCGGTGCGGGCCATGACCGATTTCGCGTACGCCGAGCCCGCCGCCGAAGTCCACGAGCAGTGGACGTCCCTACGAGTCGGCGAGCTGTCCCAAGTGACCTTCCACGGCCGCACACGGCCCGGGGAGTGCCCGTCAGCCGACCTCCTCACCCACCTGCTCCACCTACCCACCACAGCCACCACGCTGACCCTGACCGCCGCTCTACCGGCCACCGCCCCGGTCACACCCACACCCGCCACCCGCTCCGCACCCGCGCGCAGATCCGCCTCAGCCGCCGCCACGTCCACCTCCTCCGCCGCCGCACCTGAGCTCGGCGAGCAGCCGCGGCTCAGCCTGGCCATCCGCCTGGCCGCGCCAGAACCGGCCGCGCTCGAGCCCGCCATCAACCTCCTGCGACAACTGGCGGCCGGAGAGCACCTCCACCTCCGCCGCCGGGACGGCGACCACCTGCCCGGCCTCGCCGCCACCCTGCCTCTCGCCGCGTCCGACACGGCCGGCCTGCCCAGCGGTCACCGGCAGGTCACCCGGACCGTCCCCGGCCGTCGCACTCACCCGGACGCGTTGTCCCGGCCCGGCGATCCCCGGTCACCGGCGGAGGGGTTCGGCCGTCTGGCGTTGCCGACCGACCGGGCCGGCCTGGTCGTGGGGCACAACCGGCACGGCCAGCCGGTGCTGATCCGGCCGTTCCGCCCGGACCACACCCGGGTCGTCCTGGTCGGCGGGCTCCGCTGCGCCCAGGTGGTGACGTTCCGCGCGATGGCGCTCGGTGCCCGGGTGCTGGTGCGCACCTACCGCCCACGGGCCTGGGAGCCGTTCGCCCGCGGCACGGCCGCACCCAGCGGCTCGATCACCCTCAAAGCGCCGGACCAGCCGGTCGAGGCGCCACCAAGCTCACCGCTGTGTCCGCTACTGATCATTCTCGACCTGGGACCGCTCACCCCGGCCCCGCCCGTCTTCGCCACTCCACTCCCGGCCGGCCCGGTCCAGCCGGGAGTGGAGACCAGGCTTCCCCTCGGAGTGACCGGAATCGGCCACGCCCCCGCACCGCTACCGGCCGGCGCGACGGATGCCGGGCCGTGGCGGGCGACGCTGTCCCTTCGGGAGGAATGTCGCGCGGCGGACGTCGCCGCCGCGAACGACGCCGATCTGCTCCTGCTGCAGACCCTGCGGCCGGACGAGGCCCACCTGATCGGCGCCGCGCTCGAACTGGGCGACACCGCGCCGCTGCTCACCCGGATGCGTCCCGGCATGCTCGCGGTCATCAACAGGCAGGCGGTCCGCTGGGCGATGCTCGCACCCACCTCGGTGGAGAAGGTCCTGATCGGCGACTCCCGCCGGTCGGCGGATGAGCGATAGATCTCGATATGCCGGAATATCCGGCGGCAGGCGGATGAAGATCGCGGAGTGTCGTACCCATCACTGGCACGGCCGTGGCACCATCCCCTGCCATGGGCATCATCATCCGGCTCGTGATCACGGCCATCTCGCTGTGGATCACGACCCTGGTCATCGACGGGATCCAGCTCACCGCGGGCACCGCAGCCGGTAAAGCCGGCACTCTGCTCGCGGTCGCGGCGATCTTCGGTCTGGTGAACGCGGTTCTCCGTCCGATCATCAAGACGATCGGTTGCGGGCTCTACGTCCTCACCCTCGGCCTGATGGCGCTGGTCGTGAACGGACTGTTGTTCCTGCTGACCAGCTTCATCGCCGACAAGCTCGACCTCGGCTTCCACGTCGACGGCTTCGTCGCCGCGATCCTCGGCGCGCTCCTCGTGGGCATCGTCAGCTGGGTCCTCAACATGCTGGTCCCCGACGGAGGCGACGACTGAGCTAGCGAAAGCCACCGGACAGCCCCCGCGGGAATGCAGGCCAGCGGGGGCTGATTGGCCTCGTGAGCTGGAGCATAGGCAAGGACCGTGACCGTTTCCGGCCCTTACGGTGTGTGCCATGAGCGACGAGCGGCGCGGATATCTGTACGGCCTCACGGCGTACGTGCTCTGGGGCTTCTTCCCGATCTATTTCAAGCTGCTCCGGCCCTCGCCCCCGCTGGAAATCCTCTCGCACCGGATCATCTGGTCCGTCCTCTTCGTCGCCCTGCTGCTCACCGTCCAGCGCAACTGGCGCTTCCTGGGCCGGGTGCTGCGTACCCCGCGCCTGCTCGGCGGCATCTCGGTCGCGGCGCTGCTGATCGGGGTGAACTGGGCGACCTACATCTACGGCGTGAACTCGTCCCGGGTCGTCGAGACCGCGCTCGGCTACTTCATCACCCCGCTGGTCGTGGTCCTGCTCGGCGTGACCGTGCAGCGGGAGCGGCTGCGCGCCTGGCAGTGGATCGCGGTCGGCATCGGTGGCCTGGCGGTCGCCATCCTGACCGTCGACTACGGGCACCTGCCGTACATCGCGCTCATCCTGGCCGCCTCGTTCGGCTCGTACAGCCTGATCAAGAAGCGGATGTCGCTACCGCCGGCCGAGGGGCTGTTCGTCGAGTCGGCGGTGCTGGCACTGCCCGCGCTGGGCTATCTGACCTGGCTGAACCTGACCGGGGACGCCGAGTTCGGGCACGTCTCGGCACAGCACACGGCGCTGATGCTGTTCTCCGGTGTGGCCACCGCCGTACCGTTGCTGCTCTTCGCCGGTGCGGCGAACCGGGTGCCGCTGGTCGGTCTGGGGATCCTGCAGTACGTCGCGCCGATCCTCCAGCTGGCCTGCGGTGTGCTGATCTACCACGAGCCGATGCCCGCCGCCCGGCTGGCCGGTTTCGGACTGGTCTGGATCGCTCTGATCATCTTCACCGTCGACGGGCTCCGCAGCGCACGCCTGCGCGCCACCGCCAGAAGCTCCGAGAAGCAGATCAGCGAGGCTGGTACGACAGCATGACCTTGCCGTCGAAGCGCACCAGCTCGAACCGGTCCAGTCCGGCCTCGGCGAAGTGCGTGACCGACTGCATCGGGAATTCCGCCCCGGGCTGCGGCGTCCACGACCCGAGCTGCTCACTCTGATCGTCAGGCCCGTAAGCGATCAGCCGGTACGTGTACGGCTTGGCCGACGCCGCGTACCGGCAGAGCATCTCCACCTTGGTGCCGCCCGCCGTCCCGGTGAGCCGGATGGTGGCGGTGATCGGCGAGTTGACCTCCACCGCGCTCATCGCGACGGCCGGACCACTCGCCGCGGCGCCCGCTTCGGGCTGGCGCAGCAGCCACAGGGTGGCCCCACCGCCCAGAACGACGATGAGCACCAATGCCGCTACGGTGCTCAACATGCGTACCGGAAACGCTTTGACCGGCGGCGGAGCCGGCCGGTAGCCACGGGCCGGTGGCGCGGCCGAGAGCGACGGGTCCAGCAACCTCGCGAATTCGTCCGCGTCGAGCCGGTCCAGCATGTCCGGAACGCGGGCCAGATCGGCGACCGCCTCGCGGCAGAACGAGCACGACGCCAGGTGTAATTCGTAGGCGGCGCGTTCTGCCGGCGACAGCGCGCCGAGGACGTAGGCGGCGTCGTCGTGCCCGTCCTCACAGCGCATGGTGTCCTGCCTCCAGCCGGCGTCCCCGTCATCCGGTCTTTGGTACGCGACAACCGCCCTGGAGGTTCAAATATCTCTTAAAGCCGCACCTCAAGCTGTAGCGACTCGGTGACTGAACAGTCCCGGTGCAGGCAAAACGCGATCGAAGAAGATCACGCTGTGGCGGACTCGCCGCCGGACAGCGCCTCGGCCACATTCCGCGCGGCGGCGGTCAGTTTGGCCCGCACGACCCGCGCCGAGGTGAGCATCTCGGCGGCCGGCATCGAGCAGGCGAGCACGAGCCGCCGCTCCATGTCCCGGTCGGCGACCACGACCACCGCGGCGGAGGCCAGCCCCTGCCGGAACTGTCCCATTTCGATCTGCATGCCGCGTCGCTCGCCGGCCGCCAGGTCGCCCTCGAGCGCCTCCGGCGTGGTGAGCGTGGTCGGGGTGAACGCCCGCATCCCGTAGTCGCGCAGGTAACGCGACCGCTGGTCCGGGGTGAGCGTGGCGAGCAGCGCCTTGCCCAGTGCGGTGGCGTGACCACCCTCGTCGAAACCGGGGGCGACGTCGTCCAGGAACGGCGAGCGGGCACCCTCGGCGGAGGCGGTCACCGCGATCCGGCCGCCGACGAAGCGGCCGAGGTAGTGGCTGTATCCGGTGTCGATCGCGGCACGGCGGAGCGCGTCGCCGACCGCGGGCGGGCCGCGGAACGCCGAGACGAGCTCGCGGTACCGATCGGCGATCTCGAGACCGACGATGTAGGTGCCGTCTTCGCGCCGGATCACGTAGCCCTCATAGGCCAGTGTGCGCACCAGGTGATAGGTCGTCGCGACGGTCAACTCGCACCGCCGGGCGATCTGTTTCACCGTGAGCCCGCGTGGCGCGCGGCCGACCGACTCCAGCACGCGTAACGCTCGCGACACGCTCCGGATGAGATCTGACGGCTCCGCTAGGGGGTCACGCACAGCTACCTCCGAGGCCAGGGACATACACCATATGAAGAAACATCCGGCGACGGAATGCCAAAAGCATGTGGATCACGATCGATTTGCACAGCGGGTGTGATCAACAGAACGGGGCGTGTCGGAGCGTGCCCGAATTGGCTTAGTCTGCGTCCGATGCCATCTGCCTCGAAACAGACCCCGAAAACGGCACCGACCAGGTCAAACGCCACCCGCGCCACGGTCGGCGCGCTGACCACGACCATTTCTGTTTCGATACCGGTCTTCCTGGTCGGCGGACTGGCGGTTCAGGTCCGCGAGGAACTCGATTTCAGCCCGGCCGGTCTGGGCCTGGTGGTCTCGGCGTACTTCGGAGTGAGCGCGCTGGCCTCGATCCCGGCCGGCGCTCTGGTCGAGCGGCACGGCGCCACCCGGATCGCCCGGGCCGGCATCGGGCTCTCCGCGGTCGCGCTGATCGCGGTCGCGGTCGGGGCGCGCTCACTGTGGAGCCTCATGGTGATCCTGGCGATCGGCGCGGCCGGCAACGCGATGGGTCAGCTGGCCAGCAACACCAGCCTGTCCCGGCAGGTGCCGGCCCATCGACAGGGCTTCACCTTCGGCGTGAAGCAGGCCGCCATCCCGATCAGCACGCTGCTGGCCGGTGCGGCGGTGCCGTTGGTGGCTCTGACCGTCGGCTGGCGCTGGGCGTTCGTCCTGGCCGGGCTGCTGGCGTGCGTGGCCATCGCCGCGGTGCCGGCCGGTGAGCTCGGCGGGACCCGCAAGCGCGAGCAGGGGCAGGCGACCGGCGCCCTCGTGGTGATCGGCCTGGCCGCCATGCTCGCGGCCGCCTCGGCCAACGCACTCGGCACGTTCCTGGTGTCCTCGGCCGTCTCGCACGGCATCGGCCCGGCCCCGGCCGGGCTCGCACTCACCCTGGGCGGCGCGATCTGCGGGCTGGCCCGGATCGTCGGCGGCGCCCAGGCCGATCGCCGGCCGGACCGGCAGGTGGGCACGATCGCCGCGCTGCTCGCTTGCGGCGCGCTCGGCTTGGCACTTCTTTCGGTACGAGGGGAAGGCGCCCTGATCGCCGGCGTCGTGCTCGGCTTCGGTTTCGGCTGGGCGTGGCCGGGCCTGATGACCTTCGCGGTGGTGCGCCTGCACCCGCAGTCCCCCGCGGCAGCCACCTCGATCACCCAGACCGGGGTCTACGCCGGCGGCTGTGTCGGCCCGCTCGGGCTGGGCGCGATCGCCGGCACAGCGGGATATCCGGCCATGTGGACGGCGGCGTCGATCGCGATGGTGCTGGCCGCGGCCCTCATGCTGCTGGGCAGCCGGTTGCTGGGCCGGTACCGGAGCTAGGTCGTCCGGTCGGCGATGACGTCGCAGAGCGCTTCCATCGCGCTCTTGGCCTGGCCGTCCGGCAGCGGCGCCAGCCGGGCCCGCGCCTCGTCCGCATAACCGCGGACCGTTTCCCGGGCCCGCTTCATCGCCGCCGACTCGCGCAGCAGCGTGAGCGCCTCGGCGTGCAACGTGTCGTCGGTGATCGGCCCGGCGGAGAGCAGCTCGCGCAGCCGGACCGCGGCGGCGTCCGCGTCGTCCCCGGCCAGCGCGTAGAGCACCGGCAGCGTGGGCACGCCCTCGCGCAGGTCGGTGCCGGGTGTCTTGCCGGACTGGACCGACTCGGAGGCGATGTCGAGCAGGTCGTCGGAGAGCTGGAAGACCATGCCGATGACCTCGCCGTACCCGGCGAGAGCCTCGACCACCTCGGGCCGGGCACCGGAGAACATGCCGCCGAAGCGGGCCGCGGTGGCGATCAACGAGCCGGTCTTGTCCGCGATGACCTGCAGGTAGTGCTCGATCGGATCGGTGCCGCGCGGGCCGGCGGTCTCGGCGATCTGCCCGTGCACCAGGCGCGAGAAGGTCCGCGCCTGCAGGTGCACGGCCTCGGTGCCGAGCTTGGCGGCCAGCTCCGCGGCCTGGGCGAACAGGTAGTCGCCGACCAGGATGGCCACCGAGTTGCCCCAGCGCGCGTTCGCGCTCGGGGTGCCCCGCCGGACCTGGGCCTCGTCCATCACGTCGTCGTGGTAGAGCGTCGCGAGGTGGGTCAGCTCGACCACGTTGGCCGCGTCGATCAGCTCGGGCCGGGCCGGATCGCCGAACTGCGCGCTCAGCGCCACCAGGATCGGCCGGAGCCGCTTGCCCCCGGCGTCGGCGAGATGGCGCGCGGCTTCGGTCACCAGCGGGTCGGCGCTGGCGACGTGCACCCGCAGCGCTTCCTCCACGGCAAACAACATCGCGGACACCGACGCGTCCATCTCGGGATCGACGTCGAGGCCCAGCGACGACAGCGTCAGATCACCGGTGCTCACCACGCTCCCACGATGCCATACCGGCCCGTCCCTTTCAGTCCCAGGGGTGCAGGCGACAAGATCAAAATAATCAGGGCTTCCGGAGCCCGGCCCGGATGGCGCGATAGGCGGCCCACGGGACGGCCGGGCGGTCCAGGTTGCGCTGAGCCAGGTACCGGCGGGTGGCGGCCTGGCACTCGCGACCGATTCGGATCGGGTCGAGCAGGCTCGCCCGGTGCCGGGTGCCCGGCTCGACGAGCTTCACCGGGCGCAGCAGCCAGCCGTCGCCGTCGCGTACGAGCCGGCCGCGCACGTTCGCGTTGTGCAGACCGGACAGCTTGTCGTCGTGCCGGTGCACCAGCAGCCCGGCCGGGCCCGCCACGACCGGCACGTCCGCGGGCACCTCGACCCGGTAGCCGTCCGGCGTCGCGCTGACCGTGGTCCGCACCAGCAGCGGGGCCCCGGCCGCGTCGAGCGCGATCAGCACCACCGACGGGTACCCGGCCAGCACCTCGGCGCCGAGCAGCGTGCTGCCGGCCAGCCCGGTGTTCGCGGCGACCGGCAGCGGCCGGGCGACCACCTCGGCCGGCTCGACGTCGATCAGCAGGCGCATGTAGTAGAAATCGGCCATCTTGGTGGCCGGCCAGTTCAGGTAGCCCTGGCTGTGCGGCTGGCGCTCCATCAGCAGCGCCCAGAGCCGCCCCAGATCGCCGACCGGCGCGGTGTACACCTCGTCCGGGCAGGTGGCGACGCCGCGCACCAGCACCTGCTCAGGCAGGTCCAGGCCACTCGCGGTCGGCTCGGAGAAGAGCAGTGCCACCCGGCCGTCCCGGCGGATGTTGAACGCCTTCTGCGGGTAGCCGAGCGAGGTGGTCAGCAGCAGCGTCCCGTCGTCCCGGCGCAGCCCCGAGGTCGGCCACGCCACCGGTGAGCCGTCGCGGGTCAGGGTCGCCAGCTCGCAGGTGCGGTAGGCATCGATCACGTCGGCCAGCGGTTTTCCGGTAACGAGCGCATCCACGGTGATCATCCTAGGTGGATCACGACACCGTCCGGTCAGACGACAGCGGCTCCGGCAGAGTGCCGGAGCCGCTGGTCAGGACGGATTGACGTGTGCTCAACGCACGAATTGAGAAGCCTCACGTGTCAGGTCGATCAGCGGGGCCGGCGCGACACCGAGCACCACCGTGACGATCACACCGAGGCCGAGCGCGGCCGACGTCAGGAAGCCCGGGATGGACACCGCCGGCGTGGTCTCGCCCGGCTCGGAGAGCCACATCAGCACAACCACCCGCAGGTACGGGAACGCCAGCAGCATGCTGGTGATCACGCCGAAGATGACCAGCCACGTCTGCCCGCCGTCGATCGCCGCACCGAAGACCGCGAACTTGGCGGTGAAGCCACTGGTCAGCGGGATACCGGCGAAGGTGAGCAGGATGAACGTGAAGATCCCGGCGAGCAGCGGGCTCTTCCGGCCGATGCCGGCCCACCGGGACAGGTGGGTCGCCTCGCCGTCCGAGTCACGCACCAGGCTGATGATCGCGAACGCCGCGACCACCGAGAAGCCGTACGCGACCAGGTAGAACATCGTGCTGGCCAGGCCGTCCTTGTTGAGCGCCAGCACACCGACCATCAGGTAGCCGGCGTTCGCGATCGACGAGTAGGCAAGCAGCCGCTTCATGTCGGTCTGGGTGACCGCCATGATCGCGCCGAGGAACATGGTCAGCACCGCGACCGTGCCGAGGACCGGCTGGAAGTCCCAGCGCACCCCCTCGAACGCGGTGTAGAGCACCCGGAGCAGCGCGCCGAACGCGGCGACCTTGGTGCAGGCCGCCATGAACGCGGTGATCGGGGTCGGCGCTCCCTGGTAGACGTCCGGCGTCCAGACGTGGAACGGGGCCAGCGCGCTCTTGAACAGCAGGCCGATCGCGACCAGGCCGAAGCCGGCGTAGAGCAGGACCGGGCTGCGCTGCGGGTTGGCCACCGCGGCGTGGATCGCGCCGAGCTGCACACTGCCGGCGAAGCCGTACAGCATCGCGACGCCGAACAGGAAGAACGCCGAGGCGTACGACCCGAGCAGGAAGTACTTGAGCGCCGCCTCCTGGCTGAGCAGTCGCCGGCGCCGGGCCAGCGCGCACAGCAGGTACAACGGCAGCGAGAAGACCTCCAACGCCACGAACATGGTGAGCAGGTCGTTTGCGGCGACGAAGAGCAGCATGCCGCCGAGCGCGAAGGTGGCCAGCGGGTACACCTCGGTGAGCCCACTCTGGCCGGTCACCTGCTTGGCGTCCTTGTCCGAACCGACCACGACGGCCGCCTGGGCGACGAACGCGCCGCCCTGCTCCACCTGCCGCTCCCCGATCAGGAAGAGCGACACCACGCCGAGCACCAGAATCGCGCCCTGCAGGAAGACGGACGGGCCGTCGATCGCGACCGCGCCGCCGACCGTGACGATCCGGGTGTTCCGGTTGATCACCAGAACGGTCAGCGCGGCCACCACGCCGAGCAGCGCGAGCACCAGCTGGACCAGGTTGCGGGCCCGACGCGGGACGAGCACCTCGATCAGGACCCCGACGCAGGCGACCCCGAAGAGGATCAACATGGGCGCGAGCGCGCCGTAGTCGATCTCCGGAAGTTTCAGCTCTCCCATGGTTATCGGCCAGCCTTTCCATCCGCGACCGCGCTCGGGCCCGGATCCTGTGTGCCGACGTCCAGCAGGGTCTGCTCAACCGCCGGGTTGATCACGTCGGTGACCGGTTTCGGGTAGAAGCCGAGCACCAGCAGGAGCGCGATCAACGGGGCGACGACGACCTTCTCCCGCAGGCTGAGGTCCTTCTTCATGGCCGGCACGTCTTCCAGGGCCGGGTTGAGCGTGCCCTGGGTGGTCCGCTGGATCATCCACAGCACGTACGCGGCGGCCAGCACGATCCCGACGGTGGCGATCACGGCGTACGCCTTGTTGGTGCTGAACGTGCCGAGCAGGACCAGGAACTCACTGACGAACGGCGCCGTGCCGGGCAGGGCCAGCGAGGCCAGACCGGCGAAGAACAGCACCCCGGCCAGGGCCGGCACCATCTTGCCCGCCCCGCCGAAGTCGCTGACCAGCGAGGAACCGCGCCGGGCCACGAACATGCCGACCACGATGAACAGCAGGCCGGTGGCCAGACCGTGGTTGACCATGTAGAGCACCGAGCCGGTGCCGCCCTGCGTGGTGAAGGCGAAGATGCCGATGCCGATGAAGCCGAAGTGCGCGATCGACGTGTACGACACCAGGCGCTTCAGGTCGTTCTGCCCGACCGCCAGCAGCGCCGCGTAGATGATCCCGACCACTGCCAGCACCATCGCGGCCGGCGCGAACCAGCGCGACGCCTCCGGGAAGAGCGGTAGGCAGTACCGCAGGATGCCGAACGTACCGACCTTGTCCATCACGCCGACGAGCAGCGCGGCCGCACCCGCCGGGGCGGCACCACCGGAGTCCGGTAGCCAGGTGTGGAACGGGAAGAACGGCGCCTTGATCGCGAACGCCACGAAGAAGCCGAGGAACAGCCAGCGGGCGGTGTCCTGATCGAACGTCTTGGCCGCGTCGACGAGCGCGGAGAACTCGAAGGTGTGCCCGCCGATCACCCACAGCCCGACCACGGCGGCCAGCATGAAGAGGCCGCCGACCAGGCTGTAGAGGAAGAACTTGACCGCGGCGTACTGCTTCTGGCCGCTGCCGAACGAACCGATGATGAAGTACATCGGGATCAGCATGATTTCGAAGAACACGTAGAACAGGAAGACGTCCGCCGCGGCGAACACCCCGATCATGGTGAACTCGAACGCCAGCAGCAGGGCGAAGTAGGTCGGCGCAGACCGCTTGCTCTGGTCCACGTCGTGCCAGGACGCCAGGATGACCACCGGGAACAGCACCGCGATCAGCATCAGCATGACGAGCGCGATGCCGTCGGCGGCGAAGGTGAAGCTGGCGTTCCAGGACGGGATCCAGGCGTACTTCTCGTGGAACTGGAACCGGTCGGGGCTGCCGACCGTGAAGGCGACCCACATGAAGATGCTGAGCACCAGCACGACGAGCGACCAGATCAGCGCGACGATCTTGGCTAGCTCTGCCTTGGCCCGCGGAATGCAGGCCACCGAGATCGCCCCGACCAGGGGAAGCAGCGTGAGGACAGAGAGAAAGGGAAAGTTCGTCACGCCAGCCACCCCAACTGGATCGCTAGGAAGGCGCCGACAATGAGCATCGCGCCGGTGAGCATGGAGAGTGCGTACGAGCGGACGAAGCCGGTCTGCAGCCGCCGGAGCCGGCTGGAGCTGCCACCGACCGCCGCCGCCAGCCCGTTGACGATGCCGTCGATGCCCTTGGCGTCCAGGTAGACCAGCGCCCGGGTGAGGTACTTGCCGGGCCGCTCGAACACCGCCTCGTTGAACGCGTCGGTGTAGAGGTTGCGCCGCGCCGCGGTGACCAGCACCCCGGCCGGCTGCGGCTCGAGCGCGGTGCCCTTGCGGAACATCGACCAGGCCAGACCCGCACCGGCGACCGTGACCACCAGCGAGAGCACGGTGATCACCGTGTGCGAGAGCACGCCGTGCACCTCGCCCTCCTCACCACCGAGAACCGGGGTGAGCCACTCCGGCACGGTCGTGCTCATCACCCAGCCGGCCGCGACCGAGCCGACCGCCAGCAGGATCAGCGGGATCGTCATCAGCGCCGGCGACTCGTGCGGGTGCTTGTTCTCCTCGGTCCAGCGCGCCGGGCCGTGGAAGGTGAGCACGAACAACCGGGTCATGTAGAACGCGGTGAGCCCGGCACCGAGCAGCGCGGCCAGCCCGAAGACCCAGGCCTGCCAGGTCACTTCCCGCTCGAAGGCGGCCGCGATGATCGGCTCCTTGGAGAAGAAGCCGGACAGCGGCGGGATGCCGATGATCGCCAGCCAGCCGGTGGCGAACGTCAGCCAGGTGATCCGCATGTGCTTGGACAGGCCACCGAACCGGCGGATGTCCACCTGGTCATGCATGCCGTGCATGACCGAACCGGCGCCGAGGAACATGTTGGCCTTGAAGAAGCCGTGCGCCAGCAGGTGCACGATGGCCAGCCCGTAGGCCGCACCGCCGAGCCCGACACCGAGGAACATGTAGCCGATCTGGCTGACCGTCGACCAGGCCAGGATCCGCTTGATGTCGTCCTTCGCCGAGCCGATGACGCAGCCGATCAGCAGCGTCAGCGCACCGACGCTGACCACGATCAGCTGCAGCGTCTCGTTGGCCGAGAAGATCGGGTTGGACCGGGCGATCAGGTAGACCCCCGCGGTGACCATGGTGGCCGCGTGGATGAGCGCCGACACCGGGGTCGGGCCCTCCATCGCGTCCGGCAACCAGGCCTGCAGCGGGAACTGACCGGACTTGCCGGCCGCGCCGAGCAGCAGGAGCAGACCCATGACCAGCACCGTGGTGGCGCTCAGCGAGGTCACCCCGCTGAAGACCGCGGAATATTGAGTGCTGCCCAGCGTGGTGAACATCAGGAAGACGCCGATCGCCAGGCCGGCGTCGCCGACCCGGTTCATCAGGAACGCCTTCTTGCCGGCCGTGGCCGCCGACGGGCGGGTGTACCAGAACGAGATCAGCAGGTACGACGCCAGACCGACGCCCTCCCAGCCGAAGTAGAGCATCACGTAGTTGTTGCCGAGGACGAGCAACAGCATCGCCGCGACGAACAGGTTGAAATAGGCGAAGAACCGTCGCCGGCCCGGGTCGTGCTCCATGTAGCCGACCGCGTACAGGTGGATCAGCGAACCGACACCGGTGATCAGCAGGACGAAGACCCCGGAGAGCGGGTCGAAGAGCATGCCGAAGTCGACCTTCAGCGCGCCGACCTGGATGAAGTCGAACAGGCTTAGCTCGGCCGAGCGCTTCGTCTCCTCCAGGCCGCTCAGGCTCAGGAAGAAGATCAGCCCGAGTACGAACGAGCTGGCCACCGCCAGGACGCCGAGCCAGTGACCCCACTTGTCGGCCCGCTTGCCCAGCAGCAACAGGATCGCCGCACTGGCCAGCGGGATGGCCACGAGTAGCCAGACGCTGCTCAGCACCCCCGTCGCGGGGGCGTACTCCAATGAGAGTGCCATGGAAGCCCCTTCAGTACTTCAGGAGGTTCGCGTCGTCGACACTCGCCGAGCGTCGCGTACGGAAGATCGACATGATGATGGCGAGGCCGACAACGACCTCGGCCGCTGCCACGACCATCACGAAGAACGAGATGATCTGGCCGTCCAGGCCGCCGTTGATCCGGCTGAAGGTGACCAGCGCCAGGTTCGCCGCGTTCAGCATCAGCTCGATGCACATGAACAGGACGATCGCGTTGCGCCGGATCAGCACTCCGGAGGCGCCGATGGTGAACAGGATCGACGCCAAGATCAAGTAATAATCGGGAGTCACTTCTCGGTTCCCTTCGGGGCTACCTCAGAGATCGTCAGCTCCCGGACCGGCAGGATCGGCGAGATGCTGCTCTCCGCTCCGTTGCCGTCCGGCAGGCGGGCCGGCGCGGCCACCGACATAGTGTTCGCGTAGACGCCGGGGCCGGGTTTCGGGCCGGGGTAGTTGCCGGGAAGGAAGCGCTCCTTCATCCGGGACACCTGGTCCACCTTCTCGCCCTTGCCGCGTTCGACGTGGGCCAGGATCATCGCGCCCACCGCCGCCGTGATCAGCAGCGCCGAAGTGACCTCGAACGCGAAGACGTACTTGGTGAACAGCAGCGAGGCCAGGCCCTGCACGTTGCCGTTCTGGTTGGCCGCGTCCAGGCCGGCGGTCGGGGTGTCATCGAGCGCCCGGGCCAGTCCGGTACCGACCAGGCCGGCGAATCCGAGACCGAGAATGATCGCCGCGACCCGTTGCCCGCGCAGCGACTCGATCAGCGAGTCCGAGGCGTCCCGGCCGACCAGCATCAGTACGAACAGGAACAGCATCATGATCGCGCCGGTGTACACGATGACCTGCACGAAGCCGAGGAACGGCGCCGAGTTGACCACGTAGAGGATCCCGAGGTTCAGCATGGTGAGCACCAGCCAGAGCGCGGAGTGCACCGCGTTACGGGCCAGCACCATGCCGAGCGCCCCGATCACCGCGAGCGAGCCGAGGATCCAGAAGGCGACCTGCTCGCCGGTGGACACCTGGGTCATGCCGCACCCCCGGTGGCGTCCTCCGCGGCGTTCGTCGACCACGGCGCCCGCTCCGCTCCGGCCGACGTACCCGGGTTGGTGAGCGCGCCGAGGTAGTAGTCCTTGTCGGTCTCGCCCAGGCGCATCGGGTGCGGCGGCTGCTCCATACCCTCCAGCAGCGGCGCCAGGAGCTGTTCCTTCGTGAAGATCAGGTCCTGGCGGCTGTCCCGGGCCAGCTCGAACTCGTTGCTCATGGTCAGCGAACGGGTCGGGCAGGCCTCGATGCAGAGCCCGCAGAAGATGCAGCGGGTGTAGTTGATCTGGTAGATCTTCGCGTACCGCTCACCCGGCGAGAACCGCTGCTCGTCGGTGTTGTCGCCGCCCTCGACGTAGATCGCGTCGGCCGGGCAGGCCCAGGCGCACAGCTCGCAGCCGATGCACTTCTCCAGGCCGTCCGGGTGCCGGTTGAGGATGTGCCGCCCGTGGTAGCGCGGCGCCGGCGTCGGCGGGGAGAACGGGTAGTCGGTCGTGATCACCTTGCGGAACATGTGGGCGAACGTCACGCCGAAACCCTTGAAGGAGCCGGTCAACGTGTTCACGTCACACCTCCTTCGACTCGGGGTCGCCGCCGACGGCGGCCGGGGCACGCTCGGCGACCGCACGGCGGGCGCGCGGGCTGGGCGGTACCTGGAGGTCCATCGGGGGGACCGGGAAACTGCCCGGTGGACGTGCGGCCAACTGCTCCTCGATGGGCACCGGATCGGGTTTCTCCGACGAGGGCCACTTCCACGCGACCACCAGCACGATCAGGGCGATCACCCCGGTGGAGATCCACCGGGCCTCGGTGGAGAGCGCGCCGCTGCGGGCGACCTTGAAGTACGCCAGGAAGAGGATCCAGACCAGGCTGACCGGGATCAGCACCTTCCAGCCGAACCGCATGAACTGGTCGTACCGCATCCGGGGCAGCGTGGCCCGCAGCCAGATGAAGCCGAACAGCAGCGTGAAGACCTTGAGGAAGAACCAGATCAGGCCGAAGTAGCCGGAGTTGGCGCCCTCCCAGATCGCGGTGATCGGCCACGGTGCGCGCCAACCACCCAGGAACAGCGTGGTGCAGAACGCCGAGACGGTGATCATGTTGATGTACTCGGCCAGGAAGAAGAGCGCGAACTTGAACGACGAGTACTCGGTGTGGAACCCGCCGACCAGCTCGGACTCCGCCTCGGGCAGGTCGAACGGCGCCCGGTTGGTCTCACCGACCGCCGAGATCACGTAGATCAGGAAGCTCGGCAGCAGCTGCAGGCAGTACCAGCCGGGCATGGTGATCGTGACGCCGAAGAGCGTCGTCGGCTCGCCGGACGCCTGCGCCGCGACGATCTGCGACGTGCTCATCGAGCCCGCGGTCATGAACACCGCGACGATCGAGAGGCCCATCGCGACCTCGTACGAAATCATCTGCGCACTCGACCGCAACGCGCCGAGCAGCGGGTACGTCGACCCGGACGCCCAGCCGGCCAGCACCACGCCGTAGACGCTCATCGACGAGCAGGCCAGCAGCACCAGCACCGAGACTGGTACGTCGGTGAGCTGCAGCGCGGTCCGATGACCGAACATGTTCACCACGCCACCGAACGGGATCACCGCGAAGGCGGTGAACGCCGTGGTCGCCGAGATGACCGGGGCGAGGAAGTAGACGATCTTGTCGGCGGTCTTCGGAATGATCTCCTCTTTGAACGGCAGCTTCAGGCCGTCGCTGAGGCTGGTCAGATAACCGCGGAACCCGACCTGGTTGGGGCCCGGCCGGACCGCCATCCGGGCCACGACCTTGCGCTCGTAGTTGATCGTGAACAGCGTCAGGATCAGCAGCAGGACGAACAGCCCGAGCAGCTTGATCAGCACGATCCACCAGACGTCCTGTTCGAACGTCTGCAGGGTCGGGTCCTCCGCGTGCGCCGCGAGAAGGACGTTCATCGCTCAACTCCCTCGGCGAGAATCGGACCGGGCAGACCGGCCGACAACCGGACCACCGCGCCGGCGGTGACGCCGAGACTGCGGCGCACCGTCGAAGCCGGCGAGTTGGTCGGCAGCCACACCACCTGCCGGGGCAGGTCGGCGATCGCGGCCGGCAGCGTCACCGAGCCGCGATCACTGCGGACCGTGAGCAGGTCGCCGTCGGTGACCCGCAGCTGCTCGGCCAGCTCCTTGCCGAGCCGGACGACCGGCGGTCTCGCCGTGCCGGCCAGCACCGCGTCGCCCTCGGTCAGCGTGCCCAGGTCGATCAGCTGGTGCCAGGTGGCCAGCACCGCGGCCCGCTCACCCGGCTCGGCGACCGCCTCGGCGGCGATCGACGGCAGCTCGGGACGGGCCGTGCCGGCCGGCAGCGCGCCCAGCTCGCGGCGCACCGCCTGCACGTCGCCGGTGTTCAGGGTGACGTCCAGCAGCGCGGCGATCGCCTCCAGCACCCGGCCGTCGGTCATCGCCGTGCTGCCCAGGACCTTCTCGAAGGACCGCAGCCGGCCCTCCCAGTCCATGTAGGTGCCGGACTTCTCCACCGCCGGCGCGATCGGCAGCACCACGTCGGCCCGCTCGGTCACCGCGCTGGTGCGCAGTTCCAGGCTGACCAGGAAGGGCACCGCGTCCAGCGCCTGCTCGGCGAGGACCGGGTCGGTCAGGTCGCCCGGGTCCACCGCGCCGACCAGCAGGCCGCCGAGTGTCCCGTCGGCCGCCGCCGCGATGATCGCGTCGACGTCCCGGCCCGGCCGGCTCGGCAGCACGCCGGAGTCGACCGCCCAGCCCAGCGACAGCTCGGCGCGAGCGCCCGGGTCGCCGACCGGGCGACCACCCGGCAGCAGGTTCGGCAGGCAGCCGGCGTCGACCGCACCCCGGTCACCGGCCCGGCGCGGCACCCACGCGAGGCGGGCGCCGGTCCGGGCGGCCAGCGCCGCGGCCGCGGAGAGCCCACCCGGCACGGTGGCCAGGCGTTCGCCGACCAGCAGCAGGCTGCCCGGAGCGCTGAGCGCCTCGGCGACCGCCGGGTCGGTGTTCAGCAGCCGGGCCTCGTCACCCGGCACCGCCGCGACGAGCGTGGCGCTGAGCTTCTCGAAGCCGCGGGACAGATACGGCGCGATCGCCGTGACCTGCAGTTTGCGGCGGTTGGTCGCCTTGCGCAGACGCAGGAAGAGGATCGGGCACTCCTCCTCCGGCTCCAGTCCGACGATCAGAGCGGACGGGGCGGCCTCGACATCGGCGTACGAAACCTCGGAAATCCCGGCCACCGCGGCCGCGAGGAAATCGGCCTCCTCGGTGATCTCGGCCGACGAGCCGGAGGCTCGGACCGGCCGCGCCCGGAAGTCGATGTCGTTGGTCCGCAGCACGATCCGGGCGAATTTCGCGTACGAGTACGCGTCCTCCACGGTGAGCCGCCCGCCGGTCAGCACCCCGACGCCCCGCTCGCGGGCCGCCTTCAGGCCTTCCGCGGCGGTGAGCAGCGCCTCGCTCCAGGACGCCTCGCGCAGCTGCCCGGTCCGCGAGTCCCGGACCAGCGGCGTGGTGATGCGCTCGTTGGCCGTGGTGTAGCGGAAACCCCACCGGCCCTTGTCGCAGTTCCACTCCTCGTTGACCGCGGCGTCGTCACCGGCCAGCCGGCGCAGCACCTTGCCGCGCCGGTGGTCGGCTCGCATCGAACAGCCGGCCGCGCAGTGCTCGCAGGTGGTCGGCGAGGAGACCAGGTCGAACGGGCGGGCGCGGAACCGGTACTGCTCGCCGGTCAGCGCGCCGACCGGGCAGATCTGGATGGTGTTGCCGGAGAAGTACGAGTTGAACGCGACGTCCCCCTCGCCCTCGCCGACCTGGCCGTCCCCGGTGCCCGTGCCACCGAAGAAGTCGTCCCGGTAGACGTTGATCTGCTCGCCGGAGGACCGGTCCATCAGGTCGATGAACTTGTCGCCGGCGATCTCCTCGGAGAACCGGGTGCAGCGCTGGCAGAGCACGCAGCGCTCCCGGTCCAGCAGCACCTGGCTGGAGATGTGGATCGGCTTCTCGTACTCGCGCTTGGGCTCGTGGAACCGCGACTCGGCGCGGCCGTTGCTCATCGCCTGGTTCTGCAACGGGCACTCACCGCCCTTGTCGCAGGTCGGGCAGTCCAGCGGGTGGTTGATCAGCAGCAGTTCCATCACGCCGGCCTGGGCCTTGGCCGCCACCGGCGAGCTGACCTGGGTCTTCACCACCATGCCCTCGGCCACCGTCTGGGTGCACGAGGCGATCGGCTTGCGCTGGCCCTCCACCTCGACCAGGCACTGGCGGCAGGCACCGGCCGGCGCCAGCAGCGGGTGGTCGCAGAACCGCGGGATCGCGGTGCCCATCCGCTCGGCCACCCGGATGAGCAGCTCGCCCTTCTCCGCGGTGACCTCGACGCCGTCGATGGTCAGCGTGACCAGGTCGGCCCTCTTCGCTACGTCGGTCATCAGTGCGCTCCCACCAGGCTCTTCTCGGACAGCCGGGGAGCCGTGCGGCCCTCGATGTAGCCGAGGTAGTCGTCCCGGAACCACTTGAGCGTCGAGATGACCGGCGTCGCCGCGCCGTCACCGAGACCGCAGAAGGACCGGCCGAAGATGTTGTCCGCGGTGTCCTGCATGGTGTCCAGGTCGGCGAGAGTGCCCTGGCCGGCGAGGATCCGCCGGTAGGTACGCACCAGCCAGTAGTTGCCCTCCCGGCACGGTGTGCACTTGCCGCACGATTCGTGGTGGTAGAACTCCAGCCACCGCCACGTGTTGTAGACCGGGCAGTCCTGGTCGGAGAAGATCTGCATCGCCGTGGTGCCCAGGATCGAGCCGGCCGCCGCGACACCCTCGAAGTCCATCGCGGTGTCGATGTGCTCGGCGGTCAGGATCGGCGTCGACGAGCCACCCGGCGTCCAGAACTTCAGCTCGTGGCCCGGCTGCATGCCGCCGGCCATCTCGATCAGCTCGCGCAGGGTGATGCCGAGGCCGCACTCGTACTGGCCCGGGTTGACCACCCGGCCGGAGAGCGAATAGATCATCGGGCCGGCCGACTTCTCGGTGCCCATGCTCTTCCACCAGTCCGCGCCGCCCAGCACGATGTACGGCACGCTGGCGATCGTGCCGACGTTGTTGACCACGGTCGGGCTGGCGTACAGGCCGGCGATGGCCGGGAAGGGCGGGCGCAGCCGGGGCTGGCCGCGGAACCCCTCCAGCGAGTCGAGCAGCGCGGTCTCCTCGCCGCAGATGTACGCGCCGGCGCCGCTGTGCACCACCAGGTCCAGGTCGAACCCGGAGCCGAGGATGTTCTTGCCGAGGTAACCGGCGGCGTACGCCTCCTGCACCGCGTTGCGCAGCCGCCGCGCGGCGTGCACCGCCTCACCGCGGATGTAGATGAACGCGCGGTTCGCCCGGATCGCGTAGGACGCGATGATCGCGCCCTCCACCAGCGAGTGCGGGTCGTACGTCATCAGCGGCAGGTCCTTGCAGGTGCCCGGCTCGCCCTCGTCCGCGTTGATCACGAGGTAGTGCGGCTTGCCGTCGCCCTGCGGGATGAAGCCCCACTTCAGCCCGGTCGGGAACCCCGCGCCACCACGGCCGCGCAGCCCGGAGTCCTTGATCAGCTGGATCATGTCGTCCGGGTGCACGTCGAGGGTCTTGCGGAGCGCCTGGTAACCGTCGAGGCGCTCGTAGACGCCGATCTGCCAGGCGTCCGGCGAGAGCCAGCGCTTGGTCAGCACCGGGGTCAGCTTCTGCAGCACCTCAGGTCGGATTTGGGTCATTTCTCCTCCTCCGAGCCACGGGTCGGGTCGGGCGTGCGCGGGCTGTCGCCCGCGGGTTTGGCGTCGCCGGCCGGCGCGCTGCCCGCGACGCCGGTCGTCGCGCCCGCGTTCGCTTCCGGTTTCGCCGGTTCGCTCGCGGTGGGATTGCGGAGTTCCGCGGTACGGATCTGCGGGTCCTCGGTCTTCTTCCCGGCGTTGACCCGGTCACCGACCTGTCCCGCCTTCTCGGCGGCTTTTTCGGCGACCGTGCCGACCGCCGCCTTCACCGCTTGCACCGCGGTCGCGACCTTGCCGGGCTGCTCCTCGCGAGCCGGCTTGGTGGTGGTGATCGGGGTGTCCAGGTTGAAGCCGGCCACCGCGATCCCGTGCTCCTGGGCGAGACGCACCCCGCGCAGCGTCGGCGCGCCGGCCACCCCGTCGCCGACCGCGCCCTCGCGCGGATCGGCGAAGCCGGCCAGCTGGAACTGCATCTCCTTGAGCGAGCAGATCCGGGCGCCCCGGCTGGGCGTCGGCTGCTCGCCGTTACGCAGCTTGTCGACCATCTCGACCGCGGAGTCCGGCGTGGCCTGGTCGACGGTGAAGTCGTAGTTGACCGTCACCACCGGCGCGTAGTCGCAGGCGGCCAGGCACTCGGCGTGCTCGAGCGTGATCTTGCCGTCGGCGGTGGTCTCGTTGTGACCGACGCCGAGGTGCTCGGTCAGCTGGTCGTAGACCTCCTGACCGCCGAGCACGTTGCAGAGCGTGTTGGTGCAGACGCTGACCAGGTAGTCACCGGTGGGCCGGCGCTTGTACATGGTGTAGAAGGTGGCGACCGCGCCCACCTGGGCCTTGTTGATGCCCAGGATCTCGGCGCAGAAGGACACCCCGGCCGGGGTGACGAACCCGTCCTCGGTCTGCACCAGGTGCAGCAGCGGCAGCAGCGCCGAGCGCTCCCGGCCGGCCGGGTACCGCGCCAGGATCTCCTGCGCGGCCCCCAGCAGCTTCTCCGCCAGCGGAGCCGCGGCCGGGGAGAATTCAACTCCATCGTCGTTTTTTTCTGCAGTGCGGCGGAGCCGCCCGGCAAGCTCTGTGTCGGACATCAGCGATCACACCCACCCATAACCGGGTCCAGGGAGGCGCCGCCGGCGATCACGTCGGCCAGCAGTGCTCCCTCGGCCATCGCGGGGATGGCCTGGAGGTTGACGAAGCTCGGCTCGCGGTAGTGCACCCGGTAGGGGTGGGTGCCACCGTCAGAAACCGCGTGTACGCCGAGTTCGCCACGCGGGTGTTCCACCGCGACATAGACTTGACCGGGCGGCACCCGGAAGCCTTCGGTCACGAGCTTGAAGTGGTGGATCAGCGATTCCATCGACTGGCCCATGATCTTGGCGACATGCTCCAGGGAGTTGCCGAGACCGTCCACGCCCAGCGCGAGCTGCGCGGGCCAGGCGATCTTCTTGTCCGCGACCCAGACCGGGCCGGGCTTGAGCCGGTCGAGCGTCTGTTCGACGATCTTCAGCGACTCCTTGATCTCCGCCAGCCGGACCAGATAACGACCCCAGACGTCCGCCGTGGTCGCGGTCGGCACGTCGAACTCGTACGTCTCGTAACCCGCGTACGGCATGGTCTTGCGCAGGTCCCAGGGCAGGCCGGCGGCCCGCAGCACCGGTCCGGTGATGCCCAGCGCCAGGCAACCGGTCACGTCCAGGACGGCGATTCCCTGCGTGCGCTTCTGCCAGATGATCTGGCCGGAGAGCATCGCCTCGTATTCCTTGAGCTTCTTCGGCAGGTAGACCAGCAGGTCCCGGATCTTCTTGACCGCCGAGTCGGGCAGGTCCTGTGCCAGGCCGCCGGGCCGGATGTAGCCGTTGTTCATCCGCAGCCCGGAGGTCTCCTCGAAGATGTCGAGGATGTACTCCCGCTCCCGGAAGCCGTACAGCATCATCGAGATCGCGCCGAGCTCCATGCCGGTGGTGGCCAGCCAGACCAGGTGCGAGGCGATCCGCTGCAGCTCCATGAACATGACCCGGATCGTGCTGGCCCGCTCGGTGATCTGATCTTCGATCCCGAGCAGCTTCTCCACCGCGAAGCAGTACGCCGCCTCGTTGGACATGTTGGCCAGGTAGTCCATCCGGGTCACGAACGTGACGCCCTGCGTCCAGGTGCGGTACTCCAGGTTCTTCTCGATCCCGGTGTGCAGGTAGCCGATCACCGGGCGGGCCTCGATCACCGTCTCGCCCTCGAGCTCCAGCACCAGCCGGAGCACGCCGTGCGTGGACGGGTGCTGGGGACCCATGTTGACGACGATCTTCTCGTTGCTGAGCGGGTCGATGCTGGACGTGACGCTGTCCCAGTCGCCGCCGGTGACCGTGAAGACCCGGCCCTCGGTCGTCTCGCGTGCGCTCGCGTACTCAGAACTTGTCACTGGTAGACCCTCCGCTGGTCGGGCGGCGGAATTTCGGCGCCCTTGTACTCCACGGGCACCCCGCCGAGCGGGTAGTCCTTGCGCTGGGGATGGCCCTCCCAGTCGTCCGGCATCAGGATCCGGGTCAGGTTCGGGTGGCCGGTGAAGACCACGCCGAACATGTCGTAGACCTCGCGCTCCTGCCAGTCCGCGGTCGGGTAGACGCTGGTCACGCTGGGCAGCGGCACACCGTCCGCGACGGCGGCCTCGAG
Source organism: Actinoplanes palleronii (assembly GCF_016862315.1). GTDB lineage: Bacteria > Actinomycetota > Actinomycetes > Mycobacteriales > Micromonosporaceae > Actinoplanes > Actinoplanes palleronii. Next base: position 57,066 of record NZ_BOMS01000051.1, on the reverse strand, counting down.
ACGGACCCTCCGGCGGTACGTCATCGAGGTGAGCTGGTACGCGATGTGGAACCGGCGCTCGTCGGTGGCCAGGTAGTCGACGCAGTCGACAGAGGAGCAGAGCTCGAACTTCAGGGACCCGTCGTCCCTCATTACCTGACAGACGTCCTTGATTCTCTCGGGCCTGATGTGAAGTGTGAGTTCCGCCCTATCCACCACCACTTTCTCGATGGCTTCGGAGAACGCCGGATAAGCTTCCTCCAACGCGTCATAGACGTCGTCGAAATACCCGCCGTACGGCCGCGGGCTGTCAAAAACAGCAGGTCGAGGGCGGACCAGACGGCCGAAACCGGAGACGTCGCCGGTGCCCATGACGCCGAACATTCCTTTGTCCGGACTGGACGGAGGCGGCACTGTTTCGGGAGCAGAACCGCTACCCTCAGTTCCAGGCTGAATACTCATTTGCCCCCCTCCCGCAAATGCGGCTGGAGTTTCATCCAGTTCTCGATCCGCAATTGCTCTTCGCGCCCTTCCTTGACGGCCTGCGTCCATTCCGCCCGGCGGACCTTGTCCACCCGGTACGACGACGGCATGGCACCCGGCGCGACGAGCGGGAGCTTGCCGTCGAGACGGCGTTGCTCGTGCATCTTGCGGCCGTTCGGGCCGAGAGGTGTTGCCATCACCTTCTCGCGCATCTTGAGGATCGCGTCGATCAGCATTTCCGGCCTGGGCGGACAGCCCGGCAGGTAGATGTCGACCGGGACGATGTGATCCACACCCTGCACGATGGCGTAGTTGTTGAACATGCCGCCGGACGAGGCGCAGACGCCCATCGAGATCACCGAGCGCGGCTCGGGCATCTGGTCGTAGATCTGCCGGACCACCGGAGCCATCTTCTGACTGACCCGGCCCGCGACGATCATCAGGTCCGCTTGGCGAGGCGAAGCGCGGAACACCTCCATGCCCCAGCGACCCAGGTCGTAGTGCGGGCCACCGGCGGCCATCATCTCGATGGCGCAGCAGGCGAGACCGAAGGTCGCACCCCAGAACGATGACTTGCGAGCCCAGTTCGACAGCTTCTCGACCGAGGTGAGGAGGATGCCGCTGGGAAGTTTCTCTTCGATTCCCATGGTTATCAGTCCCAGTTGAGGCCGCCGCGCCGCCACACGTAGGTGTAGGCGATGAACACGGTGACGATGAAGAGGACCATTTCCACGAAGCCGAACAGGCCCAGCGCCTCGAACGAGACGGCCCACGGGTAGAGGAAGATGGTCTCGATGTCGAAGATGATGAAGAGCATCGCGGTCAGGTAGAACTTCACCGGGAAGCGTCCACCGCCGACCGGTTGAGGGGCCGGCTCGATGCCGCATTCGTAGGCGTCCATTTTTGCCCGGTTGTAGCGCTTCGGACCCACGATCGGTGCCACCGACACCGAGAACAACGCGAAGAGCGCGCCGAGGATCAGCAACCCGACGATCGGGACGTATGGGTTGATCGTCATCTTCACTCCCGTACGACTGTTAGCCGCTTCACACTAGTTTTTCGCTTTTGTATCCCTTTGGTCGGAGTGCCCGAATCCGTCGGTCAGACGGAGGGCGCCACCTTCGTCAAGCCGTTGATGATGCGGTCCATGGCGTCGCCACCGCGCGGGTCGGTGAGGTTGGCCAGGAGCTTGAGGACGAACTTCATCAACGTCGGGTGCGGCATGCCGTGCTTGGTGGCCAGCCGCATGATCTGAGGGTTGCCGATCAGCTTCACGAACACACCACCGAGGCGGTAGTAACCGCCGAACCGCAGGCTCAGCTCGGACGGGTAGGCGCGCAGCGCCCGCTCCCGTTCCGGTCCCGCCGGGCGGGCCAGTGCCTGCACCGCCACCTCGGCGGCCAGCTCACCGGACTCCATCGCGTACGCGATGCCCTCGCCGTTCATCGGGTTGACCATGCCACCCGAGTCGCCGACCAGCATCACGCCGCGGGTGTAGTGCGGCACCCGGTTGAAGCCCATCGGGAGCGCCGCGCCCAGCGTCGGGCCCTCCGCGTTCTCCTCGCCCCGCATACCCCAGTCCTCCGGGGTGGAGCCGAGCCAGTCGGTGAGCAGGTTCCGGTAGTTCGTCTTGCCGAACGCATCGGACGAGTTGAGGATGCCGAGGCCCACGTTCACCCGGCCGTCACCCAGCCCGAAGATCCATCCGTAACCCGGGAGGAGCCGGCTCGGGTCCTGCGCGCTGCGCAGCTCCAGCCAGGACTCCAGGTAGTTGTCATCCGCCTTGACCGCGGAGCGGTAGTAGCGCCGGACGGCCACCCCGAGCGGGCGGTCGTCACGCTTGGCCAGCCCCAGCGCGAGCGGGAACTTGCCGGAGACGCCGTCGGCGGCGATCACCAGCGGAGCGCGGTACTCGACGGGTTCCTTGTCCGGGCCGATCTTGGCCTCGACGCCGATCACGTACCCGTCCTCGTTCAGGACCGGGCCGATCACGTTCACGTTCGTCCGCAGCAGCGCGCCGGCCTCGACCGCACGGTCGGCCAGCATGTCGTCGAAGTCCATCCGGGTGCGGACCAGGCCGTAGTTGGGGAAGCTGGCCAGCTCGGGCCAGTCCAGCTCGAGCCGGACCCCGCCGCCGATCACCCGGAGGCCGCGGTTGTGCAGCCAGCCGGCCTTCTCAGAGGTGTCGATGCCCATCCGGACCAACTGCCGGACCGCGCGCGGGGTCAGGCCGTCGCCACAGACCTTCTCGCGCGGGAACTCGGTCTTCTCGAGCAGCAGGACGCGAACTCCGTGCCGGGCGAGGTGGTACGCGGCCGCGCTGCCACCGGGCCCCGCGCCGACCACGATCACGTCAGCCTCGTCGGCGACGGTCGATGGCGAGTGGTCAGTCACGGTGCAGCCTCCGATCCCGCGGCGCTCGTGAATTAGTTCACAAGCGCGCCTCGATCGGAGTCTAGGCCGACTATCGAAGATCTTTGCGCTCAGGTCAGCCTAATTGTTTCGGCGTGGCTAACGAATCGGGGCAGATTCCCCCAAAACGCGATCTGCGATCCCACGGGCCGGGCCCTCGAGATGATCTCGGATAGTCCCGTCCATCGCCCGGTCCAAAGCGACGATCAGTTCCTCTACCAGGTCTTGCGCCAACAGGGGATCTTGGGCGGCGACCATCCGGATGCGATTGGCCAGCTCACTGGCACGCCGCTCACCAGCCTCGCCCTCATCAATCGCGATGTCGATGTCGGTGTCCTCGAGCTGCCCGATTTTTGTCATAACTTCGAGCTAAACAGTCGATTCGCTCCGCGTACGTAAAATGACCGTTTTGTCACCGACACGCGCGAGTTGATCAGGATCCGTTTCCGGTACGGCCGGTCAGCGGCGGGTCGCCCGGTGCAGTGACACCACTCCGCCGGTCAGGTTGCGCCAGCCGACCCGGTCCCACGGCCCGGACTCGGCGATCCGCCCGGCCAGCCCGGCCTGGTCCGGCCAGGCCCGGATCGACTCGGCCAGGTAGACGTACGCATCCGGGTTGCTCGACACCCCGCGCGCCACCACCGGCAGCGAGCGCATCAGGTACTGCATGTAGACGGTCCGGAAGGCCGGGTTCGTCGGCGTGCTGAACTCGCACACCACCAGGCGGCCGCCCGGCCGGGTCACCCGGGCGAACTCACGCAGCGCAGCGCCGGTGTCCACCACGTTGCGCAGCGCGAAGGAGATCGTCACCGCGTCGAAGGTGGCGTCCGGGAACGGCAGGTGCAGCGCGTCACCGGCCAGCAGCGGCACCTCGGCCCGCACCCGGCGGCCGGCCTGCAGCATCCCGACCGAGATGTCGGCGCCGACCGCGAACGCGCCGGACCGGCCCAGTTCGTCGGTGGAGACGCCGGTGCCCGCACCCACGTCCAGCACCCGCTCACCCGGCCGCAGGCCCAGCGCGGCCCGGGTGGCCCGGCGCCAGCTGCGGTCCTGTGCGAAGGAGAGCACCGTGTTGGTCAGGTCGTAGCGCTGGGCCACGCCGTCGAACATCTCGGCGACCTCGTGGGGCTCTTTGTCCAGATCTGCGCGCGTCACGTCAACCAACTCTGCCACTACGTCGCCAAACAGCACGGGCGGGATGGTTTCCCATCCCGCCCGTGCCTTGTGCGTTATATATACGACCGCCATCGGTCGGGTCCGACTGCTCGTCACCGACGCTGACCGCCTGGCGACGCATAAGTTTTTCCGGTTCCGTACGCAGGCAACGTAACCAGCGGGAACGGCGCGGTACAGCCAACAGGCGGGCTCGTTACGAAGGAGCAATACAGCCCTCCCCGGTCCGACGACCCCCACCCTGGCCGAACGGTCAGCTCGGACGCGCCGAAGGGCTCGGTGAGGGCGTGTTCTCGGAGGCATCGGCGAGATCTCGCGCCTGCCAGGCGACCAGCACCACCACCAGGATCGCGGCCACCACCGCGGACCAGACCAACGCGCCGGCCGCGGACCACATGGCCTTGCGGGTCACACCCACCGCGGTCTTGGCCACGCGGTAGCCACCACGGGCGCTCTTCAACTTGACCCAGGCCGCGGTGAAGAAGAACACCACGATCGCGGTGACGACGAAGGTCAGCAGTGACACGCTGCTGTTCAGCATGCGTCACAGAATGCAACGAACAGCCGACCATGTCTGTCGATAGATCGGCTGTTCCGGTCGTCCAATCCGGCCGTTACTGGGCGTCCACAAGGGGGAGCTGGGTGCGCCCGGCCACGCCGCCACCGGGGATCGCGATCGACGAGAAGTGCGAGACCACGCGGTCGTCGGTCGGGTCGTCGGCGGCGGTCCGGTGCACCGCGAGGTGCTTGTACCACGTGTCGCGCCAGGCCGGGATCCGGTCCGCGGTGCGGATCATCGAGATGAGTTCCTGCAGGTTGGAGCGGTGCTTGGCACCGGCCGAGGAGATCACGTTCTCTTCCAGCATGATCGAACCCAGGTCGTCGACGCCCATGTGCAGCGAGAGCTGGCCGATGTCCTTGCCGGTGGTCAGCCATGACGCCTGCAGGTGCGCGATGTTGTCGAAGAACAGCCGGGAGACCGCGATGAACCGCAGGTACTCCATCGTGGTCGCCTGGGTGCGGCCCTTCAGGTGGTTGTTCTCCGCCTGGTACGTCCACGGGATGAAGGCGCGGAAGCCACCGACCTCGTGCGACTCCTCCACCGCGATGTCGCGGTACCCGTTCGCCACCGCGAGGTCCTGCACCTCTCGGATCATCCGGATGTGCTCGATGCGCTCGACGTTGGTCTCGCCGGTGCCCATCATCATGGTCGCGGTCGACGACAGGCCGTTCCGGTGAGCCACCGCCATCACCTCGAGCCAGCGCGCACCGCTCTCCTTGAGCGGGGCGATCGCCTTGCGCGGCCGGTCGGGCAGCATCTCGGCGCCGGCGCCGGCGATCGAGGTCAACCCGGCCGCCTTGATCCGGAGGATGGCCTCCTCGATCGACAGGTTCGAGACCTTGGCCATGTGCAGGATCTCACTCGGGCCGATCGAGTGGATCGCGAGCTGCGGGAACGCCTGCTTGACCGAGGAGAAGAGCTCCTCGTAATACTCCACGCCGTAGTCCGGGTGGTGGCCGCCCTGCAGCATCACCTGGGTGGCGCCGAGCTCAACCGCCTCGGCGCAGCGGCGCAGGATCTCCTCGGTCGGGTGCGACCAGCCCTCTTTGTGCTTGGGGGCCCGGTAGAACGCGCAGAACTTGCACGCCGTGACGCACACGTTCGTGTAGTTGATGTTGCGGTCGATCAGGTAGGTGACGATGCCGTCCGGATACCGCCGGCGCCGGACCGCGTCGGCCGCCTCGCCCAGCGCGTGGAACGGGGCCTCCGTGTAGAGCAGCAGCGCCTCCTCGGGGGTGATCCGCCCACCGTCCGCGCCGCGCTGCAGGATGCTGTCGATCTCCGGGTTCACCGTCACGACAGGAAGCGTACGTCCAACGGCGGACAGCCGTCAGCGGCCTCGGTCACCGCCACCCGCGCCGTCGATGAGCACGCCCAGCCCGTCGAGCACCCGGGCGAGGCCGAAGTCGTACGCATGATCGGGGTTGTGGGCGGCGCCGAGCGCGGCGCCCGCCGCGGCGCCGACCCGGGTGGCGGTCGGGTAGGCGTGCTGGTCGAAGACCGCTTCGAAGACCGGGCCGCGCTCCTGCCACCACTCCCAGTCGGTCTCCTGGCTGCGCTCGGCCGCGGCCCGGCCGTCGGCGGCGGTCCGCGCCGAGGACTGCACGAAGCCGATCAGGAAGGTCAGCGCCGAGTCGATCTCCACATCGTCCAGCCCGCAGCCGGCGAAGGCGCGCAGCTCGTGCTCGTACTTCGCCATCAGGCCGGGTCCGAGCGGCGGCCGGTTGGCCGGCAGACCGGCCACCCACGGATGCTCCTCGACAAGCGTGCGGTTCTCCGCGGCGATCGCGGTCAGCCGCTCCCGCCACGGCCGGTCCGGCAGCTCGGCCCGAGGCATCGCCAGGTAGACCCGGTCCAGCATCAACTCCAGCAGGGTCGCCTTGTCCGGCACGTAGGTGTAGAGCGTCATCGGCACCACGCCCAGCTCGGTCGCGACCCGGCGCATCGAGACCGCGTCCAGCCCCTCGGCGTCGGCCAGGCTGATGCCGGTCTCGATGACCCGGACCACGCTCAGGCCCGGACGGCGGCCTCGCTTGCGCTCGACCGCCTCCGGAAACCAGAGCAGATCGATGGTGCGGCGCGCTTCGGCCATCTCGGGTGGCACTCCTTTCTTGTACGGCGTATTCTGTACGGCGTACAACTAATCGCCCTGGGGAGGCACCATGCGAATCCGGTCATCCGCACTAGCGCTCACCGTCGACGACGTCCCCGCCTCGAGCAAGTTTCTCGCGGACCACCTCGGCTATGTCGAACGGATGGCGGCGGACGGGTTCGCCTCTCTCGGCCGCGACGACGCCGGCCTCGACCTGATGTTCATGCGCCGCGGCCTGGAGGTGCTGCCACCGCACCTGCGCGAGGTGGCCGCCGCCGGCGCGATCGTCGCCTTCGTGGTCGACGACCTCGACGCCGAGCAGGACCGGTTGCGCGCCGAGGGCGTCGAGCTCACCCTGCCGATCCGCGAGGAGCCCTGGGGCGAGCGCCTGCTGCTGGTCACCGACCCCAATGGTGTCGTTTACGAGTTGGTGGAGTGGGCCGAGACCGAGCCGGGCCGATAATCTCGACGAACTGCTCAGGGGGTTGATACGTGCTCGTCGTTCACGGCGCCTGGGCGCCCGGGTCCGGGCGCCCAGGCCGGTTACTGCTCTGGGCCGAGGACCCGACCGCCCGGGAGACCTCGGCGTCCCGGGCCAAGGTCCGCCCACATCCGTTCGCGACCGGCGCCGAGGCGCTGGCCGGCGCCCTCGCGCTCCCCGATGATGTGACCAGCATCGGAACCGGCACGGTCCAACTGCCCGGCACCTCGCAGGGGCCGGTCCCCTCCCCGGAGACCGGCGTCGAGCCGGCCACCTCACGCGGCGTCCGGCTGGCCGGCTGGGCCGTGCCCACCCTCGTGGTGCCCGGTGAGTCCGCCGTGGCCGTGCTCGCCGCCCTCGCCGACCCCGATCCGGCCGGCGCCTGGGTCGCCGGCGCCTCGCTGCGTTATCTCTGCCTGCTCGCCGGCTGGGCCTGCGACCTGGCCCAGCACGGCCGGATGCTGCCGCAGCTGACCATCGAGGAGAAGGTGCCTGCCGCGCGGTGGCGCTCCGTGCTGACCGGCACCGACCTGGCCACCTACCGCGACTTCGCGGCGGGGATGCCACCGGTGGTCCGGGCGGTCACTCCGGTCACGGCTCCGGCGCGCGCGGGTTCCGCGGTCGCCGAGGGGCACCCGGCCGGGCGGACCCTGCGGGACGCGCTGGAGACGCTGCTCGACGCGTCGGCCCGGGTGATCCTGCCGGAGCGGATCCTCGGCGGCCACCGGGCCGGGCCGAAAGCGCCGCTGCCGGACCGCTGGATCACCGCGCTGACCGCACCCGACCCCACCCTGCCGCACGCGTCCGCCGGCGAGCTGCGTGACCTGCGCAAGGCGCTCGACGACTGGATGCGCGCGGCCCAGGCGGCGAACGGGCCGATCCGGGTCAGTTTCCGCCTGACCGAGCCCGAGCCGGGCGAGGACGACTGGCAGCTGGAGTTCGCCCTGCAGTCGGCCGAGGACTCCGGCCTCTACCTGCCGGCCGAGGCGGTCTGGGCCGGCGAGCGGTTCCCGGGCCTGCCGAGGCGGCCCGACGAGGCGCTGCTGGCCGGGCTGGGCCGCGCGGTGCGACTGTTCCCGCAGCTCAACGACGCACTGCGGCAGCAGCAGCCGGCCGCGATGGAGCTGAACACCGCCGAGGCCTACGACTTCCTGCGCCAGGCCGCCCCGCTGCTGCAGGCGGCCGGGTTCGGGGTGCAGCTGCCGTCCTGGGCCGGGCGCAAGGGTGTCGGCCTGAAACTGACCACCCGGACCAGGTCCAAGGCTGGCGCCTCGCGGGCGGCCGCCGACTCCGGGTTCGGCCTGAGTGAGATCGTCGACTTCCGGCTCGACCTGGTGATCGGCGACGGCACGGTCAGCGCCGAGGAGCTGGCCGAGCTGGCCCGGCTCAAGGTGCCGCTGGTGCGGGTCCGCGGGCAGTGGGTCGAGCTGGACGATCGCCAGCTCAAGGCCGCGCTCAAGGCGGTCGGCCGGCGACGGGAGGGCGAGCTGACCGCCGCCGAGGTGCTGCAGCAGGTGGTCGAGGGCGGCGAGGAGGACCTGCCGCTGATCGAGGTGGACGCCGATGGTGTGCTCGGCGATCTGCTCTCCGGCCAGGCCTCCGAGCGCCTCGAGCCGATGCCGACCCCGGAGGGGTTCCAGGGGACGCTCCGGCCGTACCAGGAGCGGGGCCTGTCCTGGCTGCACTTCCTCACCCGGCTCGGGCTCGGCGGGATCCTGGCCGACGACATGGGCCTGGGCAAGACCGCGCAGACCCTCTCGCTGCTGCTCACCGAGCGCGTCGGGCGGGCACCCGAGGAGACCGCGCCGACGCTGCTGATCTGCCCGATGTCTCTGATCACCAACTGGCAGAAGGAAGCCGATCGGTTCGCCCCGGAGCTGCGGGTCTACGTGCACCACGGCGGCACCCGGCAGCGTGGTGACGACTTCCTCGCCGCGGTCGGCGCGGCTGATCTGGTGCTCACCACGTACGGCACGGCCGCGCGCGACCTGGAGACGCTGCGGGAGATCGGCTGGAGCCGGGTGGCTTGCGACGAGGCTCAGGCGATCAAGAACAGCGGCACCCGCCAGTCACAGGCGGTCCGGGCCATCCCGGCGCGCACCAGGCTGGCCCTGACCGGCACCCCGGTGGAAAATCACCTCGCCGAGCTCTGGTCCATCATGGACTTCTGCAACCCGGGACTGCTCGGGCCGGCGAAGAGGTTCCGCCGCCGGTTCCAGGAGCCGATCGAGATCAACCAGGACGCGGACGCGACCGCCGCGTTGAAACGGGCGACCGGGCCGTTCGTGCTGCGCCGCCTCAAGACCGACAAGAGCATCATCTCGGACCTTCCGGAGAAGAACGAGATGAAGGTGTGGTGCACGCTCACTCCCGAGCAGGCCACCCTCTATCAGGCCGTGGTCGAGGACATGATGTCCGAGATCGAGGGCAGTGAGGGCATCCAGCGGCGGGGCAATGTGCTGGCCGCGATGATGAAGCTCAAACAGGTCTGCAACCACCCGGCGCACCTGCTCAAGGACGGTTCCCGGCTGCCCGACCGGTCCGGGAAGCTGGCCCGGCTCGAGGAGCTGGCCGAGGAGATCGTCGAAGACGGCGACAAGGCCCTGATCTTCACTCAGTACGCGGAGTGGGGCTCCCTGCTGCAGCCCTACCTGGCGGCGCACCTGGACCGTCCGGTGCTGTGGCTGCACGGCGGGCTCAGCAAACCCCGTCGCGACGAGCTCGTCGAACGCTTCCAGACCGAGGACGAGCCGATGCTCTTCCTGCTCTCGCTGAAAGCGGCCGGCACCGGGCTCAACCTGACCGCGGCCAACCATGTCGTCCACTTTGACCGGTGGTGGAACCCAGCCGTCGAGGACCAGGCCACCGACCGGGCGTTCCGCATCGGACAGTCGCGTGACGTGCAGGTCCGCAAGTTCATCTGCACCGGCACGCTCGAGGAGAAGATCGACGCGATGATCGAGCGGAAGAAGGCGCTGGCCTCGGCAGTCGTCGGCACCGGTGAGGAGTGGATCACCGATCTGAGCACGGACCAGCTGCGCGAACTGTTCGCGCTCGACCCGGCGGCGGTGCGCTGAGATGCCGTTCGACAAGTCCGGCCAGTTCTACGACGCGGCTCGTCCGATCGAAGTGGACGGTGGGCTCGCCGTCCGGTCGAAACGCGGCAAGATCGGCGAACAGTGGTGGTCGCGGCGCTTCGTCGACGTGCTGGAGGAGGTCTGCGACCCGGGCCGGCTCGCGCGCGGACGCGCCTACGCACGAAAAGGGCAGGTCATCGACTTCGCCCTGAGTGCCGGGCAGATGGTCGCGCGGGTGCAGGGGTCGCGGCCGACGCCTTATCAGGTGACGATCCGGATCGCCGCATTCGACGAGGCACAGTGGACGCAGATCACCGAGGCGCTCGGCGCGCAGGCGCTCTATCGCGCCGCGCTGCTGGCCGGCGAGATGCCGCGCGAGATCGTCGAGCTGTTCACCGACCTGGGGCTCCCGCTCTTCCCGTCGGAGCTGAACATCGACTGCTCCTGCCCGGACTGGGGCATACCGTGCAAACACGGCTCTGCGGCGCTGTATGTGCTGGCCGAGGCGTTCGACGACGATCCGTTCCTGGTGCTGGCCTGGCGCGGGCGGGCCCGGGAGACGCTGCTCGACGCCCTGCGCGGCACAACCGATCCGGGCGAGGCGGTGGATCCGCTGGCAGTGGCGGAGGAGCCGCTCGCCGACCGGATGGCCGACTACTACTCCCCCGCGGTGAGCCTCGGCCGGTTGCGGGAACGACCACCGCGCGGCGGTACACCGCCCGAGCTTCTGCTGCGGGCCCTGGACCCGCCGCCGGTCAAGGTCCGTCACATTCCGCTGATCGACCTGCTGCGCCCGCTCTACCGCGACCTGGCCGCCCAGCCGGAGGAGTGACGCAGGCCGGGGCCGGCGCAGACGCAGGCCGGGGCCGCGGTGACGCAGGCCGGCCCGCCGTTCGGCGCGACCTCGCCCGCGGACCGCGCGGCTCGGGCATCGCGGACCGCGCGGCTCGGGCATCGCGGACCGCGCGGCTCGGGCATCGCGGACCGCGCGGAGTTGCAGTCCGGGCGGCGTAGAGCCGCGGCCCGGGGCCGTGCGGCGCGAGAGTCCGGGCCGCGTCCATCGTGGACCGATCGTGGGCGAGTCCACGATGGACGCGGCGGCTGGGAGCTATCCGACTTGGGCTGATCTCGCCTCTCGGAGAGTGCCCATAAGCATGCGAGGCGTCACAACCGGTGTCAATAGACAATGACCGATATATAGGTCTTCCGCAGCGCGAACCGGCTCGCGAACTAAGGTCGGTTTCATGAGTGAGATGAGCTACCGCCGACTCGGCGAATCGGGCCTGGTCGTGTCCGTGGTCGGCATCGGCTGCAACAACTTCGGCCGCAAGCTCGACGCGGACGGCACCCGTGAGGTCGTCGACGCCGCGATCGACGCCGGGATCACCCTGTTCGACACGGCTGACATCTACGGCACCCCGCACGGCAGCTCCGAGGAGCTGCTCGGCGCCGCGCTCAAGGGCCGCCGCGACGAGGTCGTACTGGCCACCAAGTTCGGCATGAACATGGAGGGACTTAACGGACGCGACTTCGGCGCCCGCGGCTCCCGGCGCTACCTGGTCCGCGCGGTCGAGGCGTCGCTGCGCCGGCTGGAGACCGATCACATCGACCTGTACCAGCTCCACGAGCCGGACCCGGCCACCCCGATCGAGGAGACCCTCACCGCGCTGGACGACCTGGTCCGCTCCGGCAAGGTGCGCTACCTGGGCAACTCGAACTTCTCCGGCTGGCAGATCGCCGACGCCGACTGGACCGCCCGGGCCGGGAGCTTGACGCCGTTCATCAGCGCGCAGAACCAGTACAGCCTGCTGCACCGGGACGTGGAGATCGAAGTGGTCCCGGCCTGCGAACGCTTCGGGCTGGGCCTGCTGCCGTTCTTCCCGCTCGACTCGGGCCTGCTCTCCGGCAAGTACCGGCGCGGCGAGACGCCGGCCGCCGGCACCCGGCTGGCCCAGGACCGGTACACGCCGTGGCTGGCCCATGCCGACTGGGACACCATCGAGGCGCTCACCGCGTTCGGCGCCGAGCGTGGGCACAGCCTGCTCGAGGTGGCAATCGCCGGGCTGGCCGCCCGCCCCGCGGTCACCAGCGTGATCGCCGGCGCGACCACGCCCGACCAGGTGCACGCGAACGCCGCGGCCGCGAGCTGGCACCTGGACGTCGCCGACATCGCCGCCCTGGACGCCATCCTGAACAGCTAGCCCGCGGCAGCGCGCTGCGTGGGGACTTTCGGCGCGCTCCGCACCCAAACTTCACACACCACACGCGGCAGCGCGCTGCGTGGGGACTTTCGGCGCGCTCCGCACCGAAACTTCACACACCACCCTGGCGGTGCGCTGCGCACCCCACTTTCACACGTCATTGGCGGCGCGGTGAGGGCCGGGTGCATCGCACCCGGCCCTCACTGGACGTTGCTGAAGAGCTACTCGACGACGGTGATGATGCGCCGGCGGCGGGCCATCCGGAACGCGAGCACGCCGAACGCCAGCAGCGCCGCGCCGCCGCCCGCGATCAGGCCGGCCGACGGGCCGGTGATCGGCAGGCCGCCGCCCTCGCCGCCGGTGCTACCGGCGCTCACGGTCAGCGCGGCCTTGTCGTTGCCGTGCTTCGTGTCCTGCACGCCGCCGTCGACCTGGACGAACCCGGCCTCGTGCGAGCCTTCCTGGATCATCGCCTCGAAGGCGAAGACCCGCTTGCCGCCCTTGGCGACCTGGTCGAGCACCAGGCAGACCCAGTCCCGGCTGTCCAGATCGGCTTTCAGGTCGAGCTTGGTCGGCGACGTGCCCGGCACGCACCACTCGTCGGCCTTGGTCAGCTTGACGTTGGTCGGCACGTTGACGTGCACGTAGCCGATCCACTTGGTGTTGATCGGGATCGTCGCGGTCGGGCCCAGGTTCTGAGTGCCGACCTTGACCGTGACCAGGTCACCGGGGGTGCCGCGGAAGGTACCGCCGATCGCCTTGCTGTCCGCCGCCGACTTCGGCACCTTGACGTAGAACAGGGCCAGGTTGTCGGCCGGGTTCAGGTCGTCGGCGATGTCGTCGTCGGTGAGGTCGGCGACGGTGGCCATCGGCTGGAACTTCAGCTCGGCGCCGGGCTTCGAGGCGGTGCGCTTCTTGAAAGCGTCCACATAGTTCTGAGTGAGACCGACGACGCCGGCGACGGCGAGGTAGTCCGCCGGGCCGGCCGCGTCCGCGGCAACCTTGATCTTCGCGGGGGTGGACGCCGACAGGGTCGCCGCCTGGCCCGGGGCGAGCTTCTCGTCGAGGACGCAGATCAGGCCCTCGACGTCCGCGTCCTTCTCACAGTTGCGGTAGTTCAGGTCCGGCGAGACACCCGCGCCCAGGGTCGACACGATCAGGCCGAGCGGGCCGGACTGCACGTTCCCGGTGTTGCGGACGCTCAGCGCCAGGTCGGCGGACTGACCGCGGCCCAGCTTCAGGTCCTTCAGATCACCGACCTCGAGGTCGACCGCGCTCTTGGTGGTACGCACCACCTGGACCTGCATCTTGTCGTGCTCTTCGGTGCCGACCGTGGCGGTCAGGTCGAAGTACGAGTTCAGGTTCGTGGTGGACGCGACGTCCGGCTTCACGGTGAGGGTGTAGACGCGCCGCTCACCGCCCGCCAGCTTGGCGATCTTGCAGGCGGTCGCCGTGCAGCCGGCCGGCGGGACGAACCCGATGTCGGCCGGGACCGCGTCGGGCCCGTCGGCGAAGCCGATCGTCACGTTCTCGGCAGCCGCGCCACCGAGGTTGTAGACCTCGAACTTGACCGTCTTCGACTGGCCGTCGATCACCGTGACGGTGTCGGTGATGTCGAGCAGCACCAACGCGAACCCGGGAAGGATCGAGTCGGCGGCCTGCGCGGGCAGGGCCAGGCCGGACACGGCCAGGCCGACGGCGACCGGCGGCAGGACGAGGCGGCGGAGCAGAGCGCGCAAACGCATGTTCACCGTTTTCGGACTTGAAGCCGCGCGGGGGCGGCTGGAGAAAGTCCGCGGAGCGTAAGGCCCGGCCCCTGAAAGATCAAACCTCGGCGAAGAGCAGGCCATTCTGCGGCAACGGCGGAACTTCGCCACGATTCGCCGCACGCCGGGCGAATTCCGTGATTCCCTGCTGCTGCCGCTCGCCCAGCGAAAAGTCCAGGACCCGGAAGTAGTTGGCCAGCGTGGCCGCGTCGAACGGCTCCCAGCGGGCCGCCGCCTCGGCCACCTCGTCCAGCTCGCCCAGGCACAGCTCCTTGGACCGCTGGAACGCCTCGTGCACGTCCTTGACCTGGCCGGGGTGCGCCGCGGCGAAATCCTTGCGGACCGCCCAGACGGCGAAGACCATCGGCAGGCCGGTCCACTCCCGCCACGCCTCGGCCAGGTCGATGACCTGCAGGCCGAGGGCGGGTGCCTCGTACATCGCGCGCAGTGCCGGGTCACCGATCAGCACACCGGCGTCGGCTTCCTGCAGCATCTGCGACAGGTCGGGCGGGCAGCGGAAGTAGGTGGGCTCCACGCCGTACCGGTCGGCGAGCAGCAGCTGAGCGAGCAGGACGCCGGTGCGCGAGGTGGAACCGAGCGCCACCGGGCGCTTGTCGAGCTCGGCCGGAGGCCGGGTGGAGACCAGGTTGACCGACAGCACCGGCCCGTCGCTGCCGACCGCCAGGTCGGGCAGCAGGAGCAGTTCGTCGGCGTGCCGCAGGTACTCGACCAGGGTGATCGGGCCGATGTCCAGGTCACCGGCGACGAGCGCGGCGCTGAGCCGGTCCGGCGTGTCCTTGTGCAGGTCGACGTCGAGCAGAGCGCCCGACCGCATCAGGCCCCAGTAGATCGGGAGGCAGTTGAGGAACTGGATGTGCCCGACCCGGGGCCGACTGACGCTGTCGTTCATGCAGCGACGGTATCCCCTGATTCAGCGACATCCGTGGCGAGAGCAGCATCAGGGTGGCCAAGGTCGCAGCAACGCGGGCTGGCGCTCAGGGGTGTGTCCGGCACCCCGAGGCACCCCGGAGAGCCAGCCGGGGAGCGCGGGCGCGCCACGGTCCGGAGCGGGCCGCAGTGTGGCGCGAGACCACCACGGGACGCGGCTGATGCCTACGGCCGGGAAGCCATTGATCGTACGAAATGGGGGGTTTGGCGGACCAGCGGCCAGCAGGCGAGGGCGGCGAGCAGCCCGGCGGCGCCCGCACCGGCGACCAGGACGCGTGGGTCGAAGTGCTCGAGCAGCGGGCCGGCCACCAGGAAGCCGAACAGCCCGGCGCCCTGGACGACCGCGGTGATCACGGCGAAGGCGCGGCCGTGCGCCTCGGCCGGCACCCGGCCGGCGACGATCACGGTCATACAGACGTTCAGGGCGCCGTTGCAGACGCCGCCCAGGATCCAGAGCGGGACCAGCCAGCCGGCCGCGCCCACCGTCGAGCCGGCCAGTACCACCAAGCTCGCGCCGGCCAGCACGGCGAGCACCAGCCGGACCGAGATCCAGCGCTGCGGGATTCGCCCGAAGAACGGGGTGACCAGCACCATCCCGACCATCCAGGACGCCGCGACCAGGCCGTAGACGGTGGCCGAGGCGCCGAGCGTGTCCCGGATGAAGAACACGTCGAGCACGTTGATCGCGCCGACCCCGGCGACGACGGCGGCGATCGCCACGGCCATCACGGTCAGCGACCGATCGGAGCGCAGCCGGAACGCGACCGGCTCGGTCGCCTGGTCGGCGGCGGCGGCGCCGCACCGCCGGGTCCGGATCAGCAGCGCCATGACGACAAGTCCGAGATAGCTTGCCGCGTCGATCAGCAGCGGAACCCGCGAACCGGTCTGCCCGACCAGGAACCCGGCCAGCGCCGGGGCGACCAGTGCGCCGGCCTGGCTGGCGGTCTGCACCAGGCCACTGGCCTTGGCCAGGTCGTCACGACGGACCATCTGCGGCAGCAGCGCCTGCAGGGTCGGCTGGGTGACCGCGAGACCGGCGGCGAGCAGCGCGACCAGCGCGATGATCGCGGCCGGGTGGGTGGCGAAGGCGAGGGTGGCGCAGACCGCGGCCTGCCCGAGGCCGACGGCGACCAGCAGCGTGCGACTGTCGGCCCGGTCGGCCAGCCGTCCGGTGAGCGGGGTGAGCAGGGCCATGGGCAGGGCGGCGGCGAGCAGCAGCCCGGAGACGGCCAGCCCGCCGTGCCCGGTCTGCTGCAGGACCAGGGCGAGCGTGGTCGCCGCGAGGAAGTCGCCGCAGACGGAGACACCCCGTCCGGTGGCCACCAGGTAGACGTCCGTCCAGCGCGAACCGGCAGATGTGAAGGACATACTTCGAAAGTAATCCTTCACATCTGCGGACGCAACCCGCCTATCGAAATCAGTCCATGGGGAATGCCGTGTACTGGACGACCACCTTGCGGGCGCCGGCCGGCGGATCCTCCTGCCGTTCCCGCACCCGGTACGGCTCCAGCAGCTCCCGCACCTGCGCGCTCAGCCGGGTCATCTCCTCCGCGGTGACCAGCAGCTGCTGGCCCATCATCGCGCTGGCCTCCCGCCACTCCTCCGGCTCCTGGTGCTGCCGGTCCAGCCACTGGTGCACCCGCTGCTGGTCCCGGGTCAGGTAGACGTCGATCAGCGCCCGCTCGGCGGCCACCGCGTCGGGCTGGTTGGTGTCACTGGCGATCCACAGGCCGTTCCCGGTGCTGCGCCAGCGCCGCTCCCGCCCGTCACCCTGGCTCGGCGCCTGCTCGACCAGGCCGTATTTGGCCAGCTCTCGCAGGTGGTAGCTGGTCGCGCTGGGCGACAAACCGACCAGGCCGGCGCACTCGGTCGCGGTCACCGTCGACCCGGTGACACTCAGGTGCTCGACGATCTCGATCCGCGCCGGATGCGCCAACGCCCGCAACGTCCGCGCATCCGTCACCCGCACGTCCGCCCGGTTGGTCTCCTGCTCAGCCATGCCCACATTCTCCGCGAGAGGGGGAGGCCGGTGAAAATCAGTGGACAACGCCTGTGGGCGGCGTAGCGTGGAGGGCCGCTATGACGGCCGTGGTGAGCATGCACCGCAGCGGACGTCGCCCGCGCCGGCGGCGGCCGACCCGTCCTCCGGATACGCGAGCGCAAGCCTTGATCAGCCTGCCGAGGATGTCCCGTGCCCGCGTCTGAACTGGACCTCGAACTCACCGCCGAACGCACCCATCTGACCGAGTCCCGGGCCGCGCTGCACCGGATGCGTGGCCGCGCCGAAGCGCTCTTCTCCACCGGCAACCAGGTGGCCGGCGATGCCTACACCGCCGAGCAGCTGGGCCGGCACATGGCCCGCCGGGTCAAGGAGCTCGCCGACGACCCGGACACCCCGCTCTTCTTCGGCCGCCTCGACATCGAGGAGGTCGCCTACCACGTGGGCCGCCGGCACGTCACCGACGACGCCGGCGAACCGATGGTGCTGGACTGGCGGGCGCCGCTGTCCCGCTCGTTCTACCGGGCCAGCGTCCGCGACCCGCAGGGCGTCGCCACCCGCCGCCGGTTCGGGTTCGTCAAGGGCGAGCTGACCAGCTTCGAGGACGAGCACCTGGACCGCGGCGAGGAGCTCGGCACCAGCAGCCGGATCCTGACCGCCGAGATCGAGCGCCCGCGCGTCGGCCCGATGCGCGACATCGTCGCCACCATCCAGCCGGAGCAGGACGAGCTGGTCCGGGCCGACCTGGGCGACTCGATCTGCGTGCAGGGCGCACCCGGGACCGGCAAGACCGCGGTCGGGCTGCACCGCGCGGCGTTCCTGCTCTACCTGCACCGGGAGCGGCTGCGCCGGTCCGGTGTGCTGATCGTCGGGCCGAACACCGCGTTCCTCTCCTACATCTCGGCGGTGCTGCCGACCCTCGGCGAGGTCGAGGTGCAACAGTCCACGCTGGACGAACTTGTCGGCCGCGCTCCGGTCAAGGCGGTCGACACGGTCCAGGCCGCTGTCGTCAAACATGACGTACGGATGGCAGCGGTCCTTCGCGGTGCACTGTGGAACCGTCTCGGCGAGCCGACCGAGCCGATCATGGTGTCGGACGGCTCGTACCGCTGGCGGATCGACCTGGAGCCGCTGCACCGGATCGTCGACGAGGCCCGCGGTGAGGGCTTGCCCTACGCGGTCGGCCGGGAACGGGTCCGGGCCCGCGTGGTCGGCCTGCTGCAGCGCCAGTCGGAGTACCGCACCGGCAACTCGCCGAACGAGGGCTGGCTCCGCCGGATGAGCAAGGTCGCCCCGGTCGCCGGGTTCCTGGAGACGTGCTGGCCGGCCGTCACCCCGGAGTCGCTGGTCGCCGAACTGCTGACCGACCCGTCCACGGCCGGTGACCTGCTCACCCCGGACGAGCAGGAGGCGATCCGCTGGCTCAAGCCGCCCAAGACCGCCAAGTCGGCCAAGTGGACGCTGGCCGACCTGGTGCTGCTCGACGAGGCCGCCGGCCTGCTGGAACGAGAGACCAGTTTCGGTCACGTGGTCATCGACGAGGCGCAGGACGTGTCGCCCATGCAGGCGCGCGTGATCGCCCGGCGCAGTGAGCACGGCTCGATCACCCTGCTCGGCGACCTGGCACAGGGCACCGCGCCGTGGGCCGCCACCGACTGGCACGACATCCTGGCCCACCTCGGTAAACCGGGCGCCGCGGTGGTGCCGCTGACCGTCGGATTCCGCGTACCGGAAGTGGTTGTCGCCCTGGCCAACCGCCTCCTGCCGGCGCTCGGCGTGAACGTGCCCGAAGCGGTCTCGCTGCGCCGCGACGGTGACCTCAGGCTCCTCCCCGTCGCCGACCCTGCCGACCTGGACGCCCGCACTCTCACCGAGGTCACCGCGGCCCTCGGGCACGAAGGATCCGTCGCGGTCATCGCGGCGGACGCCGCGGTGGATCAGCTCCGCGCGCAGCTCACGGTTGCCGGGATCGAGCACGCGCGGCCCGACGAGCTCGAGACCGCGGCGCGCGTCATGGTCGTCCCTGCGACGCTGGTCAAAGGCCTGGAGTACGACCATGTCATCGTCCACGAGCCCGCCGACATCGTGGCCGCCGAGCCACGCGGCCTGAACCGCCTCTACGTGGTGCTGACCCGAGCGGTCACCCGGCTCTCCGTCCTGCACGCCAAACCGCTCCCGCAACCGCTGTAAAAGCCGTCGGAGTGGATCACGCTCCCACGTGGTCCACTCCGACGGCTTAACATCGGCTGATGTCCCGCATCGGAGTGTTGTTCGACCGCGACCTGTCCCCCGAAGACCTGCAAGCCTTCGCCGTCGCCGCGGAGGAGGCCGGCGCCGACGACCTCTGGGTCGTCGAGGACCTGGGCTGGGCCGGGTCGATCAGTACGGCCGCGCTGGCCCTGGCCGCCACGTCCCGGATCCGGGTCGGCATCGGCATCACCCCGGCCCCGCTGCGCAGCCCGGCCCTGCTCGCCATGGAACTGGCCATGCTGGCCCGGGTCTACCCCGGTCGCCTGGTGGCCGGTCTCGGACACGGCGTCGCCGAGTGGATGCGCCAGCTCGGCCTGGAGGCGAAGTCCAAGCTGGCCCTGCTCGAAGAGACGATCATCGTGGTGCAGGGGCTGCTGCGCGGCGAGACGGTCACCCTGCAGGGCCGCGAGGTGTGCATCGACGGCGTACGCCTGGTGCACCCGCCGGCGGTGGTCCCGCCGATCGTCACCGGCGTGGTGAAGCCGCGCTCGCTGGAGCTGTCCGGCCGGGTCGCGGACGGGACAATACTCGCCGAGGGCAACAGCCCGGCCCAGCTGACCGACGCGCTCGGGCACATCCGCAAGGGTGGCGCGACCGACGAGCACGAGCTGATCGTCTTCACATACCTGCACGTCAACGACGATCCGGCGGACGCCGCGCGGGTGACCGGCCCGATGGTCGAGGGCCAGGCGAGCTGGCTGGGCGTGCCGCCCGAGGAGATCTTCTCGCTGATCGGGCCGGTCGGTCAGGTGGCCGGCAAGGTGCAGGCGCTGGCCGAGGCCGGCGCCGCGACGATCGTGCTGCGCCCGCTCGGGCCGGACCCGATCCCGCAGCTCCGGGCCGCGCTCACCGCACTGGGTCGCTGACCGCGGCGTCGATCAGGCGGGCCATCTCGGCGACCGGTAGCGCTGGATTGCCGGCCGCCGACTCGGCCACCTGCGGGTCCGCGTCGGTGAGCAGCGCCGCGACGCGGTCCGGTGGCAGCGCCGGATGACCGGCGGCGATCGGCCGGGCCTGCGCGTCGGCGAGGCAGTGCTCCAGGGCCGCCGCGCCGGCGTGCGGGTGCCGGGCGATCTCGCGCAGGGCCTTCGGCACCCGCGGCTCGCGCCGGGCCAGATCGAGGAGCAGGTCCGCTGTCGCGTCCTGGTTCGCGGCGACACGACCTATCACGCGTACGCCATGAGCCGCCACCATCGCGGCCAGCCGCGCCGCGCTCAGTCCCGGATGCCCGGCCACCGCGGCGACCACTTTCGCGTCCGGGTCACCGGCCAGCCCGTCCCGTACGGCCGCGGGCAGGTCACGGCGGACCGCGAGCAGCATCCGCACCTCCGGGTTGGCACTCGCCGCCAGTTGCCGGAGCTCCTCGTCGGTCGCGGTGGCGACCCGGGGCAGCAGGGTCGGCCCGATCCTGGTGGTCCCGGCCAGCTCGGCGAGCACGTCCAGTGGCACCACCGGGTTGTGGGCGAGCCTGCGCCGCACCTCGTGCGTCTGATCACCGGCCATCCGGCGGAGCAGGGCGACCGGCAGGGCGGGGTTCTCGGCGAGGTCACCGCGTACCCCGGAAATCGGGTCGTCGGCGAGCCGCTCAGCGGCCTCGACCGGCAGATCCGGCCGCGCCGCGAACGCCCACCGCAGGAACGTCGACGGATCCTCCGCGAACCTGACCAGCGCGGATACCGGCGTCGCCAAGTTATCCACAGCCTGCCGCCGGATCCTGTGGATAGTGGATTCGTGGCTGCCGTCGCAGGCCGCGCCGGGCGGCAGCGTGCAGTCGGTCCGCAGGCAGTGCGGGTCGTGCACAAACGGGATCGGTTCCCGCTCGCAGACCAGGCACGCCTCCGGCGGCGGCTCGTTGGCGACCAGCGCGGCCAGGCTGGCCGGCGGGGTGGCCCGGTTCACCGCGACCATCACCCGGACCTCGGCGTGCCGGTGCGCGGCCAGCCGGCCCAGCAGCTCCGGATCCGTGGTGTGCAGGGCCAGCTCGGCGACCACTTCCGGGTCCGGGTCGGCGGCCAGCGCGGCGACGACGTCCGCCGGCAGGCCCGGGCAGGCGGCCAGTTCCTGCCGGATCTCCGAACTCGGCTCGGCGGTGAGCCGCCTCGCCCACTCCGGCCGGCCGCGGCCTTCGTTGAGCAGGGCCAGTTCGACGTACGTCCAGGTGGCGGCGGTCCCGCCTGCGGTACCTGGCCCGTTGTCGCTGAAGTCCTCGGCGGAGAGGCGGCCTTCGCGGGCCAGCACGATGGCGGCGCCCTCGAATCGGGTGGCGAGAACGCGCACCTGGGCGGGCGTCAGGTCGGAGCGGTAGGCGAGGTCGCGCGCAAGCTCCTCGTCGGCCAGCCCGATCAGGCGGTCGACCAGGGCGGGCGGCAGGGCAGTGTTACCGGCCAGCGCCACCAGGAGGTCATCCACGATCGAGCATCTTCGCCGTTCGAAGGCCCGTCCGGAAGCTTTTTCTGTTGCGTCTCCATCTCACCTTGTGGACCCGCGGTGGCCGACGGTCAGACCAGCGGCTTCACCCAGCGGGACCACTCGGCCTGCGGGTGATAGCCGTGCCGGGCCCAGATGCCGTGCGCGCCCGCGTTCGCGTCGAGCACCATGGCGTCCGCGCGGGTGCCGCCCAGGCTGCGGAAACGCTCCTCGGCCGCGGTGATCAGCCGGCCGCCGACCCCGGCCCGGCGGTGCCGCGGCGCGACCGCGAGCCGGTACAGATGACACCGCCAGCCGTCCCACCCGGCAATGATCGTGCCCACGATCTCGGCACCGTCGACGGCCAGGATCAACGCCTCCGGATCCCGCGTGACCAGCGCCTGCACCGCCGCGGCGGTGTCCACCGGCCGGCCGTCGTTCTCCGCCGCACCCTGCCAGAACGCCAGCACCGCGGCCAGCTCGGACTTCTCGGCCACTCGCAAGATCAGCTCTCCCACGACGGTTACCTTAGGTCGTCGCGATGTGCGCAGAGCGACGCCGGTTCGGCTAGAAGACTGACAGTTTCGTTCTGGCGATGGTGTCCGGATGCGACCATGCGGCTATGACCGTTCCCTCGCCTGGAGTTCCCAACTGGGTGGATCTGGCGACGTCGGACCTCGACGCCGCTGTCCGGTTCTACTCGAGTCTGTTCGGCTGGACCGCTGAGGTGTCCGGCGATGACTTCGGGGGATATACCACCTTTCTCCTCAATGGGCTGCCAGTGGCCGGCGCCGGTCCGCTGTTCGGCGAGGGACAACCGACCGCGTGGAGCACGTATCTGGCGACCGACGACGCCGACCTGGTCGCCGCCCGGGTGGAGGCGGCCGGCGGCAAGGTGCTGGTGGCGCCGTTCGACGTGATGGATCAGGGGCGGATGGCCGCTTTCCTGGACCCGTCGGGCGCGCCGTTCAGCGTCTGGGAGGCCGGCATGATGCGCGGCGCCGAGGTGTTCGACGTGCCCGGCGCGCTCACCTGGAACGAGCTGAACACCCGGGATCTGGACGGGGCGCGGAACTTCTACGGCGCGGTGTTCGGGTGGACGTTCCGGGAGGCGCAGGTGGGCGGGCTGCCGTACCTGCTCTGTGACAACCTGCGCCAGCCGGTCGCCGGGATCCAGCCGATGGTCGGCGAGGGCTGGGCGGACGACGTGCCGCCGTACTGGCTGGTCTACCTCGCGGTCGGGGACTGTGACGTGGCGGCCGAGCACGCGTTCGCGCTGGGCGGGCGGATCGTGCAACCGCCGACCACGATCTCGATCGGACGCTACGCGGTGCTCACCGACCCGCAGGGCGGCACCTTCGCCATCCTCGCCGGCCGCCGGTAGCGGTTTCCCGGCTGGTCCTCAGGGCTGCCTCACCGCGCCGTGAGGTAGTTCTGAGGACCAGCCGGAGACCGTGGGTCAGGAGCGGACGGCGACGATCAGGGGGCCGTGGTCGCCGGGGATCACCCGGACCCGGACGCGGTAGTGCTCGGCCAGGTTCGCCTCGGTGAGCACCTCGACGGGGGTGCCGGCCGCGACCACCCGGCCGCCGGCCAGCAGCACCATCCGGTCCGCGTACTCGCCGGCCGTGGAGAGGTCGTGCATGGTGGCGAGCACGGTCAGGCCCCGCTCGGCGCGCAGCCGGTCGATCAGCTCGAGCACCTCCTGCTGGTGACCGATGTCCAGGGCGCTCGTCGGCTCGTCGAGCAGCAGGATCCGGGCGCCCTGGGCGAGCGCCCGGGCCAGGAACACCCGCTGCCGCTCGCCACCGGAGAGGGTGTCCAGCCGGCGGCCGGCGAACGGGACCAGGTCGAGGGCGGTCACCTCCGCCTCGACGGCGGCGAGGTCCGCGGCCGACTCCCGGCCGAGCGCCGGAACGTACGGGGTACGCCCCAGCAGCACATAGTCGAAAACGGTCATCGCGGGTGGGACGACCGGGTTCTGGACGACCACCGCGACCGCCTTGGCCCGATCCCGGCGGTGCAGCCGGTCGACCGGGCGGCCGTGCAGGTGGACCGACCCGCGGAACGGCAGGAGCCCCGCGACGGCGCGCAGGGCGGTGGACTTGCCGGCGCCGTTCGGGCCGATCACGGTCACCCACTCGCCCTCGGCGACGGTCAGGTGGACGGCGTCGACGATCAGGGCGCTGTCCAGTCGTACGGTCAGATCGGTGACCTCGATGGCCGGGCCCGCCGCCGTACCGGAAGAAGTCGGCTCGGAGCAGAGCGGACCGGGAGCGGACGTCATGTCGTCAGCGACCGGCTGGTGCGCAGCACCAGGATGAAGAACGGCGCGCCGAGAAACGCCGTGACCACACCGATCGGGATCTCCGCCGCGCCGCCCGCCACCCGGGCCAGCAGGTCGGTCAGGGCCAGGAACGCCGCGCCGAAGAGCACCGACAGCGGCAGCAGCGAGCGGTAGCTCGGCCCGGTCAGCATCCGCAACGTGTGCGGAACGATGATGCCGACGAACCCGATCAGGCCGGAGACCGAGACGGCCGCCGCGGTGCCCAGCGACGCGGCCACGATCAGCAGGTAGCGGCTGCGCTGCGGATGCAGGCCGAGACTTGACGCCTCCTCGTCGCCGACCGTGAGCACGTCCAGCTCGCGGCGCTGAGCCAGCACGATCACCGCGGTCACCACCGTGTACGGCAGCACCACCAGCACGTCGTGCCAGCCCGCGGTGCCCAGCCGGCCGAGCAGCCAGGAGTACACCTCGCGCAGCGACTCGACGTGCCGTTGCAGCAGGTAGGTCTGCATCGCGGCGAGGAACGCGGAGACCGCGACCCCGGCCAGGATCAGCGCCGACGGTGACCGATCCCGCCCACCGGCCGCACCCAGCACCCAGGTCAGTGCGACCGCGACCAGGGCGCCGACAAAAGCGGCAAGTGGCACCCCGATCGGCAGCCCGGCCGCCGCGTCCGTGGCCGGCCGCAGCACGATCACCGCGGTCACGCCGAGCCCGGCGCCGGCGGCGACGCCGAGCAGGTGCGGATCGGCGAGCGGATTGCGGAACGCACCCTGGTAGGCGGCGCCGGCCAGGGACAGCATCGCGCCGACCACCAGGCCGAGCACCACCCGGGGCAGGCGCAGTTCGAGCAGGATCGCGACCTCACGCTCGGTGAGACCGCTGTGCAGGCGGACCCCGGGAATCAGGTTGAGCAGCTCGACCGCGACACCGCCGGGCGGCAGCGGGACCGAGCCGAAGGCGAGGCCGGCGGTGACCGCGACCAGCACGGCCAGCACGCCACCCGCGAACCAGGCCGGGCGCAGCCCGGCCGGCCTCATGAAGCCGGAACCTTGCGGACCGCGTCGGCCACGGCTTGGACCAGATCGACGGTACGGGGGCCCCAGCGCGACGCGATGTCATCGTCGAGCGGATAGATCTGGCCCGTGCGCACCGCCGTGATCGACGCCCAGCCCTTACGCGCCGTGACCGTCGCGGCGGACTGCTGGCAGCACTTGGTGTCGGCCAGGAAGACGGTGTCCGGGTTCGACGCGACGAGGCTCTCCGCGGAGAGTTGCGGGTACCCGCCCTTGCTGCCGTCCGCGTCGGCGGCGTCGGCCACGTTAGTCATCCCGAACAGCTGGAAGACGCTGCCGATGAACGTCTTCGAGGTGGCCGAGTACAGCTCAGGGCCGAGCTCGTAGAAGTAGCTGACCGGTTTTGCCCGGGCCGGCACCGACGCCACGATCTGCTCGATGCCGGTCTGCATCGCCGAGGTGACCTGGACGGCCTCGCCGCTGTGCCCGGTCAGCGAGCCCAGGTCCTTGATCTCGAGATACGTATCGGTCAGGGAGGTGGCCGCCGGGGTCCGGAACACCGGGATCTTCAGCTTGCCGAGCTGGGCGACGATCTGGTCGGCGTCGTCGGAGAGCACCACCAGGTCGGGATCCTTGGCCGCGATCGCCTCGGCGTTCGGCTTGAAGCCGGAGAGGTCGGTCCGGGGCGCGTCGGCCGGGTAGTTCGACTGGTCGTCGACTGCGGTGACCTGCGGACCGGCGCCGATCGCGAAGAGCATCTCGGTGGCCACCGGGCTCAGCGAGACGATCTTCTCGGGGCGCTGCTCGAGGGTCAGCGCCCCGGCCGTGAAGCTCTCCCCCGCCGACGGCCGGGTGCTGGGCGTCCCGGAATCCTTGTCGCCACCGCACCCGGTGAGCAGCAGGGCCGCCGCGGTGGCGGCGGCGAGAAGCGCGCGTTTCATGAGGTCCCCGGACTACTTGCCGGCGTCGCTCTTGGTCTCGGACTTCAGCTCACCGGTGGCAGCGGCCACGTCAGTGTCCGTGCTCCCGGCGGCCGTGGCCGTCTTCTCCTCTGCCAACGCCGTCTTCTCCCCTGCCGGCACCGTCTTCACTTCTGCCGGCGCCGTCTTCTCTGCCTGCGTCGTCTTCACTTCTGTCGGCGCCGTCTTCTCTTCTGTCGGCGCAGGGGTCGAGGCGTCGGCGGCGGCGACGCGGTCACCGGCTGCGACGGCGTCGTCGTCGCCGGCCAGGGCGGAGCGCAGGCGCTGCTTCTCCGCGGTGCGGCGCTCGACCACCGAGCCGAGGTGCTCGGCCATCTCGTTGCGCCACTTGCGCAGCAGGATGAACGAGAAACCGGCCGAGGCGACGAACGCGATCATCGCTTTGACCAGGATGTTCAGCGGCAGCGGAAAGAGCGCGGCGAACACCACCACGAACAGGCCGAGCCGGCCCAACGTGTATTTGATGGCGGGACTCATGATTTATCTCCCTCAGCCGGACCGCTGACGAAGCCAGCGCAGGCCGTAGAACCAGACGAAGCAGTACACGACCGTACCGGTCACCGCGCCGGACCCGCCGCTCACCAGGTTCGGGGTGTAGTCGGCGAGCAGACCGGCGACGGTCATCCCGAGGGCCGCGCCGAACCCGATGCCGAGCAGCGCCACGACCACCCGGTCGGCACCGTAGCCCTCGGCCCGGAACTGCTCGATGAACAGCCAGACCGGCAGGATCACGATCAGCCAGCCGTTCGTCTCGCCGAAGTCGGCGGCGCCGGTCAGGGCCAGGATGCCCTCCAGGACCAGCACCACCGCGATCCCGACGACCAGGCCGGCGAACGCCGCGCCGAGCATGTCGCCGACGCTCGCCACTGGTACGGGTTCGCGCCGCAGTCCACGGCCTGTGCTCGGCTGCTGGGTCATCAGAACACCCTAGGCCCAGACCTTCTGCGGCTCGCTGCGCCGCTCGGCCAGGCTGATCGGCTTCTCGTACTCCCGGACGACCTCGTAACGCGTGTTGCGCTCGACCGGCTGGAAACCGGCGTCCCAGATGAGGTTGAGCAGGTCGTCGCGGTGCATGGTGCTGGGCGTGCCGTACGAGTCGGCGTCGTGGGTGATCTTGTATTCGACCACCGAGCCGTCCAGGTCGTCGGCGCCGAAGTTGAGCGACAGCTGCGCCACCGACAGGCCGTGCATGACCCAGAAGTTCTTCAGGTGCGGCACGTTGTCGAACATCAGCCGGGAGACCGCGAACGTCTTCAACGACTCGGCCGGTGCCGCCATCGTGGTGCGTTCCTGGATCCGGTTGCGGACCTTGCCGTCCTGGGAGTCGACGAAGTCGTGCTGGTAGCGCAGCGGGATGAAGACCGCGAAGCCACCGGTCTCGTCCTGCAGCTCGCGCAGGCGCATCACGTGGTCGACCCGGTGCCGGGGCTCCTCGATGTGGCCGTAGAGCATCGTGGCCGGCGTCTTCATGCCCTTTTCGTGGGCCAGCCGGTGGATGCGCGACCAGTCTTCCCAGTGGCAGTTGTGGTCGACGATGTGCTGCCGGACCTCCCAGTCGAAGATCTCGGCGCCGCCGCCGGTCAGCGACTCCAGCCCGGCGTCCATCAGCTCGTCGAGGATCTCGCTGGCCGGAAGGCCGCTGATCTTCTCGAACCACTGCACCTCGGTGGCGGTGAAGCACTTGAGCTTGACGTTCGGCAGCGCGGCTTTCAGCTCGCGCAGCACCTTGGGGTAATAGCGCCAGGGCAGGGACGGGTGCAGGCCGTTGACGATGTGCAGCTCGGTGAGCTGCTCGTCCTCCATCTCCTTGGCCTTGGCGACCGCCTCGTCGATGCGCATCGTGTACGCGTCCTTCTCGCCCGGCTTGCGCTGGAAGGAGCAGTACGCACAACTGGCCGAGCAGACGTTCGTCAGGTTCAGGTGGCGGTTGACGTTGAACATCACCCGGTCACCGTTCATCTCGGTGCGCTTGTGATGAGCCAACCGGCCGAGCCAGGTCAGGTCGTCACTCTCGTAGAGCGCGATGCCGTCCTCACGGCTGAGCCGCTCGCCCGCGTAGACCTTCGCCTCGAGGTCACGCTTCAGTCCGGCATCCATGTGCGCCCCTTTCCCGTCGTCGCCGTCGAGACTACGTCCCGGCTCTGACAACCAGTACGGCGACAGGCGGCGAGGTGTCACGCCACACCGTGCGGCAGATCGCTCTCACCAGGTAGAAAATCTCCGCACCCGGGTAAGTCGAGAAATTCTCAGGGTCCTTTCATCTTCTTTCGATCGACAGCGGTGCTCCGCCTGCGGTATGAACCTTTAGGAACGACTAGCGATGGTCGCCGGCCGTCGCGGATGGGGAGCTCATGTCGAAGGCACTGCGGTACGGATCAGTAACATCACGATCCGTGCAGGCGCGACTCCGCCCCGTCATGTACTCGGCGGCCGCCGCCGCCACACTCGCCGCACTGTTCCAGCCGATCCCGGCGATGGCCGCGCCGACCGTGCCAGCCGGTGGTCAGGTGACCACTCCGGTGGGTGGCCAGCCGACCGCTCCGGGCCTGCCGGCCGGCGGCCAGGTGATCGCCGCGGGTGTGCCCGACGCCGGCTCGCGCCCCACCGCGCTCGGCACCCTGGTGCTGCCCGGCACCCCGATCAGCACGACCACCACCTCCGCGATCCCCGGCTCCGCCACGAGCCCGGTCCTGCAGCAGATCGAGAAGGGTCGCATCGCGGTCGACCAGCTCGGCGACCAGCTGCTCAAGCTGAAGGCCGAGCGCGACCTCGCGCAGACCCAGGTCACCACGGCGCTGCAGAAGGTCACCGACGCGCAGACCAACCTCGGTGACGCGCAGACCGACGCGGTCGCCGCCGCCGGCCTGGCGATGCAGCAGGCCGCCGCC
Source organism: Actinoplanes palleronii (assembly GCF_016862315.1). GTDB lineage: Bacteria > Actinomycetota > Actinomycetes > Mycobacteriales > Micromonosporaceae > Actinoplanes > Actinoplanes palleronii. Next base: position 28,066 of record NZ_BOMS01000051.1, on the reverse strand, counting down.
GCCCCGCCGGGAGCGCTCGACTCCGGCCTGCTCGGCCTGGACCAGTTGGCCCGCCTGCAGCGCGGCGAGACCCCGACCGACGACTCATCGGCCAGCCGGCTCGAGGCCGCGCAGATCGGCACGCAGATCGCGCTCGACGAGCAGATCACCACCACCGCCAAGTGGAACGACCTGGCCGCGCAGTACACGAAGATGAACGCCCAGCTCATCCGGAAGCAGGCCGCCCAGCAGAAGCTGGAGAACGCGCACCGCGCCGAGCTGACCGCCGCCGAGAGCGCGGCGAGCGCGGCCGACCAGGCGCTCGGCACGGATTACCTGTCCGGCTCGACGAACGGTCAGGGTGCCGACCCGCGGGCGGTCCAGGCGCTGCAGTACGCGCTGGCCCAGCGCGGCGACCCGTATGTGTGGTCCGAGGAGGGCCCGGACCAGTTCGACTGCTCCGGCCTGATGTACGCGGCTTACCACACGGTGAACTTCCCGCTGGTCCGCGTCTCCCGCGACCAGTACTGGCAGACCCGCAACAAGGTCGTCGACCGGTATTCCCTGCTCCCCGGTGACCTGCTGTTCTTCAGCTACTCCAACAGCTGGACCGGCATCCACCACGTGGCCATGTACGCCGGCGACGGCATGATGGTCGAGGCCCCGCGCACCGGGCTGAACGTGCGTCTCGTCCCGGTCCGGTGGAGCCGCCTGTTCCAGGCCACCCGGGTCTTCGGCTCGGTCGAGGGCGGGGCCAGCGAGGTGCCGCTCGGCTCGCCCGACGCGGAGGAGCCGGCCACCGGCACCCCGACCAAGACCGCTACGCCGAAGCCGTCGGCCACCACCAAGACGCCGAGCCCGTCAACCTCCTCGACGAGCAAGCCGCCGGTCACCACGTCGCCGACGCCCAAGCCGAGCGGTTCCAGCTCGAGCCCCAGCGCCAACCCGTCGACCACCACGCCGTCGACCCAGCCGTCGGCCACCACGCCGTCGAGCACCCCGTCGGCCACGCCGTCGAAGACGCCCGACCCGGTCGAGACGACGACCTCGGCGCCGGAGGCCACCACCACCTCGGCGAGCGCCGCGCAGACCACCTCGAAGACGGCTGACGCGACCAAGTCGGACGATGCCGAGACGAGCACCGCGGCCTCGGTTTCAACCTCCTCCGACTAGGGCACGTTGCCGGCACCCACCTCCAGTCCGGAAATCCAGTGACAAGGCGTCCGGAAAACCATCCGAACCGGTCATCGACCCTTCAGGCAGCGCCGTCGTAGGGTTTTTCGGGTCAATGCCGGATGCGTTCACACCGACTGATGTGGCACGGTTAAGGTCAGCGACCGACGTCCAAAAGCCGTCGGCAGCGGCGGTCGGGAGGACCCATGGACGAGCAGCAGGCGACCAGGGACGGCGCGAACTCCTCGCCGCCGCCCGGCCGGCCGCCCGCCGACGAGGCCGAGGGTTTCGCACCGCCGCCGCCACCGCCTCCGGGCGCGCTGTGGGCGGCCGCCGCGCCGGTCTCCGCCGCTCCTGCCCCGGTCTCCGCCGCGCCGGTCTCCGCCGCTCCTGCCCCGGTCTCGGCCGCGCCGGTCTCGGCCGCGCCGGTCTCGGCCGCGCCGGTCTCCGGGGCTCCTGGCCCGGTCTCCGGCACTCCCGCGGCGGACTTCGGCTCGTCGCGGGGCAATGGTGGCTCCGCGCGGCCGATCTCGGCGGTGCCGAGCGCGGGCGCGGCACGGGCCAGCGTGCCGGGTGCGGCTTCGAACGGCGCGCAGCGGCAGTCGTCGACCGTCTACGGCGCCGCCGCCGACCCGAAGCCCAGCGACCCGACGCCCGCCCCGGCCGCCCCGGCGCCCAGCGACCCGACAACGGTCCTGGCCGACGCGCAGCCCGGTGAGCCGACCTCGGTCCTGGAAGGCTCCGAGCCGACCTCGGTCCTGGCCGGCTCCGAGCCGACCTCGGTCCTGGCCGGCTCCAAGCTCAGCGAGCCGACGCCGGCTGACCCGGAGCCCAGCGAGCCGACGCCGGAACCGGCTGACCCGAAGCCCGCGGACCCCGAGCCCGCCGAGCCCAAGCCGACCGAGCCCAAGCCGACCGAGCCCAAGCCCGCCGAGCCGAGCCACCCCCGGCCGGTCCCCGCGCCGCCCCGGCCCAGCGAGCCGAAACCCGTCGAGCCGGCCCGTCCGGAACCGATCACACCGCCACCCGGACCGTTCCCCGGCCCACAGCCCGGTCCCTTCCCCACCCCGTCGCCGGCGCCGTTTCCTCCTGGCCCCGTCCCGGACCCGTACCCGCCGAGCCCCGTTCCCCCTGGCCCCGGTCCCTCACCGGTGCCGCCGATGCCGGGTCCCAGCCCGGTGCCGCCCGGCCCCGGGCCGTCCCCGGTGCCCGCGCCACCCGGCCCGAGTCCGGTTTTCCCGCCGCCGCCGGCGATCGGGAACGGCCTGCCCTCGTACACGATGCCGCCCGACGGCGGCGGCCCGACGGGAGTCCTTCCGCCCATGTCCTACGGCACCTCTGGCTTTCCACCCGCGCCGGGCAACGGCGACTTGACCCAGCCGGTCAACCTCGCCGATATGACCATGCCGTTCTCCGCCTCGAACACCAGCGCCGCGCCCGGTGGTGCCGCGAACAACAGCGACATGACCATGCCGGTCAACCTCGCCGGGGGCAGCGACCGCACCATGCCGGTACACCTGGCCGGCGCGAACAGTGACATGACCATGCCGGTGAACCTGGCGTCGGCGAACATCGACGCGACGATGCCGGTCAACGTGGTCTCGATGCCGGGCGCCGTGCCCGGGCAGCGCGGCCAGGGTCAGGCCGGCCAGTACGGCCAGGCCCGGCAGCCGACACCGGCCGGTCAGCCGGAACACGGCGGGCCGATGGCGCCCGGCACGCTCTACAGCACCGGCGGCTACCCGGCGATCGACATGACCATGCCGGTGAGCAACCCCGCGGAGAACTCCGGCTCGCTCACCGGGCACATCCTGGCTCAGGGGTGGTACGACGCGCCGGTGGAGCAGCGACGCGGAAACTTGAAGGTGATCCTGGCCATGCTGATCGTCCTCGGCGTGCTCGTCACCGTGAGTCTGGTTTTCGTGTTCACCGTGGGGAGCAGCTTCACTGACATGCTCACGGGCAAGTAAAAAAGCAAGCGTTCGTGTCCTCCCCCCGGGGTATTTGCCGTCCGGGGGCGCCTGCTCTAAGCTGGCGAGGTTGTGCGCTGAGGTGAGCCTGCCCACTACCAGACCGGAATGCGGTCGGTGTGGCAAGCGTTCACACGTACACTCATGGCAGATGTTGACGCGGCGTGCCCATCCGGAGCACGCCACGGGCGTTCTTGCGGGCAATTCAGCGGGCGGTTCACAACCACCGCGGCGGGCCATTCGCGAGCATGCGCCCCCGTAGAGAGGTTCTCTTGACCACTTTCGCTGATTCCAGCACGTTCCCGTCCGTATTCGAGAACGGCACCAACGACACCGACACCGCCACGGTCGACACGACCGAGGCCGCCGTCACGGAGACCGCCGCCACTGAGGCCGCCGTCACCGAGACCGCCACCGCGACCGCCGCGGTCGAGACTCCCGCCGATGAGGCCGAGGCTCCCGCCGAGACGGTCATCAGCTTCGCCGACCTGGGTGTTCCTGCCGAGATCGTGCGCGTCCTCACCCGTGAGGGCATCACCACCCCGTTCGAGATCCAGGCCGCCACCGTGCCGGATGCTCTGGCCGGCCGCGACGTCCTGGGCCGCGGCCAGACCGGCTCCGGCAAGACGCTCGCCTTCGGTCTGCCGGTGCTGACCCGTGTCGCCGCCAGCGGCAAGGCCCGCCCGCACTACCCCAAGGCCCTGATCATGGTGCCGACCCGCGAGCTGGCGATGCAGGTCGCCGACTCGCTGATGCCGGTCGGCCGGGCCGTCGGCGTCTTCCTGAAGACCGCCGTCGGCGGCGTTCCGTACGACCGTCAGATGGATGCTCTGCGCCGCGGCGTCGAGGTCATCGTGGCGACTCCGGGCCGGCTCGCCGACCTGATCGAGCGGGGCGCGTGCAAGCTCGACGACGTCGAGATCACCGTGCTGGACGAGGCCGACCAGATGGCCGACATGGGCTTCCTGCCCGAGGTCACCGAGCTGCTCGCGAAGACCCCGGAGCACGCTCAGCGGCTGCTGTTCTCGGCGACGCTCGACGGTGACGTCGACTCGCTGGTGCGGCGCTTCATGCACGACCCGGTGACCCACTCCACCGCGCCGGCCGAGGCCAGCGTCTCCACGATGGATCACCACCTGCTGCTGATCCCGCCGGCCGAGAAGTTCCCGATCACCGCGTCGATCGCCAACCGGGAGGGCAAGACCATCGTCTTCGCCCGCACCCAGATGGGCGTCGACCGGCTGGTCGAGCAGCTGCACGCGGTCGGTGTCCGGGCCGGCGCCCTGCACGGCGGCAAGACCCAGCGGGTTCGTACCCGCACGCTTGCCGAGTTCAAGGAAGGCCGCTCGAACGTGCTGGTCGCCACGGACGTGGCGGCGCGTGGCATCCACGTCGACGGGGTCTCCCTGGTCGTGCACGTGGACCCGCCGAAGGACCCGAAGGACTACCTGCACCGCGCGGGTCGTACCGCTCGGGCCGGCGAGTCCGGCGCGGTCGTGACGCTGGTGCTCCCGAAGCAGCGCCGTACCACCCAGGCGATGATGACCAAGGCGGGCGTCTCCCCGTCCGAGGTCCGCGTCCGGGTCGGCGACGAGAAGCTCGCCGAGGTCACCGGTGCCCGTCAGCCGTCCGGCATCCCCGTGGTGGAGGAGCCGGAGCAGCGTCGTGAGCGGTCCGGTGGCGGTCGTCGCTTCGGTGGCGGCGGCAGTGACCGGCCCCGGTACGGCGACCGGCCCACCAGCGGTGGCTACCGCGGTGACCGGCCCGCCGGTGACCGTGGCGGTTACGGCGACCGGCCGAGCAGTGGTGGCTACCGTGGCGACCGCCCGGCGGGCGACCGTGGTGGCTACGGCGACCGTCCGGCCAGCAGCAGTGGCGGCTACCGTGGCGACCGTCCGGCGGGCGACCGTCCGGCCGGCGACCGTGGTGGCTTCAGCGGCGAGCGTTCCGGTGGGAGCTTCGGCGGCGACCGTGGCGGCGCGAGCCGTTTCGGTGACCGTCCGGCCCGTACCGACCGTCCGGCCTTCGGTGACCGTCCGGCTTTCGGTGACCGCCCGCGGGGCGAGCGCACCGCCAGCACCGGTGGTGGCGAGCGGCACTTCGCCGACCGTCCGGCACCGCGGACCGGCGAGCGGCCCCGTACCGAGCGTCGTGAGGGTGGCCCGGCCCGCTTCAACTCGGCGCGTCCGGCCCGCAGTCACTGATTGACCCAGCTTTAACGAAAGCCCCGTCTCGCACCTGCGAGGCGGGGCTTTTCCACAGGCTTGTCCACAGGGCGCGGCGGGGCCGTCGTACCTTATGAAAATCGGACGCGACGACCTCCTGGCGCGGAATCCTGCGCCGCGTTGGCTCTCTCGGCCGGAAACCCGGGTAGCTTGCCGGTATGGGCGTGTTGTCAGCAGGGTTGTTCTGGGAACGCCGGGATGTCCCAGGTTGTGAGCATGTGCGGCTGGATGCGCAGAACGGGCTTTATGCCCGGGGAACCGTGCTGGCCGCCGAGCCTGTGGAGTTCGCCTGTCACTACGAGATCCAGACGGATCCGAGCTGGGCGACGGTGCGGCTGGACGTGCGGTCCGAAGGTGCCGGCTGGGCGCGCGGGGTGCGGCTGGAGCTGGCCGCCGGGCGGTGGCGGGTGACAACGTCCGAGCAGGGCGATCTCGACGCGGCCCTGGTGAACGCGGGGCACGCGCGGGCCGGGCTGCCCGGGATCGAGGACCCGGACCTGCTCTACGGAGTGTTCGACGTCGATCTGAGCGGGTCGCCGCTGACGAACACGCTGCCGATCCGCCGGCGCGCGCTGCTGACCGGGGAGGTCGGCGTCTCGCACCGGGTGAGCGTGGCGTGGGTGCTGGTGCCGAGCCTCGAGGTGGTGCAGGCGGACCAGATCTACACCCCGCTCGGCGAGAACCGGGTCCGCTTCGCCAGCGAGACGTTCGCCGCCGACCTGACGGTCGACGACGACGGCTTCGTCACCGATTACCCGGGACTCGCCCGAATGATCACACTCGGTCGCGGATCCAGCTGAGGCAGGCCTTGTCGACGGTGGCGAACGGCTTTCCGTACGCCGTACGAGACGCCTCGTCGGGCTTCTTCGCCTCGCGCAGCACCAGGTTGGTGAACTGGAGCAGCTTGCGATCACCGAACTTGGCGGCCATGCACGCGGTCGCGTAGTGCCCCATCGCGTAGAGCGTGTTCACCGTCAGATCGTCCGCGTTGTCGGCCAGGGACGGCACCGCGATGCTCTTCGGCATCCCGCGCCGCTGGAACGCCTCGGTGAGCACGTCGTGGTTGCCGGTGTCCTGCGGCTTGCGAGGCAGCGCGCCGATGTACTCGGCCACCCCCTCGACCAGCCACTGGTCGTCGGTGGTCTCCCAGGTCCCGCCGGCCAGGGTGACCACGTGCGCGAGCTCGTGCTGGATGGTCACCGCGAGCTGGCCCCGGTCGGCGCTGGACTTGGCGCGCAGCACGATGTCGCCGCCGGTCGAGTTGAGCGGCATCTCGTAGCCGATCACCCACTTCTCCTTGATGCCGCCGTACCAGTTCTTCCAGCCCTTCTCGTCGGCGACGTAGACCCGGTACCGGCGCTGCGGGTTGTTCACGTACCCGGCGTAGCGGTCGGCCACCTTGGCGGCCTTCTCGGCCAGCGCGAGCACCTGCTTGAGCTGCTTGGCCTGGCTGCTCGGGCCGGCCACGATGACCCGCTTGCCCTTCACGAAGGTCAGCGCCCGGTTGTCCCACGGCGCCGGCTGCAGGTAGTTGTTCTCGACGCCGGCCTGGTCGTTCAGCTCGGTGATCACCCACTGGCCACGGACCTGCTGGAACGTCAGCCGGTAGGTGACCTTGGCCGGGCCCTCGTCGTAGTTCTTGCGCCAGTCCGGGCAGGCCACACCGGAGAAGCAGTAGCCGAGCGCGGCCTGGGTCACCACCTTGGTCGCGGTGGTCCCCTCCAGCTTGTCGGCGTGGAACTCGGCGTGGCTGATCTCCAGCGTCCGCAGGTTCCGGAACATCGTCCGGTACCGGGTGACAAGCGTCTTCTTCGCCGGGTCGACGAAGGCCAGCCAGGCCTTCTCGTCGCCCTTGGTGAGCGCCTCGGCCTGCTTCTGCAGCCGCTCGGCGACCAGCTCGAACGGGGTGGCCGGGCGGGCCGGCGCCGTGGCGGCGTCGGCCTTCGCGGGCTCGTCGCGGGCCGGCCAGAGCACCGCGGCGCCGGCGCCGGCGGCCAGGATCACAGCGGCCAGGGTGGCGAAGACGGCCGGCTTCCAGTTGCGCTGGGGGGCCGGCGGAATAGGCGGAAAGGGTGGAGGACCCCAGGGAGCGGGCGCCGGCGGGGCGGGCGGGGCGCCCCACGGAGCGGGCGGCGGCGGGCCCCAGTGGGCCGGCGGCGGGCCGTAGGAAGGGTCCGGGGATTCCCGGGGCCGGGGCACGACCGGAGGCTGCCAAACGGCCTGGGGCTCCGGCACGGCCGAACGTGAGGGATCTTCCACGGCCGGATCTAATCACGGACCGTCGATGCAGGCCTAGTCCGGCCAGACGCCGTCCCGCAGGAACGCCTCGATCGTCGTGGTGTGCGGTGCCAGGACCAGTCCCTGATCGCTCACCCACCGGTCGGAGTAGTAGGTGTCCGCGTACCGTTCGCCGCCGTCACAGATCAGCGTGACCACCGATCCGGTGCGCCCGGCCGCCAGCATCTCGGCGATCAGCCCGAACGCGCCCCACAGGTTGGTCCCGGTGGACCCGCCGAGGCGCCGGCCCAGGATCGCCGAGCCGGCCCGCATCGCGGCGAGCGACGCGGCGTCCGGCACCTGCACCATCCGGTCGACGACCGCGGGCAGGAAGGACGGCTCCACCCGGGGACGGCCGATGCCCTCGATCCGGGAACCCTTCCCGGTCACCACGGTCCAGTCGGCGGCGACGTAAGCCTGCCAGAACGCCGAGCCTTCCGGGTCGACAACGCAGACCTTGGTGGGGAAACGGCGGTAGCGGGCGTATCGGCCGATGGTGGCGCTGGTGCCGCCGGTGCCGGCGCCGACAACGATCCAGGTCGGCACCGGGTGGCGTTCCATGGCGAGCTGGAGGTGGATCGACTCGGCGATGTTGTTGTTGCCGCGCCAGTCGGTGGCCCGCTCGGCGTGGGTGAACTGATCCATGAAGTGACCACCGAGGTCCGCGGCGAGACGCTGGGCCTCGGCCACCACGGTGGTCCCGTCGGTCACCAGGTGGCACCGTCCACCCTGGAACTCGATCAGCGAGATCTTCTCCGGCGAGGTGCTGGCCGGCATCACCGCGATGAACGGCAGGCCGAGCATCCGGGCGAAGTACGCCTCGCTCACCGCGGTCGAGCCGGAGGACGCTTCCACGACGGTGGTCTGCGGGCCGATCCAGCCGTTGCACAGGGCGTACAGGAAGAGCGACCGGGCCAGGCGGTGCTTGAGCGAACCGGTCGGGTGCGAGGACTCGTCCTTGAGGTACAGGTCGATGCCCCAGGCGGCCGGCAGCGGGAACGGCAGCAGGTGGGTGTCGGCGGACCGGTTGGCGTCCGCCTCGACCAGAGCGATCGCGTTGCGGGCCCAGTCCCGGGCGCTGTCGTCGCAGCGCTCCACGGAGATCGTCAACTCAGCCGACCCCGGGCTGCGGGCGGTTCTCCCACTTGGTGGAGAGGGCGATGGCAGTGCGGGTGGAGGCGACGCCGGGGGTTCGGTTGATCCGGACAATCAGCTGCTCCAGTTCCGCGATCGTGCCGACCCGGACGATCAGTTGGTACGACTCCACTCCGGCCATGAAGTAACAACTTTCCACCTCGGGCATCGCGCGCACCGCGGCGAGCACGTCGTCGGTGTCCGCGCCGGAGTCCTCGACGATGCCGATCAGCGCGGTGACCCCGAGGCCGACCGCTTCGTGGTCGACGTCGGCGCGGTAACCCCTGATGGTGCCGGCGGCCTCGAGCTTACCGACTCGCTCGTGCACCGCGGGGGCGGAGAGCCCGACCTTGCGCGCCAGCTCGGCGTACGACGAGCGCGCGTTCTCCCGGAGCAGGTCGATCAGCCGGAGGTCGATGGAGTCCATGTGTGAAACCCTAAACGGGTGGCCGGTCGGCACTCACGCCCGGTAGCGACGAATGGGGGGCAGGATAATGATCGTTGTCGCAATCGGGGCTTTTTCCGCATTTCACGGACTTGGTTCTGGGGCGGTGCTCTAATGGCTTTACGTCCCGATCGAGCAAGCCGACACTCACCGTGACCACGGCCGCTCCAGAAAACAGAACCGAGGAGGGGGTTGTGGACACTGGAGACCGTCTGCTGACGCCGGGCGAAGTAGCCGCATTGTTTCGCGTCGATCCGAAAACGGTCACGCGCTGGGCTGCAGCCGGGCGAATCGGTAGCATCCGTACTCCTGGTGGACACCGCCGATTCCGCGAATCCGAAGTCAAGGCCCTCCTTGAGGGCGACGGCGTGATCGAGGAGATGCGCGAGGACGACGCGGCGAACAAGCCGCGTAACAGTGGTCCGACAAGCCCGGGTACGGGTTTCGGTCCGCCCAACGGTTTGCGCTAGCGCTCACCGAGCCGTCCGTTCCATCGCCGCATCAGGGTGTGTGTTACGCCCAGCGAGTCCAACACTTTGCCAGCTACGAAATCGACGAGTTGCTGTGCGGTGGCGTCTGCTCCAGACCCGTAGAAACCGGGGCTGGCAGGCAGCACCACCGCACCAGCGTCGTGCAGTGCGATCAGATGTTCCAGGTGACTACGTGTCACCGGAGTCTCCCGCGGCACCACCACGGTCCGTCGGCGCTCCTTCAGATTGACCTCCGCGGCCCGCTGAAGCAGGTCCTTGGAGAGTCCGATGGCGATGCCGGCACACGCCGCTGTGCTGGCCGGCACCACCGCCATCCCCTTCGCCGGATATGAGCCGCTGCTCGGTCCGGCTGCCAGATCACCGGCCGGCCAGTAGGCCAGGTCACCGAGGTCACGGCCCAGCCAGGCGCCGACGTCGTCCTTCCAGTGCGCATCCCGGATCGTCGCACCGGTCTCGTCCAGCAGGGTGAGCCGGGCCGCCCGGGAGACGACCAGGTCGACCGACTCGCCGGCGTCCAGCAGTGCGGTGAGCACCGCGCGGGCGTAGGGCGTGCCGGAGGCGCCGGAGACACCGATGATCCAAGGTTCGCGCATGCTCCCAGTGTGCTACCGGTTCACGGTCAACTGGGCTGCGGCGGGTATGGCGTCATTCACCCGGGGCCAGGTGCCGGGCTGATCCTGGTCCAGCACGGTGATGCCCTCGAGGGTCCTGCGCAGCTCGGCCACCGGCAGCGTCGTGGCGTCCGTGGTCATCACGTTCACCATGGTCCGGCCGTCCCCCACGAACATCCGGCAACTCGGCCCGTCGATCTTCGGCGTGGTGCACTCCGGCGTCGTGGGGCCGGAACCGTCCGTCTTGTGGAACGGAATGACGCTGATGAGCAGGGTCGCGTGACTCGTACGGAGGCTCTCCGGCGGCACCCGGGTCGGTGCGGTCATCCGGGCCTCGGCCACCTCGGCCACCTCGAACCGCGCTGACGGGCTGCCGGCCGGCGTGGTGACGTTGGTCAGCCGATAGTCGGCGGGGACGTAGGTCATCCGGAACCCCAGATGTGCGGCCCGCGCGGCGCCAGGCCGGAACCCCTCGGCGATCTGCCGCATCTCCGCCTTGGTCATGGCCAGCGGTACCGGCGCCTGCACGTGTGCGTAGGCGCCGTCGGCGTAGTCCCAGATCAGATAGCGGATCCCGCCCTTGTCAGCGAGGAAGTAGGCCGGGCGGCCGTTGATCGGCTCGGCGGTAATCCGCTCCCCGGTGATCCCGGCGGGCAGCGGAGCCCCGGGCAGCCCGATGGAGAGATGGCACATGACGGCACAACCCGGCTTCTTGCTCCCGTCATCGGTGATCTTCGCGAACATCCAGCCCAGCGACAGCGACAGCGGGTCGGTGACCGTGAAGCGGCCGGCCCGATAGCCGGTGAAGGTGTAGTCGAACGGCACCAGCGACGGTACGACCGGGCCCGGCTGCACCACCGGCGCCGAGCGGCGGTCCGGTCCGTGCAACCACTGCGGGACGCCGATGACCGCGGCCACCGCGAGCGCCACGCCGGCCACCCAGGCGGTCCGGCGGCGCCGTCGCAGCCGGCGGCCGGCCCGGACCACGTGATCGACGTCGTACCGCGCGGGCGGCGCGTCCGCCCGGGCCGCTTCGAGCAGGTCAGACAGCTGCATGACGCGCCTCCAGTTCGACGCCGAGGACTCGCCGGAGCGTTTCGAGGCCGCGTGCCGTGTAGACCTTCACAGTTCCTTCCGGGCACTGCAGCGCGGCCGCCGTCTGCTGCACGCTCAGGCCCTCCAGGAACCGCAGCACCAGCACCGCCCGGTACCGCGGTGGCACCTTGAGCAGTGCGGCACGGAGTTCGAGCCGGTCGTGCACCACCCCCGTCAGGTCGGGCACGACCGGCTCCGGAACGTCGTGAGCACCTGAACGTTCGCGGCGCCACCACGGGCGGCGGGTCTCGTCGATCGCCGCCCGCACCACTGCGGCACGGGCGTACCCCGCGACGTTGTCGATCCGGGACCACTTCACGTACAGCCGGGCCAGCACGGTGAGGACCGCGTCCTCGGCTGACTGCCAGTTGCCGCACGTGAGATAGGCGAGGCCGCGCAGCGAGTCCATCTGCGCGGCCACGAACTCCCGGAACTCGGCCTCTCTATCGCTCACGATCACTAGACGGAGCCGGGGCCGGAACGGGTTACAGCAGATTCAGGTCGAGCACCGCGAAGACGAACAGCGCGATCCCGATGAAGCCGTTCGCGGTGAAGAACGCCCGGTTGACTTTGGAGAGGTCGGTCGGGGTCACCACCACGTGCTGGTAGATCAGGCCGCCCGCGGTGAGCGCCAGCCCGATCCACCAGAGCCAGCCGAGGCCGACCAGCTGGCCGAACCAGACGAAGAACCCGAACGTCAGCACGTGGGTGACGGTGGAGATGTGCAGGGCGACCGGCACACCGAACCGGGCCGGCGTGGAGTGCACCCCGATCCGCCGGTCCACCTCGACGTCCTGGCAGGCGTAGATGATGTCGAAGCCACCGATCCACAGGCCGACCGCGATGCCGAGCACCCAGGCCGGTCCGGAGCCGCTGAACGTACCGGTGATCGCCAGCCAGGCGCCGACCGGTGCGACCGCCTGTGCCAGCGCGAGCACGTAGTGCGGGAAGTTCGTGAACCGCTTCGCGTACGGATAAATGACCAGCGGGACCACCGCGAGCGGCGACAGGACCAGGCACAGCGGGTTGAGCAGGCCGGCCGCGAGCACCAGGATCACGAGCGAGACCGCGGCGCCGGTCCAGGCGGTCCGCACGCTCACCGCGCCGGTGACCAGTTCCCGGTTCTGGGTACGCGGGTTCAGCGCGTCGATCTTGCGGTCCAGGATCCGGTTGGCGGCCATCGCGAACGTCCGCCCGGACACCATCGCGACGGTGACCAGCACCAGGTCCAGCCAGTGCCGCCCGGTGCCGTCCCGGTCGATGGCGACCAGCGCGGAGAGGTACGCGAACGGCAGCGCGAAGACCGAGTGCTCGATCATGACGAGCCGCAGGAAGGACTTGACCTTCCCGGGCTTCTCCTCGACAGCTGTCACAGCCCGTATTCCTTCCACCGCTTGTCGACCAGGGAGACGACTTCCGGCGCCATGATCATCTCTTCTGGCCAGCCTCGCGTATAGCCCTCCGCGGGCAGCTTGCGGGTCGCGTCCACGCCCGCCTTGCCACCCCAGAACTGCTGGTACGACGAGTGGTCCAGGTGATCCACCGGGCCCTCGGTGAGCAGCAGGTCCCGCGCGTAGTCGACGTTGCCGAAGGCGCGGAAGGCCACCTCGTTGTAGTCGTGCACGTTGCAGTCCTCGTCCACCACCACGATCAGCTTGGTGAGCGACATCAGGTGCGCGCCCCAGATGGCGTTCATCACCTTCTGCGCGTGCTTCGGGTAGCGCTTGCGGATCGACACGATCAGGCAGTTGTGAAAGACCCCGGCGGCCGGCATGTCGTAGTCGACGATGTCCGGGATCAGGATCTTGGCCAGCGGCAGGAAGATCCGCTCGGTGGCCTTGCCCAGGCCGTGGTCCTCCTGCGGCGGCTGGGACGTGATGATCGAGTGGTACACCGGGTCCTTGCGCATGGTCATGCACTCGATGTGCAGCACCGGGAACGGCTCGACCGGCGTGTAGTAGCCGGTGTGGTCGCCGAACGGTCCCTCCGGGTGCCGCTCGCCGGGCTCCAGGTAGCCCTCCAGGATCACCTGGGCGTTCGCCGGGACCTGCAGCGGCACGGTCAGGCAGTCGACCATCTCGACCCGCTCGCCGCGCAGGAAGCCGGCGAACAGGTATTCGTCGATGTCGCCGGGCAGCGGGGCGCTGGCCGCGTAGCAGACCACCGGGTCGGCGCCGATCGCGATCGCCACCGGCAGGCGCTGCCCGAGCCGCTCGGCGACCGCGTGGTGCGCGGTGGAGTCCTTGTGGATCTGCCAGTGCATGCCGAGCGTGTTCTTCGAGTGCTGCTGCAGCCGGTAGAGCCCGAGGTTGCGCTTGCCGGTCTCCGGGTGCTTGGTGTGCGTCAGCCCGAAGTTGTGGAAGATGCCGCCGTCGCCGGGCCAGACCTGCAGGCCGGGCAGCCGGCCCAGGTCCACCTGGTCGCCCTTGAGCACGATCTCCTGGACCGGCGCGACCTTCACCTTCTTCGGCGGCACCGACTTGAGCTGCAGCACCTTGGCGATGCCCTCGCGGATCCCGGACCAGCCGACCGGCAGCTCCGGCTTGGCCAGCGCGCCGATCCGGTTGCCGATCTCGTCGAGCGACTCGACGCCGAGCGCCATCGCCATCCGCTTCTCGGTGCCGAACAGGTTGATCGCCACGGGCATCTCGCCGCGCGTCGGATTCTCGAAGAGCAGCGCCGGGCCACCGGCGCGGACCGTGCGGGTCACCACCTCGCTGATCTCCAGCGTCGGATCCACCGGCACGGTGACCCGGCGCAGCTCACCGGCGGATTCCAGGGCGGCGAGAAAGCTCTGCAGATCGGCATAGGGAAACCCACGGGACGCCATGACCCACAGTCTGGCACCGGCCCGGCCCCTCCTCGAGCCCAGGTCCGTCACGTTTGATCCGCGCCTCACGTTGACCAGATGGTGAAGCGGCGGAGCATGGCACGGTGGTGCGCCCTGATCGGGTTGCTGGCCGTCGGCGCGATAGCCGCCCCGGCGGTCTCGGCACGGCCTGATCGGCTTCCGGTCTGCGGTGTTCCAGGTCCGGCTTCCAGCCGGCCACCCTCGGTCCGGGCATCGCGGTCCGCTCCAGGTGCGTGCCGGGCCGCGGTCCTCGAGTCTTCGGTACGACAAGTGAAGCCCCCCGGCCTCACCCCGAGCGGCTACCACCACCTCGGCGCCGGGACAGCCGGCGAGTGGAGCGGCGTCTCCGGCCGGCTCGGCGTGGTGGACGGCGCGATCCGGAACGGCACGTACGACTTCGTCGCCAGCCGGTTCATGGTGAAACGGGACATGGGCAAGGGGAACATCGCGTGGCTCGAGGCCGGCTGGGCGCAGAACGGCTGGGAACTGGCCGCGCGCCCGCACATCTACACCTACAACACGAACACCAAGTCCTGGCAGTTCTACGACCAGTACCCGATCAAGGCCGGTGACACGGTCTGGCTGGACCTGCACACCGACGCCGACGGGGTCTGGCAGGCCTGGCTGTGGTGGAACAACCGGTGGAACCTGCTCACCGCGCAGAAGCTGCCGATCGGCGGCTCCGCGTTCGTCGAGCAGTACGTCGAGGTGCACGCGGACGCGAAGAGCCCGGGCCGGATCGACGTGCCGCCGGTGAAGGTGGACAACGTCCAGCTGCGCCCGCCCGGCGGCGGCCCGGCCCGGTTCTGGCGCGAGGACGTGCCGACGCTGACCGGGGTGGCCCCGGGGCAGCAGCAGCGCAGCGGCGGCTTCTGCCTCGACTGGACCACCCGCTACGACACGTGGAGCGCGGGCGACTGCACGTCGTGATCCTCAGCCGGCGTTGGCGTAGCTGTGCAGCCCTTCGAAGAACAGGTTGACGCCGAACAGGTTCATCAGCATCGTCACGAAGCCGAGCAGCGCGATCCAGGTCGCGGCGGTCCGCTTGACGCTCGGGGTGGCCCGGGCGTGCAGGTAGGCCGCGTAGACGACCCAGGAGATGAACGCCCAGACCTCCTTGGGGTCCCAGCCCCAGTACCGGCCCCAGGACGCCTCGGCCCACAGCGGCCCGGCGATCAGGGCACCGAACGTGAACAGCGGGAACGCGAACGCGTGCAGCCGGAACGTCAGCCGCTCGAGCGCCGCGGCCGGCGTCGGCACCCGCTTGCCCAGCGTGTAGGGGAAGCTGCGCTTGCCCTGGTCGTAGCCGTTCTTGATCAGGAACATGGCGGCCGGGACCGCGCCGATCAGGAAGATGCCGGACGAGATGATGATCGTCGAGACGTGCACGATGAACCAGTACGAGTGCAGCGCCGGCACCAGCGGGCCGACCGGCGTGTAGGCGACCAGCGCGGCCGCGCCGAGCAGCATCACCAGCGCCAGCGAGGAGAACAGGCCGAGGTGCCGCAGGGCCGGGCGGCGCAGCAGCACACCCATGAACACCGCCGAGCCGACGAAGGCGGCCGAGGCGATGTACTCGTACATGTTGCCCCAGGGCATCCGGTCGGCGGCGATGCCGCGGGTGACCAGGGTGCCCAGGTGCAGGGCCAGCGCGACGACGTTGAGTGCCACCGCGATGCGGCCGGCCCACTCGCCGCGGCCCGGCTTCTCCGGGGCGGCCGGCTCGGTCACCACAGGGTCGGCCGGGACCTCGGCGTCCACCGGCGCGCCGGCGCCGACGAGCTGCCGGGCCGGGCGGTTCGCCGCCTTGCCGATCCGGCTGCGGCGGCCGAACGCGTACTCACCCGCGTAACAGACCATGGCGGCCAGGTAGGTCAGCACGGCCAGGGCCATGAGCTGGTCGGACAGATTCGCCATCAGGGCGTTCCTTCCTCGGCGTGTCCGGGTGGCCCGCCATCGGTGTCGGTGCGGGTCAGCGCGGCGAATTCGGCCGCGAACCCCGGATAGTCGGTGCGGGGCAGACCACCGGCTTCGATCACGCTACCGCCGGTGTCCGGACCCTCGGCAGGGGACACCCGGAACCAGACCCGGCGCCGGTGCACGAAGAGCGAGAGCATCAGGCCGAGCAGCCCGAGCACCGCGCCGGCCAGCACCGTCGTCTGCGTCGGGTCGTACCGGATGGAGAGCGTGGCGAACTGGCGGGTGCCGACGAACTCCAGCTTGCTGCCGTCGTCGAGGGTCCAGGTCTGTCCGGGCTTCAACGCGTACGGCCGCTCGCCGCTGACCTTCTTCAGCTCGCCGTTGGTGATCTGGCCGCGGTCCAGGGCGTAGACCGAGCCTGCCTTGCCCACGTCCAGGCCCAGGTTCCCGCGGTACGCCGCCAGGTAGAGCATCGGGTTGTTCGCGGCCGGGAACGTCGACGTGGCGCTGCCGTCGGTGCTGCCGGTCGGCAGGAAGACGCCCTCGAAGCCGACCTGCAGCTTGGGGTCGCGCTGGTTCGTCTTCGGATCGATGTTGACGTCCGGGAACTGGGCGACACCCGTGCTGGTCTGCATGGCGTCGGTGGGCAGGAACGGGACGATCTTGGTCTGGCTGACGCCGTACTTGTCGGTGTAGCGCAGGATCGGCGCGTAACCCTGGCCGATCAGGTGCACGTTGGCGTGGTGCAGCCGGAGCGGGTCGTTGACCGTGAAGTCGGCCGGCTGGTACGTCCCGTTGCCCTCCTTGACCTCGACCGAGGCCAGGAACGACTTGGGCTGGCCGGTGCTCTGGTAGGTGGCCTCGAAATCGGTCATCCGCATGCAGAACTTCGGCAGGTCGCCGGCGTCCACGCGCGGGCCCAGCGCGGAGTCGTCGTACTGCGTGATGGTGTTGCAGAAGCCCTGGTCGGCGCCGGTGACCAGCAGCCGGTTGCCGTGCCAGCCGTACCAGTGTCCGAAGCCGACCCCGATCAGCACGGCCAGCAGCGCGAAGTGGAACAGCAGGTTGCCGGTCTCCTTGAGGTAGCCCTTCTCGGCCGCGACCGAGAACCCGCCGTCCGGCAGCGGCACCACCCGGGTCCGGAACAGCTTGCGGCGCAGCGTCCGGGCCAGGCTCGCCGCCGCGGCGGCCGGGTCCTCCGGCCGGGTGGACGCCGCAGCGTGCTGCGGCAGTCGTTCCAGCCGTTTCGGCGCGGTCGGCGGCATCGACGCCATCGCTCGCGCGTGGTCACGCAGCCGGGGCAGCACGCAGCCGACCAGCGACGTGAAGAGCAGCAGGTAGATCGCCGCGAACCAGGCCGACGCGAAGACGTCGAAGCCGCCCAGCCGGGCCACCCACGGCGCCAGGTCCGGATGCGCGGTGTAGTACTGCGACACCCGCTCCCGGTTCACCGAGGTCTGCGGGAAGTACGAGCCCGGGATCGCCGCGACGGCCAGCAGGAACAGCAGCACCAGCGCGGTACGCATGCTGGTCAGCTGCCGCCACGAGTTGCGCAGCAATGCCCAGAGCGGGTTCACCCGGCGCGGCTGCGGCGCCTCGGCGGTGGCCGGACGGTCCTCGACGACTGTCACAGCAGTGTCCCCGCGCCGAAGTCGAACGTCGTCTGCAGCCAGATCAGGAAGTAGTCCCACTGGCCGCTGACCAGGGCTACACCGACCAGGATCAGCAGGCCGCCGCCGATCCGGGTCACCCAGCGGCTGTTGCGGCGGATCGCCTTGAAGACGCCGAGCAGCTTGCGGAAGAACAACCCGAACAGGATGAACGGGATGCCCAGCCCCAGGCTGAAGGCGATCGCCAGGATCACCGCGCGGTCGGTCTGCCCGGTCGTGGTGGCCAGGCCGATCACCGCGCCGAGGGTGGGGCCGACACACGGCGTCCAGGAGAGCGCGAAGATCGCGCCGAACACCGGCGCCCCGAGCAGGCCGGCCGCCGGCAGCTTGCTGAACCGGGCCTCCCGCTGCAACCCCGGGATCACCCCGAGGTACGCCAGGCCGAGCCCGATGATCAGCACGCCGAGGATCAGGTTGAGCGTGTCCTGGTTGGTCTTCAGGCTGAACACCACGTTCGACACCAGCGTGATGAGCAGCGTGAAGACCACGGTGAAACCGAGTACGAAGAGCAGGCTCCCGGCCAGCACCCGGCTCTTCACCGCCACCACCCGGGTCGTGGTGGCGACCCCGCCGGCCTCGACCGGCTCCGGACGGGTGGTGCCGATCGCCGCTTCCAGGTCGGCGCCGGCCAACCCGGTGACGTAGGAGAGATAGCCCGGCACCAGCGGCAGCACGCACGGCGACAGGATGCTGACCAGCCCGGCGATCAGTGCCGCGCCGACTGCCAGCAGCAGCGGGCCGCTGGCGGCCATCTCCTTGAAGGCGTCGTCCATCAGCCGGTCACCTCCGCGGCCACCCGTTCCACCAGCGGTTGCAGCTCACCGGCGGTGGTCGAGCGCCGCAGCGCGACCGCGATCCGGCCCTGGCGGTCCAGGATCAGCGTGGCCGGCGTGGTGGTCTGGGTGATCTCGAACTGGAGCGCGACGTCACCGTCGAAGTCGTAGATGCTCGGGTACGTCATCCGGCCCCGCTCGAACGCCTTCGCCGAGTCCCGGTCGTCCCGCGAGTCGATGCCCAGGAACGTCACGTTCTTGTCCTTGGCGCCCTGGTAGACCTTCTCCAGGTCGGGCGCCTCGGCCCGGCACGGTGCGCACCAGGAGCCCCAGAAGTTGATCACGATGACCTTGCCGCGGTCGGTGGCGATGTCGTACTTCGTGCCGTCCAGCAGCTCGCCGGTCACGTCGCCGATCTGCGGCCGGTCCGCCTCGTCGCACTCCACCACGCCGTTCGTGGTGGTGCACTTCTTCGCCCAGTTCTCCGCGCCGCAGCCGGCCAGGACGCCGGTAAGGGCGACCGCGGCCAGCGTGGCGGCGAGGAGACGGCGCACGTCAGGCTCCCTTGGCGGTCTTGGCGGTGGCGGAGAGCGCGACCAGGTGCGCGGCCGGTTCGGAGTAGTCGATGCCGACCACCTTGGACCCCTCGAACCGGAACGAGGTCAGGCTCGCCAGGCCGCACTCCCGCTTGCGCGGATCGTGCCACAGGCGCTTGCCCTCGACGTAGCGCCGGAGCGTCCAGATCGGCAGCTGGTGCGAGACGCAGACCGCCTCGTGGCCCTCGGCCGCCACGCGGGCCGCCTGCACGGCCTCGAACATCCGCTGCGCGATCGCCAGGTAGGCCTCACCCCAGGACGGGGTGATCGGGTCGCGCAGCACCCACCAGTGCCGGGGGTTGCTGAACGCGCCGTCACCGACCGAGACCCGCTTGCCCTCGAAGAAGTTCGCACTCTCGATCAGCCGGACGTCGGTCGCCGTCTCCAGCTTGAACTCGGCGGAGATCGGCTCGGCCGTCTCCCGCGCGCGCTCCAGCGGGCTGGCCACCACGTGCGTCACGTCCCGGCCGGACAGCGCCGAGGCGGCCGCCTTGGCCATCTGATGACCGAGCTCGGAGAGGTGGAAATCCGGCAGCCGGCCGTAAAGGATCTTGGTGGGGTTGAACACCTCACCGTGGCGGAAGACGTGCACCGTGGTCCTGGACGGCACAGTGTTTTCGTTTTTGGACAAGTCAGTCACTTCTCTTCAGCTCCCCGCAGCGGCCCTGGCGGCGTGTGGCAGCGCGGCGGAGATCTGCTCCAGCGCCGCGTCGTCGATCGCGGTCGACACGAACCACGACTCGAAGGCGCTCGGCGGGAGATAGACCCCGCGCGCCAGCATGGCGTGGAAGAACGCCTTGAACGCCGCGGCGTCCTGGGTCTTCGCCGAGTCGTAGTCGGTGACCTCGTTGTCGGTGAAGAAGATCGAGAACATGTTTCCCGCGTACGACAACCGGTGCGGCACCGACGCCTCGGTCAGCGCGGCCGAGGCCAGCGAGCCGATCGTGGTGGCCAGCTCGTCCAGCCGCTTGTAGGCGTCCGCGTCAGCGAGCCGCAGCGAGGCCAGGCCCGCGGCGCAGGCCAGCGGATTGCCGGAGAGGGTGCCGGCCTGGTAGACCGGGCCGGCCGGGGCGAGCCGCGACATGATGTCCCGGCGGCCGCCGAACGCCGCCGCGGGCAGGCCGCCGCCCATCACCTTGCCGAACGTGAACAGGTCGGCGTCGACCGGGTGCAGCCCGGCCCAGCCGCCCGCGGACACCCGGAAGCCGGTCATCACCTCGTCCACGATCAGCAGCGCGCCGTGCCGGTGGGCGATCTCGGCGAGCTGCTGGTTGTAGCCCTCGCGCGGGGTGACCACGCCCATGTTGCCCGGGGCGGCCTCAGTGATGATCGCCGCGATCTGGTCGCCCTCCGCGGCGAAGGCGGCCTCGACCGCGGCCACGTCGTTGTACGGCAGCACGATCGTCTCGGACGCCGCCGCACCGGTCACACCGGGCGAGTCGGGCAGGCCGAGGGTGGCCACCCCGGAGCCGGCCGAGGCCAGCAGGGCGTCCACGTGGCCGTGGTAGCAGCCGGCGAACTTCACGATCTTCGACCGGCCGGTGAAGCCCCGGGCCAGCCGGATCGCCGTCATCGTGGCCTCGGTACCCGAGTTGACCAGCCGCACCTCGTCGATCGGCGTGCGCCGGACGATCTCCTCGGCCAGGTCGACCTCACCCGCCGTGGGAGTGCCGAAGCTGGTACCGAGGGCGGCCGCGCTCTGCACCGCGGCGACGATCTCCGGGTGGGCGTGGCCGTGGATCAGCGGGCCCCAGGAGCAGACCAGGTCGACGTACCGCCGGCCGTCGACGTCGGTCATCCACGGGCCGCTGCCGTGCGCCATGAAGCGCGGCGTGCCGCCGACCGCGCGGAAAGCACGCACAGGTGAATTGACCCCGCCCGGGATGACGGTCTGGGCACGGTCGAAGAGGGCCTGGGAGACCGGGGCGTCCTCCGGATACGGAAGATCCGCGGTGGGATATGTCGTGGTCACAGCGGTTCCCATTCTGTCAGCGGGCACGGTCGCCTATGTTGAGAGGGTTGTTCACGTCACCGGTTGATGTCCGGAACAGCCTGGTTCGACCGCGCCCGACGGGCCGATCGGCGAGTAAGAGGATAGGCTGACCGTCGTGGAGCGACCCGAGCTGTCCATCACGGTTCAGCGCGCCCCCGACGAGGTGACAATGCAGCTCGCCGGGGAGATCGACGTGCTCACCGTCACCGAGTTGGCTGCTCTCGTCAACGAGGTGCTCGCCGACGAATCACCGCATCGCATCGTGCTGGACATGGCCGGCGTCACCTTCTGCGACTCGCAGGGCCTGGGCACCCTGGTCGTGCTCAGCCGCAAGGCGCAGCACAACCAGACCGTGCTGGCACTGGCCAACGTGGGCGATTTCCTGATGCGGGTGCTCGACATCACCGGGCTCCGGTCAGCCCTCATGATCAGCACTGCCTGACCTCAGGTCCTTGCGCATCTGCTGCGTGACCACCCGGTAGCCGGCCGTCGTATACAGCCCGATCGCGCGGGCGTTGTCACCGAAGACGTTCAGCTCGAGCGCCGGCACGCCACGCTCGCGGACGACCTGCTCGCCGGCGGTGAGCAGGGCCCGGCCGTACCCGGCGCCCTGGAACTCCTCGTCGATCGCGATCTCGTAGAGGAACGCGCAGTCCCGGAAACCCCGCGGGTGCTCCAGGCTGATCCAGATCGTGCCGACCACCGCGCCGTCACCGCGTACGCCACGAAGGAAGATCATCCCCGGGGTCTCCTGGCCGCGCGGCAGCAACGCCGCCTGGCCATCCCGCGTGCGTTGCAGGTTTTCCTCGAACGTGCCCGAGCCCGCCTCGGCCTGGGCTGTGGCGAAGGCACGCATGACAGCCTCGTGCCACGCGTCGAACTCGTCCGCGGTCATCTCCCGCACGGTCAGGTCGGGCATACCCCGATGCTGTCACATCCACCTGAGAGCCCGGCGGGCATCACGTCGGCTGTGGACGACACCTCAGCCGAAGGCACCGCTGACCGCCAGCGCGGTGCCGGATCCGCTGGTCGCGGCGGCCGTGTAGGCGTCGGCTCCGGCATCCCGGCCACCTGACGCGTACGTGTACCGCGCGAAGAACGTGTACGTCCCCGCCGCCAGCGTGTCCCCCGACGAGAGCGTGAACCGGTACACCAGCGCACCGGCCTCCTCGGTGACGCTGCTGTTCACGCTCGCGCCGGGCACCTGCTGGCTGCCGCCCCGGGCGACCAGCTCGGCGGTCTTCGCCACCCGGATGGTCACCTCGAGCGCGGTCAGCTGCTCGGTGGTCCGGATCGTCACCACGCTGCTGGCCTGGGTGTCGCCACCCACGTCGACCGAGCCGTCGGACCAGAGCGGCCCCATCGTGGCACTGTCCGTGACCGGGGCCGAGGTGGCCGGCGCGGCCGCCGACGGCGACACCGACTTGCTGGGCCGGCGACTGCCCGGCGACCGGCTGGCCGGCGTGCTGGGCGAGGCCGGGCCGGACGGCGACGGGGTGGCGTTCTCGGTGACCGCCGGGCCCACCGACGCGGTGACCGCCGGGGGCGGCGGCGTGGGCCGACCCTCGTCCGGCCCGCCGGCCAGCGCCCACTGGGCGAAGCCGCCACCACCGAACACCGCGGCCACCGCGACCGCCGCGCCGGCGATCCGGATCCGCGGACCCCGCCCGCGTGCCGCGGCCTCGTTCCGCATCGCCGTCTGGGTGACCCGGTTCAGGATCACGACACGGTCGGGCTGATGTGCTGCCGCCTCAGCGCGCAGCAGCGCGCGCAGCTCGTTCTCGGTGACCGTCACCGCGCCGCCTCCCAACCGTTGATTCGAGCCAGACTGCCGCCGAGCATCTCGGCCAATTGCTTCGCTCCGCGTGAGGTCGCGCTCTTCACCGTGCCCTCGGAGATCCCGAGGGTGCTGGCCACCTCACGTTCGGACATGTCGAACGCGTACCGCAGGACCACGCAGGCCCGCCGCCGGTGCGGCAGCCGGGCCAGGGCGCGACGGACGTCCAGGACGACCGGAACGTCCGACTCCGGTGCCCGCTTGAGCACTTCCAGCGAGAACAGCCGTTCCCGGCTGCGCTTGCGGATCCAGTTGCGGGCCAGGTTCATCAGGATCCCGTGGCCGTACGCCGCCGGGTCGTCCGCCGCCTGCACCCGGTCCCAGTGCCGCCACACCTCGGTCATGGCGTCCGCCGCGAGGTCGTCGGCGGCCGAGGCGTCCCCGGTCATCAGGTACGCCAGCCGCGACAACGAGTCATGGTGCCGTTCGAAGTACGCGTGGAAGGCGGCGTCGCGCATCGGCACCCTTCAGGTCACGGCGGTGGAATCGGACGGTGGCCGCCGGGCTGGCACCCGGCGGCCACCACTACCTCACTTGAAAGTGACGTCGGAGGCCGAGTACTTGCAGTTGACGCCGTCCGGGCCGGTACCGACCTCGGTCGGCTCGGCGCCGGTGCTGTTGCCCTTGAACTTCACGCAAACCTTCAGGTCCGCGGACCCGACCACGGTGATGCCGGAGAGCGTCGCGGTGTCGCCGAAGTTCGTGTTGATGCCGACCAGCGCCTTGGCCTTGCCGGTGGCGATCACGTTCTGCACCACCACCGAGCGCTTGTACTGGGTCTTGCAGTTGCCGCACGAGCGGTACAGCTTGCCGTAGTCGCTGACCTGGAAGTTCTTGATGGTCAGCGTGCCGCCGCCGTTGTGCTGGAAGACCTTGTCGTCGGCGCCCTTGGCCCCGCCGCCGTTGACGGTGTAGACCGCCGAGGTGCCGCCCTTGAACGTCGCGGCGTCCTCGCCGACGTTCTCCCACCAGACGTTGGTCAGCGTGCAGGAGCCCTTGCAGTGCACGCCGTCGGCGGCCGGGTCACCCAGGATCACGTTCGACAGGGTGGCGCCGTCGGCCAGCTCGAAGAGCGGACCCTGGTCCTCGTCCTGCGAGGCGGTGCCGAGCGCGCCGCTGCCCGAGTAGCGCACGTTGCCGCCGTCGAAGCTGCCGGTCACCGCGATGGTGGCGGTCACCGGCTTGTCGCCCTTGGCGGTCGGCCAGGTGGTGGACGCCGACGCGGTCGCGGTCGGCGTGGCGCTCGTGGTGGCGGTGGGTGTGGCGGACGCGGTCTTGGTCGGGCTCGCGGTCGCGGTCTTCGTCGCCGTCGGGCTCGCCGTCGCGGTCTTGGTCGCCGTCGGGCTGGCGGTCGCGGTCTTGGTCGCCGTGGCGGACGCGGACGCGGCCGCCACCGGGGACACCACGACGTCGTCGAACTCGGCCGACGCGAAGCTGGTGATCAGGCCGATCCGGCCGGTGCCGGGCAGCACACCGGTGCCGCTGCCGATCGCCGTGCCGTCCACGTACCCCTTGATCGTGCTGCCCGAGGCGTCGATCCGCAGGGTGTGCCAGGCGGTCAGGCCGCTGACCGTGGCGGAGCCGAGCACCGAGACCGCGCTGCCCTTGACCGCCTGCAGTTCGGCCTTGCCGGCGCCCAGCAGGGCCAGCCGGTACATGGTCGACGAGCCGCTGGCCCGGGCCGCGACACCGGCCAGGCCGGTGCCCAGCTTGACACCCTTGACCTTGGCCTGCACCGAGTAGTCGGCCCACGAGGTCTCGCCGGCGAACACCCGGGCGATCTCACTGTCCGTCTTGGACTGCTGGTAGACCTTCGAGCCGTCGGTCACCACGGCCCAGGTGCCACCGGACTTGGTCCAGCCGCTCGCGCCGTCCTCGAAGTTCGCGTCGAACGACGTGCTGGCCGAGGCGTTCGGGACGAGCACCGCCACCAGGGCGGTGACCGCACCCGCGGCACCGGCCGCGCCCAGGGTCGTGATCATCCGGCGGCGGCGACGGCTCGCGGCGAGGGCGTCGTCGGGGTGTACGTGCCGCATGGTGCTCCTAGCGTCCTGGGGGATGAGGCTTCGACCGCTTGTGGTGCGGACGATCAACTTCGTTGCCTCTGGTGACCCAGGTCACATGGAGCGGTCAGCTACCCCAGCGGGCCTTCTCCAGCAGCGCGAGCGCCTCGGTGGCCGCGTCCGCGCCGCCGGCCCGCAGCACCCGGGCTGCCTCGTCGACCGTCTCGGTCAGTCGCAGCCACTGCGAGTCGCGTTCCTTCGTCGCCTCGGAAACCGCCTTGAGCTGCTGGTTCTTGACCCACAGCTCGACGAAGATGGAGACCTTGGCCCGCAGCACCCACGGGTCGAACGGCTTGGTGAGGTAATCCACCGCGCCCACCGCGTAGCCCCGGAGGGCGAGCTGGGCGTCCCGATCGGCCGCGGTCAGGAACAGGATCGGCACGTGCCGGGTCCGCTCCCGCCGTTTGATGTGGCTGGCCGTCTCGAAACCGTCCATGTTGGGCATGTGCGCGTCGAGCAGGATCACCGCGAAATCGTCGGTCAGCAGCTGTTTGAGCGCGGCCTCGCCACTCTCCACCGCGACCGCGGTCACCGGCAGACCCTGCAGGATCGCTTCCAGTGCCAGCAGGTTGTCCCGCCGGTCGTCGACCAGCAGTGCTTTGGCGCGCTCACCCACGCGTGCTCACCTCGTTCCTTCCGACGTCGCCTCACCAGCCCGTGCCCGGCCGCGGCTCGAGAGCCGCGACCGAAGATCAGACTCGGTCAGCCACGTTCCGGTTCCGTGGTCTCCGCGTTCACCCAGCGCGCCATCAATTCGATCAACTCGTCCAGATCGACCGGCTTGGTGATGTAGTCACTGGCGCCGGCGGCGAGGGCCGACTCCCGGTCACCGGGCATCGCCTTCGCTGTGAGGAACACTACCGGTAGGTCCCGGAAACGCTGATTGCGGCGAATTCCCCGGGTCGTCTCGTAGCCGTCCTGGTCGGGCATCATCGCGTCCATCAGCACGATGTCCACCTCCGGATGCTCGTTCAGGATCCGGACGCCGTCCACCCCGTTGTCCGAGTACAGGACGTTCAGCCCGTGCATCTCCAGGGCGCTGGTCAGGGCGAAGACGTTGCGGACGTCGTCGTCGACGATCAGCACGGTGGCGCCGTCCAGCTGCCGGCCGGCCGGGTTCGCCGGAGCCGGTTCCTCCTGGCGAGGCGGCATGGCCAGCGACGGCATCTCCATCAGTGACGGCATCTTCAGCGCCGGGGCCGGCCGGACCGAGATCGCCTTGGCCGGCGGCAGCCCGGCGGGCAGGGCCGGCATCGGGATCGCGTCCGGGCTCAGCGCCTCCGGCATGTAGAGCGTGAAGATCGAGCCCTCACCGGCCACCGAACGGACCGCGATGGTGCCGCCGAGCAGCGCGGCGAACTCCCGGCTGATCGACAGGCCGAGGCCGGTGCCGCCGTACTTGCGGGTGGTGGTGCCGTCGGCCTGCTGGAACGGCTCGAAGATGATCGCCAGTTTCTCGTCCGAGATGCCGATGCCGGTGTCCCGGACCGCGAACGCCACCACCTCCTGCGCCGAGACCAGCGAAGGAACGTCCGAGTCGGACTCACGGGACGCCGCGAAGATGCTCAGCGTGACCGACCCGTGGTCGGTGAACTTGACCGCGTTGGAGAGCAGGTTGCGCAGGATCTGCTGGAGCCGCTGCGGGTCGGTGACGATCGAGTCCGGCAGGCCGGGCGCCAGCTCCACCTCGAAGCGCAGGCCCTTGTCCTCGGCCTGCGGGGCGAACGCCTGCTCGACGTAACTGCGGATGCCGTCGAAGTCGACCACGTCCGGCTCGACGTCCATCCGGCCGGCCTCGATCTTCGACAGGTCCAGGATGTCGTCGATCAGCGACAGCAGGTCGGAACCGGCACTGTGGATGGTGCGGGCGAACTCGATCTGCTTGTCGGTGAGGTTCTGATCGGTGTTGTCCGCGAGCAGCCGGGCCAGCAGCAGCAGCGAGTTCAGCGGGGTGCGCAGCTCGTGGCTCATGTTGGCGAGGAACTCGGATTTGTACGTGTTGGCGCGGGACAGCTGCTGCGCCTTCTCCTCCAGGCCGAGCCGGGCCAGCTCGATCTCCCGGTTCTTCAGCTCGATGTTCGCCTTCTGGTCGCTCAGCAGCTTGGCCTTGTCCTCCAGCTCGGCGTTGGTGCGCTGCAGCTCGGCCGACTGGTCCTGCATCTCCCGGGCCAGGCGCTGCGACTGGGTCAGCAACTCCTCGGTACGCCGGTTCGCCTGGATCGTGTTCAGCGCCACCCCGATCGTGGCGACCAGCCGCTCCAGGAACGTCAGGTGCAGCCCGGAGAACGCGGCCACCGACGCGAACTCGATCACGCCGAGCATCTCGCCCTCGAACAGCACCGGCAGCACCACCAGGTCGTTCGGCGGCATCGCGAGCAACCCGGACCGCATGGTCAGGATGCCGTCGTGGGTGGCCCGGACCCGGATCGTGCGGCGGGACACCGCGGCCTGGCCGACCAGCGCCTCGCCCGGCCCGAACGTCACCTCGTGATCGCGGGCCACGTAGCCGTACGCCGCGGCCAGCCGCAGGCGCATCACCGCTTCCTCGTTGTCGACCAGGAAGAACGCGCCGAGCTGCGCGTCCACCAGCGGCGTCACCTCGGTCATGATCATGCGGCAGACCTCGCCGACGTCCCGCTGGCCCTGCAGCAGGCCACCGATCCGGGCCAGGTTCGAGTCGAGCCAGCCCTGCTCCGCGTTGGTCTTGGTGGTGTCGCGGAGCGTCACGATCATCCGGTTGATGTTGTCCTTGAGCTCGGCCACCTCGCCCTGCGCCTCGACCGCGACGCTCTGGGTCAGGTCACCCCGGGTCACCGCGGTGGACACCTCGGCGATCGCGCGGAGCTGGATGGTCAGCGTGGAGGCCAGCTGATTGACGTTGTCGGTGAGGTCGCGCCACGTACCGGAAACGCCCTTGACCTGGGCCTGACCGCCGAGCTTGCCCTCCGAACCGACCTCGCGCG